>VGER01000052.1 GCA_016869235.1 Alphaproteobacteria bacterium | reverse complement strand
CGGGCCTGCGGCCGGGATTGCCGGCCGCACCGCCGCCGGGATTGCCGACGCGGCCGGGCGGCGTGGCGAAGTAGGAACTCAGGCGCCGACGCGCTCGATCCAGGCGGCGTCGAGGGTGACGTTCTCCTCCTCGTCGGTGCCGTCGAGGTGGACGGTGACGGCGAAGCCCTGCTGCTCGACCACCGTGCCGATCTGACCCGCCCACGGCGAGCCGACGCGGAACTCGACGCGCTCGCCGGGACGGAAGGTGTTTGGCTTCGTCATCGCGACAACAAACCGATCCTGGATTGCTTCGCTTCGCCCGCAATGACGCCTTAGGGCGTCACTTGAGCGCGGCGCAAACGCGGGCAATGCGCGCGCAGGCTTCTTCCAGCGCCTTCATCGACGTCGCATAGGAGATGCGGAAGTACGGCTCGACGCCGAACGCCGCGCCCTGCACCACCGCGACGCCCTCCGCCTCCAAGAGGTAGGTGACGAAGTCGGAGTCGTTGGCGATCGTTTTGCCCTGCTGAGTCTTCTTGCCGATGGCGCCCTGGCAGCTCGGATAGACGTAGAACGCGCCTTGCGGCTTCTTGCAGGTCAGCCCCGGGATGGCGTTGAGCCGGTCGACGACGAAGTCGCGCCGCTCGGCGAAGCTCTTGCGCCAGCCGGTGAGGAACTCCATGGGACCGTTGAGGGCGGCGACGGCGGCGGCCTGGCTGATCGACGACGTGTGCGTCGTGCTCTGGCTCTGCACGTTGGCCATCGCCTTGATCAGGTCGATCGGCCCGCCGGCGTAGCCGACGCGCCAGCCGGTCATCGAATAGGCCTTGGACACGCCGTTGATGGTGAGCGTGCGCGACTTGAGCGCCGGTTCCACCTGCGCCAACGAGGCGAACTGGAAGCCGTCGTAGGTGAGGTGCTCGTAGATGTCGTCCACCATCACCCAGACTTTGGGGTTGCGCAGCAGCACCTTGGCCAGACCGGCGAGCTCGTCGCGCGTGTAGGCGGCGCCGGTCGGGTTGGCGGGCGAGTTCAGGATCAGCCACTTGGTGCGCGGCGTGATGGCGCGCTGCAGCTGCACCGGACCGATCTTGAAGCCCATCTCGGCGGTGGTCGGCATGGCGATGGGCGCGCCGCCCGCCAGCATGACGATGTCGGGGTAGCTCACCCAGTACGGCGCCGGGATGAGCACCTCGTCGCCGGGATCCACGGTGGCGAGGATGGCGTTGAACAGCACCTGCTTGCCGCCGCCGCACACGGCGATCTCGTCGGACGTGTAGGCGATGCCGTTTTCGCGCCGGAACTTGGCGCAGATCGCCTCGCGCAACGCCTTGGTGCCGTGCACCGGCGTGTACTTCGTCTCGCCACGGCGGATGGCGGCGATCGCCGCCTCCTTGATGTGGTCGGGCGTGTCGAAGTCGGGCTCGCCGGCGGCCAGCCCGATCACGTCGCGCCCGGCGGCCTTCATCTCGGCGGCGCGCGTGGTCATGGCGATGGTCGGCGACGGCTTGATGCGGCGGACGGCCTGCGACAGGAGAGCCATGTGACTCGCGGAACGGCCGTGCGGCCGGTGTGAAGGTGAAACCCTCGGAGGGCCGCCAACCTAGTCGGCGGAGGCGCGGGCCGCAACGGGCCTAGCGTCACACGCGGCGGCTTTGCGCCCGGGCAACAGCGCGGCCGCTAGGCGAGCGGCGGGACCCCTGCTACAGTCGGCAAAAGAACATGCGGCGCAAAGAGTTAGCACTCGCCTCCGCCCTCGCGCTGGCGGCCGCCACCGGCCTCTCGGCCTGCTCGGGCGCGCGCTAGCTCGCCGGCACCGGCATGCCGCCCGCCGCCGAGAAGGCGGTGCGGGCCGCGGATTGGAACAACCCCGCCGTCGCCGACATCATCCTCACCGAGTACGCCGTGGCGCCGACGACGATGACGTTCGTGGTCGGTCAGCCGGTGCGCCTGCGCATCCGCAACACCGGCGACAAGGCGCACACCTTCGCCGCACCCGGATTCTTCGACGCCGTCGCCGTGCGCACGCTGACGACGCAACCGGTGGAGCGTCCGCTGACGCCGACCGGGTACGCCGCCGCCAAGATGGACGATATCGCCTTCCATGGCGTCGGCCAGATCATCCGCCTGACGCCGCACGAGCAGGAGCTGGCGCGCACGACGCGCAACCCGTTCGACGCGCCGCCGGCGCCGGCGAGGCCGATCGATTTTGGCGACCTGCTCGGCGACCTCGGCGCGCTGGGGCCGGATCCGTTCGGCCTGAACGCGCCGGCGCCGGCCAATCCGTTTGGCGACATCGCCCCGCGGCCGCCGCAGAGCGCCGGTGCGCCGGCGCCGGGCGCGGCAGCGCAGGCGACACCCGCTCCTGCCAACCCGTTCGACGTGCTCGGCGCCCTAGGCGCCGCGCCGGCACCGCCCGCGCCCACCCCGACCCCGACTCCGGCACCGGCGCAAGCGGCCGCGACGCCGCGCGCGGCAACCGAGCCGGGCCTGCCCGAAGAGCGCGAAAACGAGCTGATCGCCGACTGGGGGCCGGGCGTCCTTGCCGGCCTCAACGGCATCACTCTGGCGCCTGGCGAAGCCGCGACGCTCACCCTGCTGCCGCTGCGCACCGGCACGTTCGGAATGTCGATGACGCGGCTCGCCGCCTTCCTCGGCATGACGGGGACACTGCGCATCGTCGAGCCGGACGCGGCGCCGCTGCCGCCGGAAGTGCAGCCGCCGGCCGCCGACCTCGCGCTGCTCGGCGGCGAGACCAAGTAGCCGAGACAAGGGCGGAGACAAGGACCGGCCGGGGCGTTCGCTCCGGCCCCCAGACAGACTCCGATAGACAAAGGCCGGAGCGCTCGCGCGCTCCGGCCCGCAGCGTCGCAAAGCTTCGGCTAAAGCCGCGCTTCGGCGAAAGCCCTCACCCACATGGCGCAGGTCTCCGAGCGCACGATGTCGGCGAAGGTGAGCTCGATGATCGGCACCGGCAGCATCTTCGACTTGACGAGGTGCAGCACCGTGGACAGGCCTGAGCTTTCCTTGAGGTCGCACTGGCTGACGTCGCCGTTGACGACGACGGTGCAGTTCTCGCCGATGCGGGTGAGGAACGTCTTGATCTCGGCGGGCGTGGTGTTCTGCGCCTCGTCGAGCAGGACAAACGCGTCGTTCCACGAGCGGCCCCGCATCACCTCGAACGGGACAAGCTCGATGTCGTTGTGCTTGACGGCGATGTCGAAGGCGGCGGCGCCCATGCGCGCCTTGATGGCGTCGGTGACCGGCGCGGCCCACGGCGCGAACTTCTCCTCGAGCGTGCCGGGGAAGGCGCCGAGCGTGCGGCCGCTCGGCACGTTGGGACGCGTCAGGATGATCTTGGAGATGGCGTGCTTGCGGTAGAGGTCGGCCGCATGGGTGGCGGCAATCCACGTCTTGCCGGTGCCGGCCGGCCCCATCACCACCACCTGCGGGCTCGTGCGCAGCGCAGCGAGGTAGTCGGCCTGGGTGGCGGTGAGCGCTTTGATCGGCGGCAGCGCGCGCTCGTGATCGAACTTGGCGTCCTGGTATTTGCCGCCCTGGAAATCGATGATCTCGGCGGTGCCGAGCGAGCGGACAATGCGACGCTTTTTGCGGTTCGCTTGCTTCATGCTCGAACGCTTACTCAAGTACGGAACCTCCCCTGCTTGGTTACCTACGCACGGCACAAAAAACCCGGCCGAGCGGGGCCGGGTCGAACGAGGTCGAGGTCGCAAGGGCTTGTTGGGGCGCACAGGAGGGGTCGGCCGAACCACGCGGCAAACCCGAGCGTCCTGCAACCACGATCCCCACTGGTAGTGATGCTACCCCATCCACATTACAAGATCATGTAGAGAACGAGGCGGTTGTGGATATTTCTCGCTTGACGCGCGAGGGCCAAAAGATTCTCCGGGCGGGCGCCGTCCTGGCGGCGCTGGCGACCGTGGCCATGGGCGCCACGCCGTCGCTCGGCGAGAGCGCCGAGGAGCAGTTCCGCCTCGCGACCATGTACGCGACCGGCGAGGGCATGCACCAGGATCCGGGCGAAGCGCGCCGGCTGTACCGCCTCGCCGCCGAGCAGGGACTCCTGAAAGCGCAGTACGCGCTGGCGCGCGTCTACACGCTCGGCGTCGGCAGCGCCTTCGACGACGAAGAGGCAGCGGTGTGAAACCGCGTCGCCGCCGAGCGCGGGCATGTGGGCGCGCAACACGACCTCGGCATGGTCTTCGAACAGGGCCGCGGCGTCGCCCAGGACCATGCCGAGGCGGCGCGGTGGTTCCGCCTCGCCGCTGCGCAGGCCGACACCAACTCGTTCTTCTGGCTGGGCCGCGCCCATCAGAGCGGACGCGGCGTGGCGCGCGACGTGGTGGCGGCGCAGCTGACCCCGGCGCAGCTCACGCAGGCGGACGAGCTGGCGCGGGCGTGCCGCGCGTCGGGCTACAAGGACTGCGGCTGAGCGCTGCGGCGCAAGCTGCGGTGCGCGACGACGGCAAGCACGAACAGCACCGCCACGCCGACCGCGACCGTGACCTGCAGGCCGAGCAGGAACGCCTCGCGCGCCGTGTCGACCAGCAGCTCGCGCGCCGGCTGGCCGAGAGTCCCGGCGACGGCAATGGCGCCGCCGAGGGTGTCGCGCGCCGCGGCGGCGGCGGCGGCCGGCACCTCGGGCGGCATGAGCGAGATCATCTCGCGCCGGTAGAGCCAGGTGCCGAGCGTGCCTAGCAATGCGACGCCAAGGGCGGCGCCCAGCTCGGCGCCGGTCTCGGAGATGCCGGCGGCTGCTCCGGCGCGCTCGGGCGGCGCAGCGCCGATGACGATGTCGTTGGCGAGCATGAAGACCGGTGCGCCGCCGACCGACCACACGAACGTCATGGCGACGAATGCGATCCAGCTGGTGCCGTCGTCGAGCGTCAGCAGGAACGCCATGCCGACGGCATCAACGATGAGCCCGGCCGTCATCAGCGTGGCGATGCTGTAGCGCCGGCGCAGGAGGGGCGTGACCATCGAGCCGACGATGAACGCCAGCGCCCATGGCAACGTCCACAGCCCCGCCGTGAGCGGCGATAGGCCGCGCACCAGTTGCAGGTACTGGTGGACCAGCACGAAGCCGCCGAACATCACCATGCCGGCCAGCATGTAGACCAGCGCCGCGGCGCTGCACGAACGGTTGTCGAACAGGCGGATGTCGATGAGCGGGTCGGCCATCGCGCGCTGGCGGCGCACAAACCAGATGCCGAGGGCGATGCCGAGGGCGACGGCGCCGAGGCCGAGGAGCGTGGGGCCCTCCTGCGCCATCTGCTTGAGGCCGAAGACTACGGCGAGCACGGCGACCAGCGACATGGCGGCGCTGACCAGGTCGACGCGGCCGGCTTTCGGATCGCGGTACTCGGGCAGCAGTACGGGCGCCAGCGCCACCACCAGCGCCATGATGGGCACGTTGAGCAGGAACACCGAGCCCCACCAGAAGAACTCGAGCAGTGCGCCGCCCACCAAGGGGCCTATGGCGGCGCCGGCCGAGTAGCTCGAGATCCAGATGCTGATCGCGACCGAGCGCTCGGCCGCGTTCGGGAACATGTTGCGGATCAGCGACAGGGTCGACGGCGCTACCGTGGCGCCGGCGATGCCGAGCAGGGCGCGCGCCAGGATGAGCATGCCGGCGCTGGTGGCGAAGGCGGCGAACAGCGAGCCGAACGCAAACGCCACGGCGCCGATCATCAATAGGCGGCGGCGGCCGATACGGTCGCCGAGCGTGCCCATGGTGAGCAGCGAGCCGGCGACCAGGAAGCCGTAGACGTCGATGATCCACAGGAGCTGGACGCTGGTCGGCTTGAGGTCGGCGGACAACGCCGGCACCGCCAGATTGAGGACGGTGAGGTCCATGGCGTAGAGCGCGCACGGCAGCATCAGCACGAGCAGGCCGACCCACGCGCTGCGCGGAGCGAGTGGGCCGGCCGTCGCCATTTGCCCAGCGGCGGTGTCCACCGGTGTCGTCATCAATGCGCCATGGCTTGGGGCTGTCCCTTGCTGCCGCGGATCACGACCAGGGCGATGACGATGCTGGCGGCCATGATGACGGCTCCGGTGGCGATGGCGAAGGTATAGCCGCCGGCAAGAGCCTGGAGCATCTCTTGTCCGGCGGCCGTGGACGCGCCGAGGTCGGCGGCGATCGACGGCAGCGCCGGCAGGTACATGTCGATGGCGAACGGCCCGACCGCGGCCAGCAGTCCGAGCACGATGGCGTTGCGCAGTAAGGATGAGGACATCGGAACCCGGAAGACTCTCTCGCCCCCACGCGGCGGCGCGAGGGCGGAACCAAGCGATATAGAGGGCTGACTGCCTTCATCCAGAGGTGACATCACACAGCGCCAAGGCAGGCGTGCGGCCCTCCGTCGCAGCTAGGACGCCACCTTTTTTGCCAGTTTCTGGACCCGCTCCAGCAGGCGGCCGGCATCCATCTTGGCGGCGAGCTTGGCAAAGGCCGGCGTCGGCCCGCGCCAGGCAAGTTCGTCCACCTTCTTGAACAGCTTGGCGTCGGTACGCAGCGTCGCGAGCTTCTTGAACAAGAGTGCATGCTCGCGGTCGGTCTTCAGCACCTCGGGCGGGAAGTCCTCGATCGCTCCGTACTGCTCGATCAGGCGCGCCGCGGTCTTGGGACCGAGACCGCGGATGCCGGGGTAGCCGTCGGCCGAATCCCCCACCAGCGCGAGGTAGTCGGGAATGCGCGCGGGATCGACGCCGAACTTGGCGCGCACGCCGGCCGCATCGCGCAGGACATTGGAGCGGCGGTCCATCTGCACGACGCGGTCGCCGACCACGCACTGGCCCAGGTCCTTGTCGGGGGTCCAGATGCACACCTTCTCCACCCGCTTGTCGCGGGCGGCGATGTGGGCGGCGGAGGCGAGCGCATCGTCTGCCTCCAGCTCCACCATCGGCCACGTGACGACGCCCATGGCGATGAGCGCGTCCTCGAGCGGATGGAACTGCTTCCACGGCGCCGGCTCGATGCCCTCGCCGGTCTTGTAACCGGGCCACAGGTCGTTGCGGAACGATTCGATGACGTGGTCGGTCGCCACACCGACGTGGGTGGCGCCGTCGGCCAGCATCTGCACGATCGTGCCGCACACGCCGACCACCGCGCCGAAGGGCGGGTCAGAGGAATGGAAGCGCCGCGCGCCGAAGAAGTGGCGGAACAACTCGTACGTACCGTCGACGAGGTGGACGATCATGTGCACTCCCAGGCCTGTGCTGCGTCAACTTTCGATCTGCCGCGGCGGACAGGAACGGGCTATCTTCCCGCGCCCGATGACGTTCCCTGCCCGCCTCGACGAAGGATACCGCGCCTTTCTCGGCGACCGCTTCGTGCGCGAGCGAGCGCGATTTGAGCGGGTCGCCGCGCGCCAGCGTCCCGAGGTCATGGTCATCGGCTGCTGCGATTCGCGCGTCTCCCCCGAAGTCATCTTCGACGCACACCCCGGCGAGATCTTCGTCGCGCGCAACGTCGCCAACCTGGTGCCGCCCTACGAGACGGCGGGCCTGTACCACGGCGCCTCGGCGGCGGTCGAGTTCGCGGTGCGCGGCCTGCAGGTGAAGCACATCGTCGTGCTGGGCCATGCGCGCTGCGGCGGCATCCAGGCGTTCGCCCGCGGCGCGACGCCTCTCGCCTCCGGTGACTTCATCGGCAACTGGCTGTCGCTGATCGCGCCGGCGGCCGAACGTGTCGCTCCCGGCATCGAGGGCCGCGAACGCCTGCACCGGCTCGAGTTGGCGACGGTGGAGCTGTCGCTGTCCAACCTCATGACGTTTCCGTGGGTCAGGGCGCTGGTGGAACAGGGCGGCTTGAAGCTGCACGGCGCCCACTTCGGCGTGGGCGACGGCGTCCTGCTGGTGCGGGACACCGCGAGCGGTGAGTTCCGCCGGCTGGTCGGCTAGCGCCCGCTGCGGAGACCAAGAACCGGGCGAGAGCCGCGGCGCCTGGATGCGCGCTGTTTCCGCTCCGCTCCCACCGCGCGCCGTCGTGATTCGACAACACCCCCGCACGTCAGGCCTATCATTGCCGCGGGGGCGCATCGATGCGGGGTTGGGTTCCGGGGCTGGCGGTCGCCGCCGCCGCACTTATTAAGCCTGTTCGCGGGCGAGCTTGTCGCCGCGCAGGAGCAGGATCTGGCGCTGCTGGAGATGGGCATGCGTCTCTACAAGGACGCGCTCAGCCCCGGCGACGGCGGCGCCGGCTGCGAGCTGTGCCACAACTGGAACGGCACCGGGCGCTAGCACAACATGCTCTACAACGAGCTGGTGCCGGCCGGCGGGCCCGCGCTCACCACGTCGAAGATGACGCGCGAGCAGATGCTCGAGATCGTCGCGTGCGGCAAGTTCGACGGCGGCTTCATCATGCCCAACTACGACAACGACGCGTGGGTGCGGCGGACGTGCAGCGGCAACCCCGCGGAGCGTCCGCCGCAGCCCGGCATGCGCATGCTGGCGCCGCGCGAGGCGGAGGCGGTGGTCGCGTACATCCAGGCGGTGTACCAGGGCAAGGCGATGAGCCGCGCGTGGTGCCTGCGCTGGTTCGAGCGCTCGCCGCAGGGCCGCGCCTTCGTGCCATGACGCCCGACGATGCGCAGACGCGACGGGCCCTGATGGAGATCCGCTCCGCCGCCAGCGAGATGCGCTTTGGCGACTACCTGCGCACGCGCCGGGCGCAGCGCAACTGGTCGGTGCGCGAACTCCTGGAGCGGCTGGCGGCGCACGACCACGCGCTGTTCGCCGACCTGCACGTGGTCACCGTCTCCAACTGGGAGAACCACAAGCAGTTTCCGCGCCGCGAGCATCGCCTGGGCCTGGTGTCGTTCTTCGCCGACGACGCGGGGCTGTGGCTGCCGATCTTCGCGCGGCATCGCGTGCGGCGCGAGCCGCGGCCGGGCATGCGCGCGGTCGCCGAGCGCCTGTTCCGCAGCATCCGCGGCCGCCAGTTCGCCGACTTCGCCACCGCGACCGACTCGAACTACAAGATGGTGACGATCGGCACGACGCCCGACTGCCCGTGGCTGCGCCAGGATATCCTCAACTTCGACCACGCCGTGTACCAGCCGGCGCAGCCCGTCACCCTGGAAGTGCTGGCCAACTGGGCGAAGTTCCCCAGTGCGACCGTGGTCGCCTGCACCCACGTGCCGCCGCAACGCCCCGGCGTCGCCGCCTACGGCCCGGGCACGATGGGACGCAGCTACGAGGGCCACCTGGTGGCGCTGCGCCTGCAGCAGCCGGTCTACCAGTCGCTGATCGCGGGGCGCATGGACGAGGCGTGCATCGCCGCGTCGCACTGCGCCGCCGACGGCGAGTAGGGATCGCTGTACGTCTACTCGGTGGCGGGCAAGGAGACGGTGGTCTCGGCGCGCATGGTGATGGAGATCGCGCGCATCCTGCTGCGCTCGCCGGAGGGCACGCGCCACGTCGGCGGCCTGGCGGCGACCGCCGACGGCGCCAAGTTCGCCCGCCGCTTCGGCCTGAGCGAGGTGACCGCAAGCGCGATGGCGGGCGACGTGCCGACCCGCGCCGGCCACCGCAAGTGGGCGACGTTCTCCGGCTCGGCCAAGACCGCGCTTCTGTTGCTCGACGAGGACCTGCTGGCGGGCGTCGGCGGTGGGCTGGGAGCGGCCGCGCCGTAGCAACGCGAAACACGCCGACATACATAAGACAAGCGCGGCTTGTGGTATGGTGCGCTGGGCGTTTTTGGAGTTGCTCCGCTGACCCAAGCAATCGAATCAGTACCGGCCGGCAAGGGCGTTCCGGGGCCGCTCGACGAGCTGGTGCGCGAGGCGCTGATCGTCAGCCGCAGCGTGGTGGGCGTCTCGGTGCTGGTCATGGCGCTGGCCGCCGCCGCGTTGACCCACTTCGCGCAGCTCACCGACGTGGCGGTGGCGAGCGGCGCCTTGGTGCCGCAAAGCCAGGTGCGCCAGGTGGCGCACCTCGAAGGCAGCATCATCGCTGGCATCTTCGTGCGCGACGGCGAGATGGTCGCCACCGGCCAGCCGCTGGTGCAAGTCGAGCTGGCGCCCACCGACCTCAACGCCACCGAGATCCGCGGCCGCCTCGACGGGCTGATGATCGCGCGCGCCCGCCTGACCGCCGAGAGCCGCGACCAGCCGCCCGACTGGCCGGCGGACGCGGTGGCGCGCCAGCCCAACATCGCCGCCGCCGAGCGCCTCGCCTACCAGTCGCGCCGCGACCAGCTGACCACGTCGCTGGGCGTGCAGGAGCGCCAGGCCGAGCAGCGCCGCCTGGAGATCCAGGAGTTCGAGTCGCAGCGCCAGAGCCTGCGCGCCGAGCTCGACCTGGTGACGCGGCGCTGGCAGATCTCGGCCGACCTGTTGCGCGACCAGTTGACGACGCGGGTGGAGCACCTGGAGCTCGAGCGCACCAAGACGCAGCTGGAAGGCCAGATCGCCACCATCACCGTGTCGATCCCGCGCGCCCAGTCGACGCTGCAGGGGGCGCTGTCGCGCATCGAGGACACCCGGCTGCAGTTCCGCCGCGAGGTGCAGCAGCAGCTGGCGCAGAACGAGGTGGAGATCGCCCGCACGCAGCAGCTTCTGAACGAGGCGACGCGCCAGCAGGACCGCACCACGGTGACCAGCCCGATCGACGGCGTCGTCAAGAACCTGAAGGTGCGCTCGATCGGCGACGTGCTGAAGCCGTGCGAGCCGTTCCTGGAGGTGGTGCCGCTCACCTCGACCCTGGTGGTAGAGGTGAAGCTGCAGCCGGCCGACCGCGGCAACGTGACGGTGGGCCAGGCGGCGGTGGTCAAGGTGTCGTCCTACGACTTCGTGCGCTATGGCGCGCTGACCGGCCGGGTGACGTACATCGGCGCCGACGCCGACACCGACGACAAGGGCAACGTGTACTTCCGCGCCCAGGTGGAGACCGACCGCGCCTACCTCGGCACTGAGTCGGCGCCGCTGCCCATCAGCACCGGCATGCAAGCGACGGTGGATTTCCTCACCGGCTCGAAGAGCGTCGCCGAGCGGCTGCTGCGGCCGCTGCTGCGCATCCGCTACGAGGCATTCAGAGAGAGGTAACGCACGATGGTCCGGTGGCTTGCACTCGCGATCATTCTGCTCGTCCCCTCTGGTGCGCTGCCGCAGGTGGCCGGCCCGGCGGCGCCCGACATGACGCAGATCGAGAACGGCATGAAGCTCTATCGCGCCGACGGCGTCGACTGCGAGTACTGCCACGACTGGCGCGGCGTCGGCAAAGAGCACGAGGCCGAGTTCGGCGACGTCAAGCAGGCGGGCGGGCCGGCGCTGATCACCTCGCTGATGAGCCGCGAGCAGATGATCGAGATCATCAGCTGCGGCAAGATCATCGGCCAGCGCGACCGCGTGATGCCGCAGTACCGCGGCGACGCGTGGACCGCCGCCCTGCCCTGCTACGGCAAGACGCTGGCCAACACGCCGGTCGAGGAGCGGCCGGTGCACGGCAAGCGCCAGATGAACCCGCGCGAGGTCGAGGCGGTGGTGGACTACATCCGCGCGGTCTACCAGGGCAAGCGCATGAGCGTGGAGTGGTGCCTGAAGTACTTCCCCACCAGCCAGCGGATCTGCGACACGCTGCTGTGAGGGAGCGCACTGACCCTCCTGGATTGCTTCGCTTCGCTCGCAATGACGCTGGGAGATTGTCATTGCGAGGAGAGTCGCGCGGGAGGCGCGCCTCCGGCGCGCGGCGCCCCTACGGGGCGACGCGACGAAGCAATCCAGAGACTCACCCTTCGACAGGCTCACCCTGCCGGGCGGTCAGCCCTTGAAGCTGGTTGACGGCACCATCACGCCGAACGAAAGCCAGCTGTTGGCCATCGACGCCGCCGGCAACAAGACGGCGTGGACCCGCAACTTCCGCTACTCGAACCAAGTCCCGGTCATGGCCACGGCCTCCGACCTGTTGTTCATGTGCGGCAACGACTCGGGTGTGTTCCGCGCCGTAGACGCCAAGACCGGCAACGACGTGTGGACGTTCCGTTGGGGCGCCCGCTGCCGTCAGTCGCCGATCACCTACCGCTACAACAACAAGCAGTACGTGGCGGTGATCGCGTCCTCGGCCGCGGCCAACACGGCCGTCGCCGCCACCGCCGCTCCGGACGATGCCAACCGCTATCGTCGTTCGGGCTCGACCCTGTACGTGTTCGCGCTGCCGGGCTAATCGCCAGCAGCAGACACCTACTCCCGAAGGGGGGCAGCGCAAGCTGCCCCCCTTTTTTCTCGGTTTCCGGCCCCTTTCCCGCCCGCCAAAGTCACGTCCGGGCGAGCGTGATTCGCACTAATATCAACACGGCGCCCGCCTAGGGACGCCGACACCTTGGGGAGGAAACCGATGACCAATACGTCGCGGGTCACCACTTCGCTGTTGACACTGTGTGCCGCTGCCGGAGTCGCGGGGACCGCAAGCGCCAACCAGGACGTTCTGAACCTGTCGCGCAATCCGGCCAACGTGGTGATGCCCAGCATCACCTACAACGGCTGGAACTACAGCGCGCTCGATCAGATCAACCTCAACAACGTCAAGAACCTGCAGGTCGCATGGACGTGGCAGGTCGG
>VGER01000051.1 GCA_016869235.1 Alphaproteobacteria bacterium | reverse complement strand
CGCGGCGGCACCGGCACGCCGTTGGGCGCCTGCGCGAGCGGCGCGGCCGCCTGCGGCACCGCATCGGGCACCGGCGTCATGGCGTGCGTCGCGCCGGCTGCGACCGGCGCCCGCTCAGCGACGACGATCGGCGGCGTGACGATGGCCGGAGCCGCGACATCAGTGGCGCGCGCCGGAGGCGCGACGTCAGTGGCGCGCGCCGGAGGCGCGACGCGCGGCTCGGCGAGCGGCGGCGCCATCGGAGTCTCCGGGGGCGGCAGGAGCTGCTCGACCCGCGGCGCCGGCGCCACCGCGGCGATGGCGTCGAAGACGCGCTTGTCCTGGTTGGCGACGACCATCCCGCCTGGCTCGACCGGCACGATGCGGGTGGGAGACGGATCGGCGCGCACCAGCGGCGGCGACAGCTCGAGGCCGCGGCGCACCCCCTCCTCGTACGCGAACCAGACGCCGCCGGCGAACGCCGACAAGGTCACCACCGCGATGCCTGCCGTGAGCGTGCGGCCGACGCCGCCGCGCCGCTCGGGCGGCTGCGGCGCAGGCTGCGGGCCCTGGCACAAATACTCGGGCGGCGGATCGTAGTCGGCGTTGGCCGGAACGGGAGCGAGCGGAGTCATTCAGCGAAGCTCCTCGACAGGGGTGACACCCATGATGCGTAAACCAACCGCAAGGCCGAGGGCGCAGCCCCGCACGAGCGCCATGCGGGCCAGGGTCAGGGACCGGTCGCCGTCGACAAGAAAGCGCAGCGCTTCCTCCTCCTTACCGCGGTTCCACAGGGCGTGGAAGGCGGCGGCAAGATCGCGCAGCCAAAAGGCGACACGATGCGGCTCGTGGGCCTCGGCGGCCGACTCAACAGAGCGCGGCCAGCTGGCGAGCACTTTGATTAACGCGAGTTCGTCGGGGTGGGTCAAGCGTTGAAGCTCGACCCTGGCCAAAGACGATGATGAAAGATCGACGCCCGGCATCACCTCAAGCGCCTTACGCAGCACCGAATGGCAGCGCGCGTGCGCGTACTGAACGTAGAAGACCGGGTTCTCCTTCGACTCCTCGGTGACGACCGCGTAGTCGAATTCGAGCTGCGCGTCGTTCCTTCGCGTCAGCATGATGAAGCGCACGACGTCCTTGCCGACCGCGTCGACCACGTCGCGCAGGGTGACGAAGGTTCCCGCCCGCTTGGACATCTTCACCGGCTGGCCGCGATCCATGAGCTTGACCAGTTGGCAGAGCTGCACGTCGAGGGCCACCTTGCCGTCGGAAAGCGCCTTCACCGCCGCTTCCATGCGCTTCACGTAGCCGCCATGGTCGGCACCCCAGACGTTGATCAGCGTCTCGAAGCCGCGATCGATCTTGTCCGCGTGGTAGGCGATGTCGGTGGCAAAATACGTCCATGAGCCGTCCGACTTCTGCACCGGGCGGTCGGTGTCGTCGCCGAACTGAGTGGCCTTGAACAGGGTCTGCTGGCGCGGCTCCCAGTCCTCCGGCTCCTTGCCCTTGGGCGGCTCCAGCACGCCCTCGTAGACAAGGCCCTTCCGGCGCAAGCCGCCGAGCGACTTGTCCACCTTGCCCTCCGCCACCAGGCCGCGCTCGGAGGTGAAGACGTCGTGGCGAACGCCGAGCAGCTCGAGGTCGTCACGGATCTCACCCATCATCTCGGCGACGGCGAACTCGCGGAATGGCTCCATCCACTCCGATTCGGGAGCGTTGTGGAAGCGCTGCTTGTAGAGTTCGACCAATCCCTCGCCGACGTCCTTGAGGTATTCGCCGGGGTAGAGGCCAGAGGGAATCTCGCCGATGCGGTCGCCGAGGGCCTCGCGATAGCGCAAGTAGGCGGATCGGGCGAGGACGTCTACCTGGGCGCCGTCGTCGTTGATGTAGTACTCGCGAGTGACATCGTGGCCGGTGAATTCCAGCAGCGCCGCCAGGGCGTCGCCGAAAACGGCGCCGCGGGCGTGACCGACGTGCATCGGGCCGGTCGGGTTGGCGGAGACGTACTCGACGTTGACCGCACCTTTGCCGCGGCCCAGCGTCGAGCGACCATACTCGTCGCCGGCGTTGAGCGCCTCGGACAGGCGCGCGTACCAAAACGACGGCTTGAGACGCAGGTTCAGGAAGCCGGGCCCCGCAACCTCGGCGCCATCGGTGTCGGAATAGCTCCTTAGCCGCGCCGCCAGCGCCGTGGCGATCTCGCGCGGCGGCTTGCCCGCCGCCTTGGCCAGCACCATCGCGGCGTTGGTCGAGACGTCGCCGTGCTTCGGATCCTTGGGAGGATCGAGCGCGACCGCGGCGAAATCGAGCCCGGCCGGCAGGATCCCGGCGGCCTGCAGACCTTCCAGATCCGCCTTAATGCGGTCGAGCAATAGATTGAAGTAGTTCATATTCTTGTTGCCTATCGCACCGCGAACTGCCGGCCGCGCGAGGGGAACAGCCGCTCGTGCTCGGCCACGGCAAAGCGATCGGTCATGCCGGCGATGAAGTCGGCAACGCTGCGCGCCCGCTCCGGCACTGGCTGGTTGGGGTCGGGCCGCCACTGCTCCGGCAGCGCCTTCGGCTCGGCGAGATAGCGCCGGAAAAGATCCGCGACAACCGTCGCGCCCTCGGCGGCGTCGCGACTGACGCGCGAGTGCCGGTACATGTTCTCGTAGAGGAAGCCGCGCAGCGTCTTGACCTCGGACGCCATGGCGGCGGAGAACGCCACCAGCGGGCGATCCATGGCGCGCACATCGGCGGCCGACTGAGGCCGTACGGCCGCGGCCCGGGCGCCCGTCTCGGCGATGATGTCGCCGATCATGCGGTCGATGAGGCGGCGCACCGCCTCATGCATGGTGCGAGCCGGATCGAGATCCGGATACAGCCGCCGCACCGCAGCGAGCATAGGGCCCACGAGCGGCACGTCGCGCAAGTCGTCGAGGCCGAACAGGCCGGCGCGCACGCCGTCGTCGAGGTCGTGGTTGATGTAGGCCGTGTCATCGGCCAGCGCGGCGATCTGTGCCTCGGGCCCGGCGAACGTGGCTAGCTCGAGATCGTGGGTTTGGGCATAGGTGGCGATCGCCGCCGGCAACGGCTTCTGCCGGCTGTTCGAACCCACCAGCGGCCCGTTGTGCTTCACCATGCCTTCGAGCGCCTCCCACGACAGGTTGAGGCCATCGAAGCGCGCGTACTTCTTCTCCAGGCGCGTGACAATACGCAGCGCCTGGGCGTTGTGATCGAAGCCGCCCCAGTCCTTCATCCCGGCGTTGAGGGCGTCCTCGCCCGCGTGACCGAACGGCGGATGGCCGAGGTCGTGGGCGAGCGCCACGGCCTCGGCGAGATCCTCATCGAGCCCCAGCGCGCGGGCCGCCGAGCGCGCGATCTGCGCCACCTCCAACGAGTGCGTCAGGCGCGTCCGGTAGTGGTCGCCGACGTTGTAGATGAATACCTGCGTCTTGTGCTGCAGGCGGCGGAAGGCCGCGGCGTGGATGATGCGGTCGCGGTCGCGCTGGAAGTCCGTGCGCGTCGACGAGGGCGGCTCCGCATAGAGGCGGCCGCGAGTCTGCTCGGGCCGGCTCGCATAAGGAGCGGTCGCGCTCGGCTGGGCGCTGGGCCTGGACATCGGCGCGGAAGCTAGTCCGCGCGCCCCCAGGGAGCAAGGAATTGGGCCGGTCCGGAGGCCACATTGACAGGGGGCGGGGGACTCTTACATTCAGGAAGCCTTAAGTCGCGGGGCGCCAGACTGGCGCCCCTGGCCGGGAGCCCCGATGCGTTCGACCCGAGAACCCGCTGTCAGCCTGACCGAGAGCGCCGCGAGGCGCATCGCCCACCTGATGAGCAAGGATGCCGCCAAAGCCGCCCTGCGCGTGCAGGTGAAGGGCGGCGGCTGCTCGGGCTTCCAGTACAGCTTCGAATTCGACGACAAGATCGCCAAGGACGACGAGGTCATCGAGCAGAACGGCGCCAAGGTCGCCATCGACCCGCTGTCGCTGATGTATCTGGCCGGCTCGCGGATCGACTTCGAAGAGAAGATGATCGGCAGCCAGTTCACCATCGGCAACCCGAACGCCACCTCGTCCTGCAGCTGCGGCGCGAGCTTCGCGATCTGATCGCCCCGCCTCGCAGCGCGCCAACCGAAGGCCCGGCCAAGCCCGGGCCTTTCGTGTTATGAGGCGTCGATGAGCGAAACCCCTACCCTCGCGATGTCGCGGCGCAACGTGCTCGTCCTGGCCATCGCCCAGGGCCTGTTCACCATCGTCATGTCGACGATGATCGCGGAGGCGGCGCTGGTCGGCAGCGCCCTTGCCGGCAATCCGGCCATGGCAACGGTGCCGACGGCGCTGCAACAGCTGGCGGTGATGGCGACCTTGTTCCCGGCCTCGCTGTTGATGGCGCACGTCGGCCGGCGCGCCGGGTTCACGCTCGGCGCCGCGTTCGGCGTGGCAGGTGCGACGATCGCTACCCTCGGCATTATGCAGGGCTCGTTCTGGATCTTCTGTGCCGGCGCCATGTTGAGCGGAGTGAACGGCGGCTTCGGGCAGTTCTATCGATTTGCGGCGGTGGACGGTTCCGCGGCCGAATGGAAGAGCCGCGCGATCTCGTTCACCCTGGCCGGCGGCGTCATCACCGCACTGCTCGGCCCTGAGCTTGCCAAGCGCACCAAGGACCTGCTGCCGCAGGCGGAATTCGCCGGCTCGTTCGCGGCGCTGATCGGCGTGTCGCTCGCCGCGCTGCTGATCCTCCAGTTCATCCGCATCCCGATGCCGAGCGCGGCCGAGCGCGCCGGCTCGTCGCGGCCGATGGCGGAGATCATGCGCAACCCGGCGTTCCTGGTGGCGCTGGGCGCGGCGCTGGTCGGATATGCCGGCATGGCGTTCGTGATGACGGTGACGCCGCTCGCCATGGAGCATCACCATCACTCGTTCGAGTCCGCCGCGACCGTGATCCAATGGCACATCCTCGCCATGTTCGCGCCGTCGTTCTTCACCGGCAGCCTGATCGCGCGCTTCGGCGCGCTGCGCATCCTGATGGCGGGCGCGGCGCTGTTCGCCGGTTGCATCGCGGTGAACCTGTCGGGCACCAATGTCTCGCAGTTCTGGGTCGGCCTGGTGCTTCTGGGCCTGGCCTGGAACTTCCTGTACGTCGGCGGCACCACACTGCTGACCTCCACCTACCTGCCTACCGAGAAGGCCAAGGTGCAGGCGGCCAACGACTTCGTCATCTTCGGTACCGTCGCCGCAGCCACCTATTTCTCGGGTCCGTTGCTCGCAACGGCCGGCTGGGGCGGCCTGAACCTGATGGTGGCGCCGTTCGTTGCGTTGGTTCTCGCTTCGGTGCTGTGGCTTTCCGTGGCGGGAGCACGGGCCAACACCTTCGCGAACAAGCCGCTCGCATGAGGCCCGGTCGATGAGGCTGGCCACCTGGAACGTCAACTCGATCAAGGCGCGGCTGCCCAACGTCGTCGATTACCTGAGGGAGGCAAGCCCCGACGTCGTGCTGCTGCAAGAGCTGAAGGCGCCGGAGCAGGACTTCCCGCACCTCGAGATCGGCGACCTCGGCTACAACGCAGCCGTCCTCGGGCAGAAGACCTACAACGGTGTCGCCATCCTGTCGAAGTTCCCGATCGCCGACATTCGCCGCGACCTGCCGGGCGACGACGAAGACGAGCACGCGCGCTACATCGAGGGTGAGACCGCCGGCATCCGCGTCGCCTCGCTGTACCTGCCCAACGGCAATCCCATCGAGTCGCCGAAATTCGACTACAAGCTCGCTTGGATGAAGCGGCTCGCCATTCACGCCCGCGAACTCTTGGAAAGCGAAGAGCCGTTCGTGCTCGGCGGCGACTTCAACGTCACGCCCACCGACGTGGACGTGTTCAATCCGGTCGCCAACGCGCGCGACGCGGTGTGCCGCCCGGAAGCACGCGCCGGCTGGCGCGAGCTCGTTTACCTCGGGCTCACCGATGCGTTCCGCGCGCTGCACCCCGACGAGACGCGCGCGTTCAGCTACTGGGACTACCGCGCCGGCTCCTTCCGCAAGGGCGACGGCATGCGCATCGACCACTTCCTGCTGTCGCCGGCGCTCGCCGACCGATTGACGGCGTGCGACATCGACAAGAAGCCGCGCGCCCAGGAGAAGGCCTCCGACCACACGCCGGTGTGGATCGAGCTCGCCGACGCTCCGCCCCAACTGCCGTACTAGCTCTCGCCGACCGCTGGTATGAGGGTGGCTCTGGCCGCTTGACCGTATCTCGGGTTTCGGGGATACCGGAGCGGTGAAAGCACTCCACAGGGTCGTCCGTGCCGCCGCGCTGATCGGGCTCGCACTCGTCTTTCCAAGTGCGCCGCCGGCCTTGGCGCAGGTGAACCTGCCTCCGAATCGTTCTATAGCGGTGACCATCCGCGCCTCCGGCGAGCACACCGGCAAGCTGGCGGGACACGTGGCAGCGGCGGTCGCAGAGTCCCTCGCCAAGCAGCCGATCTTCCGGGTCGCGGCGGAGGACGCCGTGCATGGCCTTCCGCCCGAGATGCGTGCTGCCGACATCGCCGCTACGCTTGGCGTGCGCTTCGTGCTGGTAGGACTGATGGATGGCGGCCCGGAGATCTTCCGGATCGCGCTCGAGCTTGTCGACGTCCGCGGCGGCACGACCGTGTGGTCGGGCAGCTTCTTTCCGGAAGAGGACGAGATGGAAACGGTCACCGACGAAATCTTCGCCGCGGTGGCCGGGCGCCTGCGCGATGCCCCGCTCTAGAGGTTGGTTGGCGATCCTGCCGACGGTGCTGG
Source organism: Alphaproteobacteria bacterium (assembly GCA_016869235.1). Lineage (GTDB taxonomy): Bacteria > Pseudomonadota > Alphaproteobacteria > UBA2966 > CAIVPW01 > CAIVPW01. The sequence goes on along the minus strand of VGER01000051.1, from coordinate 5,900 downwards.
TCCTCCCCGCCCTGGCGCAGCCCGCGATGCCGCCGGAAGTGCGTCAGGCGGTCGGCTTGCCGGCACCCGCGGTCGAGGACGTCGCCGGATGGGACGTCACGCGCTGGGGCATGAGCGCCGACGAGCTCGCGGCCGCGCTTGGCCCGCGCTTGGTGGGGCAGCGCAGCCAGATCGGGCTGATGACGTACTCGCTCGCCGAGGCGGAGATCGGCGGGGTGAAGTTCGCGCCGGTGCAGCTGACCCTCAATCCCGGCCGCGGGCTGACCGAAGTGCGCTTCGGCAACGGCTTCGTCAATCGCGTCCGCGAAGCCGAGGCCAGGGCCGTCGAGGAAGCCTTGCGCGCCGCCTACGGCGAGCCGCACGCGATCCAGGCCAACGAGGACCGCACCGCCAACGCCGTCCGTGAGGCGGTCCGCTCCCTGGCATGGAACTTCCCCTCCACCATCATCACCTTCCGTCACGCGCTGGTCGCAGGCGGAGCGGACGGCACGCAGGATCTCCTCACGGTCTCGTTCCTGCGCCCACGCTAATGCGCTTGGTGTGGCGCATCGCCGCCGCCTGGGCATTGCTGAGCGGTGCCGCCGCCGCTCAGCCCGCCGATGTGCACGGGTTCGGCGATATCCGCCTGGGCATGACGGCGGCGGAGCTGCGCGGCCAGTTGCGCGACGCACTCCAGGTCGAAGCGACCGCGGTCCGCCCGCGCTACACGACGCACGTGATCCTGGGGCGTTTGCCGCGGGCGGCCGAGATCGTCATAGCGCCGGACGGAGGAGTCGCACAAGTCCGGATCGGGCCGGACGTGGTCGGGTTCTCGCGCGAGCGCGACGCCGAGGCGATCGAGAGCGAGCTGCGGCAAAGCTACGGCCACAACGCGTGGGTAGCGGAACAAAACGAAGCGACGGTGCGCGGGCGCACCAAGATGCGCGAACTGACGTGGACCTTCCCGTCAGCGATCGTCGAGTTTCGCCATCGCCTGGAAGAGTCCGCCGCAGGGGTGCGCGACGAGCTTTCGCTCATCCTGTCGCGGCCGCGCTAGGCGGCGCCGCGATTGACCTGGACTGCTAGCTCCGCCGTGCGCGCAACGTAATGACGCAGCGCGCGCCGGGCCGAAGTAGTGACGCCCATCGATCGAGAGCGCATAGGACCGGCGCACGTCCGGCAGCACCTTGTGCCCGGCGAGACCCGAGCCGAAGTGGGCGACGACCGATTCGCCCGGCGCCAGATGGCGCGGCCACGGTCCGCTGTCGTGCAAGTGCGGATCGCGCAAGGCGATCTGCGGCCCGTCCTCGCCGCGCGTCAGGCCCACCTCGGTGACGATGATGGTGTCCTTGCCGTGGTTCTGCACCTCGATGCACAAGCCGGGCGGAGTCAGCGGACGCGCTCGCAGGCCGCGGAAGGCGGTGGCGTCGTCGCCCATGGCGATGGTCGCCTTGCCGATCGCATAGGTCAGACGGGCGCGTACCTGAACGCCGCCGTTGGGATCGAAGCGCTTGCGCAGCCGTTCGACGAGCGCTGCGAAGCGCGCCTTGATACCGCCGGCGGGCGCGGTCCGCGCCTCACCCAGCGTGCGAAACGAATACGTCACCGAATCCCCGCCCCCGGGTTTCGACAAAACGGTGAACTACGCGTACGAACCTCAGATGTCGGCGTAGACGTGACTCTCCGCGCGAGCCCCCGGATGCGTCACAGCACCCTTCTCGGCGTCGCCAACCGTCTGAACATAGCGCCACAGGGCCCCGGAACGGAAATCGGTTTGTCGCGGCTTCCAGGCGGCCTTGCGCTTGGCCAACTCCGCGTCGGAGACCTCTACGGTTAACGTGCCGGCTTCGGCATCGATCCTGATGACGTCGCCGTCCAGGAGCAGCGCGATCGGACCGCCGACCGCCGCCTCGGGCCCGACGTGGCCGATGCAGATGCCGCGCGTCCCCCCCGAGAAGCGGCCATCGGTGATCAGCGCGACCTGCTCGCCCATGCCCTGGCCGTAGATAGCCGCCGTGGTAGACAACATCTCGCGCATGCCGGGGCCGCCGCGCGGCCCCTCGTAGCGGATCACCAGGACGTCTCCCGCCGCGTACTTGCGCGCCTGCACGGCGGCGAAGCACGCCTCCTCGGAGTCGAACACCCGCGCCTTGCCCGTGAAAGCGGTGTGCTTGAGGCCAGCCACCTTGACGATGGCGCCTTGGGGCGCGAGGTTGCCGCGCAGGCCGACGACGCCGCCGGTCTTGGAGATCGCGCGCGAAGTGGGCACGATGACGTCCTGGCCCTCAGGTACGCGCACGTCCTTCAGGTTCTCGGCGATGGTCTTGCCGGTGACGGTGATGCAGTCGCCGTGCAAGAAACCGCCATCGAGCAGCGCCTTCATGAGGACCGGCACGCCGCCGACGTCGTACATGTCCTTGGCGACGTACTTGCCGCCCGGCTTCATCGAGGCGATGTACGGCGTGCGCTTGAATATCTTCGCAACCTCGTGCAGGTCGAAGTCGATGCCAGCCTCGTTGGCCATCGCCGGCAGGTGCAGGGCGGCGTTGGTGGAACCGCCGGAAGCGGCAACAACCACCGCGGCGTTCTCGAGCGCCTTGCGCGTGACGATGTCGCGCGGGCGCAGCTGCTTGGCGAGGAGGTCCATCACCGTCTTGCCGGCCAGCTCGCAGTACTGGTCGCGCGACTCGTATGGCGCCGGCGCGCCGGCGGAGCCCGGCAGCGCCAGGCCGATGGCCTCGGAGACGCACGCCATCGTGTTGGCGGTGAACTGGCCGCCGCACGAGCCGGCCGTCGGGCAGGCGACGGACTCCAGGTCCACCAGCGTCTTGAGGTCCATGGTTCCAGCAGCATACTTCCCGACTGCCTCGAACACATCGACCACCGTCACATCCTTGCCTTGGAATCTTCCCGGCAGGATGGAGCCGCCGTACAGGAAGACCGACGGCACGTTGAGGCGGATCATCGCCATCATAAGGCCGGGCAAGGACTTGTCGCAGCCGGCCAGGCCGACGAGCGCGTCATAGCAATGCCCGCGCATGGTGAGCTCGACCGAGTCGGCGATGATCTCGCGGCTGACCAGCGACGACTTCATGCCGGCATGTCCCATGGCGATGCCGTCGGTCACCGTGATGGTGGTGAACTCGCGCGGGGTGCCGCCGGCCGCGTCGACCCCGCGTTTCACCGCCTGCGCCTGGCGATGCAACGTGATGTTACAGGGGGCAGCCTCGTTCCATGCCGTGGCGACGCCAATGAACGGCTTGGCGATGTCCTCGGGCCCAAGACCCATGGCGTAGTAATACGAGCGATGCGGCGCCCGCTCCGGGCCCACGGAAACGTGGCGGCTGGGCAGCTTGCTCTTGTCGAACTGCTTGGTCATGGGCCGGTTCTACGGGACCGGCCGCCGCGGTTCAAGGCGGCTACATGACCCCGAGCCTGAGGATCGTCTTCAGCTTCTCGGGCGCGGTCCGCTGGGGATCGCTCAGGTAGATCTCATGATGCTTGCCGCGCACCTTGAGGCCGTTGGCGGCGGCGAAGGCGTGCATCTGGGCGATGGTTTCGCTTTCCTTGTCATAGGGCCCGACATGCAGGAGCTGCACGCTCTTACCTTCCTTGAAGCGGCGCAGCGCCACCTTCTGGGTGAGGGGCGCGTCGGCGGAGGCCGCCGCCTTCTTGGTGGCCACCTTCAGGTCGGAAGCCTTGAGGAAATCCGGCATCGCTACCATCACCGTCCAGCGCCAATCAGCGGGATCGGTGCTCGCCGACATCGGTTGGTCGCCGTCCACCCACCACACCGCTTCCAGATTCGGCACGAGGAAGTCGGGTCCCCTGCCGGCCTTCCTGCGTTCGACCTTGATGCCGTAGGCGATGGAGAACAGCGCCGCGACAGCGTCCTCGAACCTTGGTTTGGCGATGCGCGGATGACCCTCGCCATCAAGAGCCAGCACCGCGGTCGTGCCGGCGTCGACGATTGCCGGCTTGCCGGGGCGCGCCGTGTAGAGCGCCTTGCGCTCCTTGCGCAGGTCAATGGTCTTGGCCGGCGCTCTCGTCTTAGCCGCGACCTTCTTGGCCACGGCCTTCCGGGCGGGAAACTTCTTCGCCGCCGCCCGCTTCGTCACGCGCTTCCGGGCAGGGGTCATCGCTACCTCCAGTACTCCGGGAAAGACTTGCGCAGGGCGGCCTCGACTCGGTCGCGCACCGGCTTGTCGAGCGGCGGCCGCTCGAACTTCTTGCCGGTCACCGTCTCGTAGAGCCTGATGTATTTGTCGCTGAACTGGACGAGCGTCTCCGCCGGGATCTGCGGTATGGGCTGCTTGTACGGATCGACCCGCTCGCGAATCCACAGGCGCAGGAACTCCTTGTCGAGACTCTCCGGTTCCTTGCCGGCAGCGAGGCGCTCGGCGTAGGTCTTGGCGATCCAGTAGCGACTGGAATCCGGCGTGTGGATCTCGTCGGCCAGGGTGATGCGGCCCTGCTCGTCGAGGCCGAACTCATACTTGGTGTCGACGAGGATCAGCCCATTCCTCGCCGCGATCTCGCGGCCGCGCGCGAACACCTTCAGGCTGATGCTGGCGAGCTGATCCCATTGCGCCTGCGTAAGCAGGCCCTTGGCGACGATTTCCTTCGGCGTGATCGGCGCGTCGTGCTCCCCCTTCTCCGCCTTGGTGGTCGGCGTGAGGATGGTGGCCGGCAGCTTGTGGTTCTTCGACAGGCCGTCGGGCAGCGTGACGCCGTACATCGTGCGCGCGCCGCGCTGGTACATGGGCCAGATGCTGGTGTCGGTGGACCCGGTGAGATAGTCGCGCACGACCATCTCGACCGGCAGCATCTTCAGCCGCTTCACAACGGCAACGTTCGGATCGGGCTCGCTCACGACGTGGTTCGGCACGATGTCCTTGGTCTGCTCGAACCAGAAGCGCGCGGTCTGGTTGAGCACCTGGCCTTTGTACGGCACGGCGGCCAGCACAACGTCGAACGCCGACTGGCGGTCGGTGGCGACCATGATCCGCCGACCATCGGGAAGGTCGTACGAATCGCGCACCTTGCCCTGATAGAAGTTGGGCAACTGCGGGAAATGGGCGTCGGCCAGGCAACGCACCAACAGCTGCTCGGCGGACGGGTTCATGGGTTCACGCTGCCTGCGCGGCCAGTACGCGCTGCTGGCGGCGCCACCCTAGGTATAGCTCGGCGACCACGAGATTTGGCACCCAGCACAACCAGGACACCGTCTGGTACACCTCGTCGGTGGCGTGGCAAAAGTTCTCCAGAACTGCCTCGGGCCGGCACCGATCGCACGATTCCGCCGGCTATGTGCATGAGCAGCCACGGCCGGATGTCCGCGTACAGGTCGGCTTGTTGGGGAAACGCGCCCGGCATGCCCGGAAAGAAGTAGCGGGCGGCAAAGAGCGCAAGCAAGACCGCCGAGAGCGTCATCACGCTCCAGCCAATTCGACGCAACATGAGTCTTATCCCTCAGTCCGCTGGACGCGCAGCGACTACCCGTCAACGCCGACTACACGAACCCGGGTGCCAGCGGGCACATCGGACCCCACCAGCGACCAATCGACGCCCCCGATGCGCAGCGAACCCCTGCCACCGGCGATCGGTTTCCACAACGTGTATTCCTTGCCGACATAGTCCTGCGGGTTGACCCCCGGCTTGGCGGGTGCCGGCGGTTGAGCGGCAGGCGCAGCCGGCTTGCGCGGCGGCGCAGGCGGCGACGCAGGACGCGCTGCGGATGTCGCAGAAGCCGGCCGCTGCGGAGCAGCCTTGGGACGCGGCGGCGCCGGACGCAGTGCAGCCGGTGGCGGCGACGCGACGGCGGTTGGACCGGAAACCCGCATCGGCTGGTTGCCGGCGGGCCGGGCGATCGGACGCACGACCGGCGGCGGCGGCGGCGGCGGATGCACCAAGGGCTCGCC
>VGER01000050.1 GCA_016869235.1 Alphaproteobacteria bacterium | reverse complement strand
CTGCTCGGCCGCAAATCGCTGACGCGGCATCCCATTCTCCATTCAAAAGTGGGCCAATCCTAACTCTGGGCTTGGACCACTTTCGACAGGGCAGACCACCGTTTTCAGGTACTTCCCGAAGCGTTCCTCCGTTTCAGCGGCTTGATTGTCGCCAACGGCGGCTGGTGCTTCGCCACGGCCTGCGCGGGCTTCACACGCCCTCCGTTGTCTCCACGTTATCTCGGGCGCTCTTGACGAAGTAACGCCAGAGTGGACATCCGCTGAAAACTTGGTGAGCGCGCCGGGGGTCGAACCCGGGACCTACAGATTAAAAGTCTGCCGCTCTACCGCTGAGCTACGCGCCCATCCTAGGCAGGCCGCAACCTAGGCGCGGTTGGCGAGAGGGTCAACGCCACCCACATCCCGTGCATGCCGGAACGAGCTCCCAACCGTCGTGCGGTCGCCCGCATCGCCCGTCCCGTCGAACAGGCCGGCATGAACGCGACCCACCGCGTGCGGCCGCTCTTGGAGTTTGGCGCCTGGGCCGACAACGATCCCTTCCTCGGCCTGATGGAGGACTGGTTCCCGCGTGGCGTCTTCGACCGCCATCCGCACCGCGGCATCGAGACCGTGACCTACGTTCTGGAGGGCGAGCTCGAGCATTACGATAACCACGGCAACGCCGGCATCATCCGTCCTGGCGATGCGCAATGGGTGACAGCCGGTCGCGGCGTCATCCACAACGAGATCCCCGCGGAGGGCGTCACCGTCCATAGTCTGCAACTGTGGGTGAACCTGCCGGCCGTTCGGCTCCGCTCCGCTGCGCCTGCCGGCCAGCTTGGCCTCAGCGGGCGCTTGGGACTAACATTGCGCTTGGACCACCAAGTGCAGGCAGTCCATTGTGGCCCGCCGCGCCACCGACTAGGTTCGGTCACCGGCGCCTGGACGCAGGCCCGCCGCGGGCCGCGGCGCCGCAAACACCGGGGATGGGTCATTCCGGATGAGCATGAGCCGCGTCCGTAGCCAGGAGGCTCCGCGGCTGGTGGAGACACCACCCGACTCCGGCGGCGCGGTCACACCGGAGCGGCAGTCCCGCCTCGGCCCGGCTCCATCGGCTACAGCGTTGTCGGTTGTCGTGCCCGTCCACGACGAGCAGGACAACATCGCGCCCCTCATCGAAGAGATCACCGCGGCGCTGACCGGAATCCACGGTGGCTACGAGATCGTCATCGTCGACGACGGCAGCTCCGACGGCACCGGCGCAGCACTGACCCGCCTCGCGCGCCGCGGGCTGGTAGTCGTGCGCCATCGCCGCAACTACGGCCAGAGCGCCGCGTTGCTCTCCGGCGTGCGGGTCGCGCGCGGCATTTGGGTCGCCACCCTCGACGGCGACGGCCAGAACGATCCGGCCGACATCCCGCGCCTTTGGCACCTGCTCGGGGAAACGGGCGACCCGGATCTGAAGATGATCGCTGGCCACCGCAAGCGCCGACAGGACACCTGGCTGAAGCGCATGTCGTCGCGCGTCGCAAACGGCGTGCGCGGCTGGCTGCTCGGCGACAGCACGCCGGACACTGGCTGCGGACTCAAGCTGTTGGAGCGCGACGCGTTCCTGCGGCTGCCCCACTTCGACCACTTCCACCGCTTCCTGCCGGCGCTGATTCAGCAGGGCGGGGGACGTGTGGCGTCGGTCGAGGTCAGCCACCGGCCGCGGCGCAGCGGCCGTTCGCACTATGGCGTCCACAATCGCCTGTGGGTCGGCATCGTCGACCTCATCGGCGTCATGTGGCTCAAGCGGCGCTCCGGCCGCTGGCATCCGAGCGTGATCGAAGTGGAACCCGTAAAGGGAGACGAGTGAATGCACGTTGATATCGGCGGGTTGTCCTTCGACCTGACGACCTGGGTGCTGATCGGCTTTTTTGGTCAACTGCTGTTCTCGATGCGCTTCATCGTGCAGTGGATTTCCAGCGAGCGGCGCGGGCAAAGCCACGTGCCGATCGTGTTTTGGTACTTCAGCTTGGCGGGCGGGTTGACGCTGCTCGCGTACGCGCTCCATCGCGAGGATCCGGTGTTCATCGTCGGGCAGGCGTTCGGCGCCTTCATCTACTTCCGCAACCTACAGCTCATCATGCGCCAGCGTCGCGCCGAAGGCGCGCAAGTATGATCACCGCCGAGAGCGCGCAGGCGTGACGTTCACGTCGCCGCAGCAGGCAGCCCAAAGGACGGTCGCCTCGGTACGGCGTCTTACCGACACCGATCGGGCCCGGCGCCTGCGCGCGTTGGCGTGGGCGTGGCGCGACGAGATCGCGCTCGTCTCCGTGTGGCTGGTCCTGGTGCTGGTGGCGCTCAACACGCGGCCGCTGTTGCCCATCGACGAGACCCGCTACCTCGCGGTGGCCTGGGAGATGTGGATCCGCGACTCCTATCTCGTGCCGCTGCTCAACGGCGAGCCGTACAGCCACAAGCCGCCGCTTCTGTTCTGGATGATCCACGCCGGCTGGTCGGTGCTCGGTGTCAGCGAGTGGTGGGGACGCATGGTGGCGCCGCTGTTCGGCCTTGCCAGCCTGTTCGCCGCGCGCGCGCTGGCGCGGTCGCTGTGGCCGGAAGCGCCCGAACGGGCGCGCCTCGTGCCATGGCTTCTGATCGGGTGCCTGGCGTGGGCCGTGTTCACCACCGTGACCATGTTCGACATGCTCATGGTCTGCTTCACGATGGTGACGATGCTCGGCCTCGTGCAGGCTTGGCGCGGCCGCCCGTGGCGCGGGTTTGCAATCGCCGCGATCGCCATCGGCGGCGGCGCGCTGGCGAAGGGGCCGGTGATGGCGGTGTACGTGTTGCCCGCCGTTCTGTTGGCGCCCCTATGGATGCGACCGGCGCCGCATTCGTGGCTGCGCTATTACTTCGGCGCCGTTCTTGCCGTCGCCGCCGGCGTGTTCATCGGCATCGCCTGGGCGCTGCCCGCCGCCGAGGTCGGCGGCTACAGCTACGGGCGGGCCATCCTGTGGGGACAGACTGCGGGCCGCATCGCCGAGGCATTCGCCCACGAGCGGCCGGGGTGGTGGTACCTGCCGGTGCTGCCGGCGCTGCTCTTCCCGTGGATCGTCTGGCCGGCGGCCTGGCGCTCGCTGGGCACGGTCGTGCGCAACGTGGACGGCGGCGTTCGTCTGGCGCTGGTCTGGCTCGGAGTCGGGCTGCTCGTTCTGTCGCTGATCAGCGGCAAGCAGCCGCACTATTTGTTGCCGCTGGTGCCGGCCGCGGCGCTGGTGATGGCGGTCGGGCTGGAGCGCGTGCAGCTCAGCCGCTGGAACGCGGTCCTGCCGGGACTCGCGGTGGCGCTGCTGGGCGTCGCGCTGGCCGCATTCTCGATCTGGTTGCGGGGCGAGCCCGAGGCGTTGGAGGTCACCGGACTCCCGCCGTACGCGCGCAACGTTTCTCCGCTGTTCGGCGCTGCCGTGGCTGCGGTCGGCATCGCGGTCATGGCCAGCGGCCGCAAGCGGATGAACCTCGCGGTCGGTGCGTTATCGCTGCAGAGCGCCGCGGTGGTGGTCTTGATCCACGTACTCGGGTTCGTTCCGATCGCGCACGCGTTCGACCTGCGGCCGATCTCGCGCTATGTCGCCTCGCAGCAGCGCTCGGGAAGGCCGATCGCCATCCTCGACGAGTACCACGGCCAGTTCACGTTCCTTGGCCGCATGCAGCGGCCGCTGCGTATCCAGTCGGCCAATGGGGCCCTCGGCTGGCTGCAGGCGGACTTCCGCCGCGTGTTGGTGATGACCATGCCCGACATCCCCGACCGGTGGATGCTGACGGAATACGTGCAGCCTTATCGCGGCCGCACGTTGGCCATCGTCAACAAGGACGCCTACGACGCCTGGCTGACCCTCCAGCGGATGCGCGAGAACGGAGTGACTATTGTCCGCGAACGAGACCGGCGCGCACCGGACGCCAACGCGCGGCCCCCTGGTCAGCACGAGTAATCTCTTCGGCTGTCATGAGCGTGGCGGTGACGCCGATCAGCGCGTTCGCCTGGCGCGCAATCTCGGGAGAGTTGCCGCGCGCGCAGATGCCGAACCACTTGCGCGCCTCGACGAGATTTTGGAACACGCCGATGCCGCGGATGTGGAGGGAGCCGAACGCGAGTTGCGCGCCAGGCTCGCCCTGTTCCGCCGCCTGGCGGAAGTAAATGGCCGCGAGCACCGTGTCGCGGCTCACGCCGAAGCCGTTGAAATGCATGACGCCGAGCATGAACTCGGCGCCCGGGTGGCCGCGCCTGGCCAGGGCACGGAATTCCTGCAGGGCGAGGGAGAAATTGCCGCGCTCGTACGCCGTGAGCGCTTCTTCGTAGCTGGCATGAGCCGGGCCGGGAAGGGCCAGGCAAACAGCCAGCAACACCGCGGCAAGCGACCGCCTCATGAAACCGAGTCCATCCCCCCGCATGCAGAGCGGCCGGACTATAGTCCTCCTGTTTGCGCGCCTGCCAGCACGATCGGCGCGCCTTCAGCCAGAACGCATGAGGGCGACCGCTCCGTCGCGGCCAAACAAATAAAGAAGGGTGCGCAGCGCCTCTCCGCGGTCCGACCTGAGCTCCGGATCGCGTTGCAAGAAGGCCTGGGCGTCGTCCCGTGCCACTGAGAGCAGGTCGTGGTGCGTCGCGAGGTCGGCGACCCGGAACTGCGGCATGCCGCTTTGCCGCACGCCGAGGATTTCACCGGCTCCGCGCAGGCGCAGGTCTTCCTCGGCGATGCGGAACCCATCGTCCGTCTCGCGCAGGATGGATAGCCGGGACTTCGCCGTTTCGCCGAGCGGCGGGGCGTACAGCAGGAGGCACGATGACTCCGCACCGCCCCGTCCGACGCGGCCGCGCAGCTGGTGCAACTGGGCGAGGCCGAAGCGTTCGGCATGCTCGATCACCATGATGGTGGCTTCGGGCACGTCGACGCCCACCTCGATGACGGTCGTGGCGACGAGCAAGTGCACCTCGCCCGACGCGAAGCGTTCCATGACGCGGTCGCGCTCGGCGGTCTTCTGCCGGCCGTGAGCGAGGTCGACCTGGTCGCCGAACCGCTCCACCAGGGCCGCGTAGCGTTCCTCCGCCGCGGCGGCGTCGAGGGCTTCCGATTCCGACACCAGGGGGCACACCCAGTAGGCGCGCTCTCCCTGTGCGATTCGCCGCCCGACTGCCGCGACGACCTCGTCGAGACGCGAGAGCGGCAAGGCGCGCGTGACAATGGAGCGGCGCCCGGGCGGCTTCTCGTCGAGCCGCGAGACATCCATGTCTCCGTACACGGTAAGCGTTAGCGTGCGGGGAATCGGCGTCGCCGACATGACCAATACGTCGGCGGCGGTGCCGACTTGGTCGGTGAGGGCGAGGCGCTGGTGCACGCCGAAGCGGTGCTGCTCGTCCACCACCACTAAGGCGAGGTCGCGGAAGGCGACACCCTCCTGGAACAGGGCATGCGTGCCGATGACGATGTCCACGTCGCCCGCGGCAATGCGATCGACCATGTCGCCGCGACCACGGCTGCGGCCGCCGGTCAACAGGCCCACGCGCACCCCGGCGGGCTCGGCCAGCGCGCTGATGGTGCGAAGGTGCTGGCGGGCGAGGATTTCGGTCGGTGCCATGAGCGCCGCCTGCGCGCCGCTCTCGACCGCGGCGAGCATCGCGAGGAGCGCGACAATGGTCTTGCCGGAGCCGACGTCGCCCTGCAGAAGGCGCAGCATCCGGTTCGGTCGCTCGAGATCGCCGAGAATCTCGCGGATCGAGCGCTCCTGGGCGCTCGTCAGGCGGTAGGGCAGGGCCGCCAAGACCTGCTTGCGCCGGCGGCCGTCGCCTTGGATGGAACGGCCGGGGCGGGCGCGCATGCGCCGTCGCACCAGCAGCAGCGCGAGCTGGTTGGCGAGCAGCTCGTCGTACGCGAGACGCCGGCGCGCTAGTGTCTCGCCCGACAGCTCGGCTTCCGATTCCGGCGCGTGGGCAGCGTGGAGCGCCGAGCGCCACGATGCCCAGCCTTCGCGGGCGAGCAGGGCGGGGTCGTGCCACTCGGGCAGCACCGGCGTGCGTTCCAGCGCGGCGCGCACGGCCTTCTGCACCGTGGACTGCGGCAATCCGGCCGTCAGCCCGTAGGTGGGCTCCACCGATCGCAGGCGAGGGAGGTCCTCGACCGTCCCGATGTGGTCGGGATGCGTCATCTGAAGGTCGCCGCCGAATCGCTCCGCCGTGCCGCTGACGACGCGCAGCTGTCCTACCGGCAGAACCTTCTCCAGGTAGTCGGTGCGTGCATGGAAGAAGACAAGGTCGATGCGCCCGGTCTCGTCGCTCGCCCGCACCTTGTACGGCTGGCGCCGGTTGCGGGGAGCAGCGTGCGACTCCACCTTCACCGTGAGAGTGACAAGAGCGCCCTCGGGGACCTCGGCGAGCTTGGGTGAGAAGCGTCGGTCGATCAGCCCGGTCGGCAGGTGCCAGAGCAGGTCGACCACGTGCGGCCCATCGGCGATCGCTTCGAGGAGATGGCCGAACTTGCGGCCCACCCCCGGCAAGCTGGTCATGGGGGCGAACAGGGGGAATAGGATTTCCGGCCGCACGCGCCCATATAGAGTGCGTTTGGCTTCCCCGTCAGCCACTCGCTACTGACAGCCGGACACCGAGCCCGTATAGGAAAAGCGATGGCTACATACGACCGCCCCGGTGGGGTCGAGGACCCCCTCGCGGAGCAGCGGAAGCGATTGCGATTCCGCAGTTGGCATCGCGGCACGAAGGAGATCAATCATCTGCTGGGCACGTTCGCCGACGACTGGATCGAGCGCCTCGATGCGGGACAGCTGGCGCGCTACGAGGCCCTGCTGGAGAACAGTGACCCCGACCTCTACGACTGGATCACCGCCCGCGCGCCGCCTCCGTCCGAATTCGACGACCTCCTGGTTCTTATGCGCTCAGTGCAAGGCAAGCCTGTAACGACTTGAAATACCTACACGATATGTTCCTGGCACCGGCCTCCAGCGGCCGCCTGCGGATTGCCGGCGCTCCTGAAGGGCTGGACGCCTTGGCCCTCGCTGCCATCGCGCGCGGCCGCCCGGGCGGCGCGCTGCATCTCGCCGCCGGCGACATTCAACTCGCGGCGATGGCGCAGGCACTGGCGTTCTTCGCCCCCGACGTGGACGTGGTGACGTTCCCTGGCTGGGACTGCATGCCGTATGACCGGGTGTCGCCGTCCAGCGTGGTGCTCAGCCAGCGCATGGCGGCGCTGTCGCGGCTCGCCGCTACTGCTGCCCACGACGGAAGGGTGCTGCTGACGACGGTGGCGGCCGCCGCCCAGCGCCTGCCACCGCGTGCGACGGTGACCGCGGCAAGCTTTCAGGCTCGCCCGGGTGGCAAGCTGGATGTCGCGGCTTTCTCCGGCTACCTCGTGCGCGACGGCTACAACCGCGTCGGCACGGCGCGCGAGGCGGGCGAGTACGCGGTGCGCGGCGGCATCCTCGACGTATTCCCGCCTGGCCGCGAGGAACCGCTGCGTCTCGACCTGTTCGGAGACACGCTGGAATCGATCCGCACCTTCGATCCGCTGACCCAGCGCACCACCGGCAACGCGACGGAACTCGTGCTGCAGCCCGTGTCCGAGATCCTGCTCGATGCTGTCTCCATCGCCCGCTTCCGCGCCGGATACGCGGCACGCTTCGGCGCCGTCGGCGACGAGGATCCGCTCTACGAGTCGATTTCCGCCGGCCATCGCCATCCCGGCGCCGAGCACTGGCTGCCGCTGTTCCACGAGCGGCTCGAGACGGTGTTCGACTACGTGCCGGGCGCCGCCGTCACCCTCGACTTCCGCGCCGAGGAAGCTCGTGCCGCGCGCGGGCAGTCGGTCGCCGAGAACTACCAGGCGCGCAAGTCCGCCTGGGAGGGCGAGGGCGCCGTCTATCGGCCGCTGGCGCCAGAGGCGCTCTACCTGACGGACGGCGACTGGGCGGCGACGCTGGAAGGACGCTCGGTCGGCGCCTTCACGCCGCTCCGCGGCGGCGACGGTGCCGCTGGTTCAGCCGGCGAGATCGATCTCGGCGGCCACCTCGGGCGCGACTTCGCCACCGAGCGCACTGTTGCCGGGCCGTCGGCGACCGGTGGCATCGTGCTCGACGCGGTGCGCGACTACATCGCCGAGCAACGCAAGCGCGCCCGCCGGGTCCTGGTCGCCGCCATCTCGGCTGGCGCGCGCGACCGTCTCGGCAGCCTGCTGCACGACCACGGGGTGGACGACCTCAGCGCCGTGACCACGTGGCATCAGGCCGAGGAGCTGCCGCCGTCCACCATCGGCCTCGCCATCCTCGGCCTCGAGCACGGCTTCGAGACCGACCAGTTCGCCGTTCTCGCCGAGCCGGACCTGCTTGGCGAGCGCATCTCGCGCGCGCCGCGCCGCTCGCGCAAGGCCGAGGATTTCATCCGCGAGCTCTCCAGCCTCTCGCCCGGCGACGTCATCGTCCACGTCGATCACGGCATCGGTCGCTTCATGGGCCTGGAGAAGCTGACCATCCAGGACCGGCCGCACGATTGCGTCGCCCTCGTCTACGACGGCGGCGACAAGCTCTACATCCCCGTCGAGAATATCGACGTCATCTCCCGGTACTGCGGCGATGCGGCCGAGGTCGTTCTCGACAAGCTCGGCGGACAAGCGTGGCAGGCGCGCAAGGCGCGCGCCAAGCAGCGCATCACCGAGATGGCGGGGCAGCTGATGAAGATCGCCGCCCAGCGCCACCTCAAAGAGGCGCCCAAGCTCACCGTCCCGCCCGGCCTCTACGAGGAGTTCGCCTCCCGTTTCCCCTACCAGGAGACGGAGGACCAGGACCGCAGCATCCGCGAGGTGCTAAGCGACCTCGCGTCGGGGCGGCCGATGGGTCGCCTGGTGTGCGGCGACGTCGGCTTCGGCAAGACCGAGGTCGCGCTGCGCTCGGCGTTCGTCGCGGCCATGGCGGGCAAGCAGGTCGCCTTGGTGGCGCCGACCACCCTGCTGGTCCGCCAGCACGTCAAGCTGTTCAAGAAGCGCTTCGCCGACTGGCCGCTGCGCATCGAGCAGCTTTCTCGCCTCACCAAGCCTGCCGAGGCGGCCGAGGTGAAGCGGGGGCTGGCCAACGGCGACGTCGACGTCGTCATCGGCACTCACGCGCTGCTCGCCAAGGGCATCGAGTTCAAGGACCTCGGCTTGCTCGTCATCGACGAGGAGCAGCGCTTCGGCGTCACCCACAAGGAGCGCCTGAAGGAGCTGCGCTCCGACGTGCACGTCCTGACGCTCACCGCGACGCCGATCCCGCGCACGCTGCAGATGGCGATGGCGGGTATCCGCGAGCTGTCGCTCATCGCCACGCCACCCGTCGATCGCCTGGCGGTGCGCACTTTCATCCTGCCGTTCGATGCGGTGGTGGTGCGCGAGGCGATCCAGCGCGAGCGCAACCGCGGCGGACAGGTGTTCTACGTCTGCCCGCGCATCTCCGACCTCGACCAGGTGTCGGAGTTCGTCCGCTCCCACGTGAAGGACGCCAAGATCGCCGTGGCGCACGGCCGGCTGTCGCCGACCGAGCTCGAGAAGGTGATGGTGGACTTCTATGACGGCGCCGCCAACGTGCTGATCGCTACCAACATCATCGAGTCGGGTCTCGACATCCCGACCGCCAACACCCTCGTCATCCATCGCGCCGATATGTTCGGGCTCGCCGAGCTGTACCAGCTGCGTGGGCGCATCGGCCGCTCGAAGGTGCAGGGCTACGCCTACCTGACCATCCCTGAGACGCGCACGCCGACCGAGACGGCGGAGCGGCGCCTGAAGGTGATGCAGTCGCTGGACCAGCTCGGCGCTGGTTTCTCCCTCGCCAGTCACGACCTCGATATCCGTGGCGCCGGCAACCTGTTGGGCGCGGAGCAGTCCGGCCACATAAGGGAGGTCGGCTTCGAGCTCTACCAGCGCATGCTGGAGGAAGCCGTCGCCGCCGCGCGCGCCGACGCCGCGGGAACCGCCGCTCCGGCCGAGCAGACGTGGTCGCCGCAGATCGACGTGGGCGCCGCGGTGCTGATCCCGGAAAGCTACGTCACCGATCTCGACGTGCGCCTCGCCCTCTATCGCCGCATCGCCGAGCTCAAGACCGACGCGGAGGCCGAGGCGTTCGCCGCCGAGATGATCGACCGCTTCGGCCCGCTGCCCGAGGAGGCCGAGCAGCTGCTCAAGATCGTCGCCATCAAGCGCGCGCTGCGGCTCGCGTCGGTGGCGCGGCTGACCGCCGGCCCGAAGGGTGCGACGCTGTCCTTCCGCGATACCTTCCCCAATCCGGCGGGCCTCATCGAGTTCATCGAGTCGCGGCGCGGCCAGGCCAAGCTGCGGCCCGATCAGACCATGGTGGTGCTGGCCGACTGGTCGTTCGAGCGCGACCGTCTCGACGGTGTGCGCTGGCTGGCCGACCGGCTTGCGCAGATCGCCACGACGCCCCAAGGTGCGCCTCCCGGACCGGGACCCAAGGAGCCGGCCTCCATGGCGTTCCGTCCGCCGCCGCCGCCAAAGCCGCAACGGCCGTTTCGGCCCGGCACCCAGTGGCGGCCGCGCACACCGGCGCGCTGAACCGCGCGGCGACGACGTAGGAGCGAGTCATGGAACCGAGCGAACGCATCGAACGCCGCCTGGAACGTAGCCTGTTCGCCGCGCGCTGGCTCATGGCGCCGTTCTTCATCGGCCTAGTGATTGCGCTGGCGATCCTGCTGCTGAAGTTCTTCCAGGAGCTGTGGCACGTGGTCCCGACCATGTTCTCGGTCACGTCGGGGTCGATCATCCTTGCGGTGCTCAGCCTGGTGGACCTCACGCTCGTTGCGAGCCTGCTGCTGATGATCATCCTCGCCGGCTATGAGAACTTCGTATCGCGCATCGAGACCGAGGAGATCGCCGACCGGCCGGAGTGGATGGGGCACGTGGACTTCAGCGACCTCAAGCTGAAGGTCGTGAGCTCCATCGTCGCGATCTCGGCAATCCAACTGCTTGCCGCGTTCCTCGAGATCGATGAGGTCGATTTCGAGACGCTGATGTGGCTCATCATCCTCCACTTGACGTTCGTCGTCAGCGGCGTGTTCCTCGCCCTGATGGATTGGATCGCCGGGCTGGGCAACAAGAAGCACTAGCCGCCGCGGCTGCGGCGGGGGCCTAGTGCAGCTTCGAGTTTTCCCCGGGGGGCTTTTCGTCGCCGATCATCTGCACGATTGCCTCGAGCAGGTCGCTGAAGTCGAATGGCTTGCGGATGAAGCTCCAACCTCAGTGAGGAAGGGATTCCGCGCCCTGCGTCGCGCCCGCCTTCGGCACTGCACTCATCAACAGCACCGGCACGTGGCGCTGCTGCTGGTTGGAGCGCATGGCGCGCAGCATCTCGATGCCGTTCATCACCGGCATCATTACGTCCACCACGGCCAGGTCAGGGCGCTCGGTGGCCAGGCGGGCGAGGGCGTCCTTGCCGTTGCTGGCGCAACTGACCTTGAATCCCTCGCTCTCTAGCAACTCCTTGAGCGTCTCGACGATGCCGAACTCGTCGTCCACGAGCAGGATGGACTTCATGGTGCTCGTCGCCTCACCGCCGCGCGCGCAGCGGCTTCGCCGACGCCATCGCCTATGCCGCCGCCGGCATCCGGCCGCCGGCGCCCGAGGGCTCATACTAGGCGGCTGGGGCCTATTGCGAGTTCGTCGGGCCGCGGGTCGCTTCAAGGCCCGCGCGGAGGATGGTCGCCTCGACCACGTCGGGCAGCAGGTTGGCCGCGCGCACATCGCGCGGATCGTGGGAATCGAGCGAGCGTTCCTCGACGATGCTGGCCAGCTGGCGCAGGCGCTGCGGCGACAGACGCCCGGCCTCGAACTCGTGCTCGATCAGGATGCGCACCAGCTTGTAGGTGACGTTGACGGCCGTGCCGACGTCGACGCGATCGTTGCTCACCCGGCGATTGGAGGACGCGCAGCCGCCTGTCTCCCGCCCAAACGGGAACTGGCCGAAATAGCCGGAGAGGTAGGTGTTACCCGCCGCGGACGTCCCGCGCCCGGGTTCGCCCTACTTGTTGAGCTTGCTCACCACGTTCATGCCGTTGGCGACTTCGTACATGATCTTCACGGTGACGCCCGGCGACAACCAGCCCATGTCCACGGTAGTCGGGATCTCGTACGTGACGGCGTTGCAGACGCAGTCGCCCGGCAAGGTGACCTGGATCAGGCGCTTCTGACGGTCTATTCCCTGGACCTCGCCCGTCATGTCCGCGGCCAAAACGGCTCCCGAAACCAAGAGCAAACCAATAACGCCCGCCGCGATGTTCTTCATGACAACTCCTCCACGCGCTTTGGGTCTTGATGCACACCATAGCATAGCATCGCCGCGCTGCGGGTATGGCACCCTAGGGCGGGGTGGCGGCGCGCCTGCTAGAATCGGGCGGCCGGGGGTCTGACGCCCGGCCGAATTCTGGGGAGGGATCTTCCATGCGTCGCAGAACAACCTACTTGCGACTCGCCGCGCTGTTGGCGGTTGCCGCGCAGTGGACTGCCTGCACTTGGTGGTCCAGGCGCAATGTTAGTCCCAAGCGCCCGCTGAGGCCAAGCTGGCCGGCAGGCGCAGCGGAGCGGAGCCGAACGGCCAGCTTGGGAGGACTGCTTCCGGCGCCGGCGGCCGGTAGCCGATCGCGCTGTGGGGCCGGACCTTGTTGTAGTGCTCGCGCCACTGCCCCGTGATGATGCGGACCTCGTCCAGCGTGTAGAAGATTTCGCCGTTGAGCAGCTCGTCGCGCAGC
>VGER01000049.1 GCA_016869235.1 Alphaproteobacteria bacterium | reverse complement strand
GCCCACATCGAGGGCCTCGGGGCTCACGCCCACATCCCCACGCACAGGACCCGCAAGGTCCAGCGCACCGTCGACAAGGCCATCTACCGTCAACGCAACCTCGTCGAGCGCTTCTTCAACAAGCTCAAGCACTTCCGTGGCATCGCCACCCGCTACCACAAGCTCGCCCGCAACTTCCTGGCAGCCGTGGCTCTGGCCGCCACCCGCCTCTGGCTCAGGCATTATGAGTCCACGACCTAGCCGCCACCCGGTTGGTTCCCATGGCGGCTGCCAGGAAATGCAACGGCCAGGATGCGAGCCAAGTCCTTGTCGTCCTCGGTGGTTGGATCCACCCTCAGAAGTGTAAAATAGCGCGCAAAGCTGGTCGCGGCTTGGGCTATGGCGCGTTCGGCCGCCACCGCCCTTGACGCCGGCCGGCCGATGATCTCGATCAGCATCATCTGCTCGATGCTCTCGGCTTCGAGCTCCGCCTTCAGCACGTCGCCGCGCACGGCCTCGGATACCTCCTTCGGGACGGGTGCGACACCCTGGTCCAGCGTGTTGCGCGTGGCGCGCAGCGGCAGCACCACGTCCCGGCGCCAGGGGCCGACGGCCGCCATGGCCCGCAACAGCTTGTCGGTGTCGAGCTCGCCGGCGCCGGTTGCCGCCGCCCACGTGCAGAGCAGCAGCACGTTGACGTCGATGTCGGCGTGCGAGCGGTGGCGCTCCTGGATCGCCAGGCACGCGGCGGCCACGCGCTGGTCGCCATACAACAGGACGGAATACTCCCAGAATGGATTGGGCCGCATTGTCATGGGGTGTATCCTGCGCAAATGAAGACGCCGTCGGAGTTCGACGGGTCCGCCCGCAAAGAGCTGCAACGCAAGCTGATCGAGTTGCGCGAAGAGCATCGCGACCTCGACCAGGCGATCGCTGCGCTCGTCGAGCCCGGGGACCTGGCCAACCAGATCCGCATCCAACGCCTCAAGAAGCGCAAGCTAGCTCTCAAGGACCAGATCGCGCAGATCGAAAGCGCGCTCCTCCCGGACATTATCGCATAAGCCGGCACTGCATGGGCCCGCCCCGGGCGGACCCGATCTTGCGGCCGTCTTAGACGCCCCTATACTGCGCGCCCCATCGCCCCCGGAGCTATCGCAAATGTCCAATCCCGTCGTCGGCATCGTCATGGGCAGCCAGTCCGACTGGCCGACCCTCAAGCATGCCCAGGAAATCCTGAAGAGCCTCGGCGTCGAGAGCGAAGCCAAGGTGCTCTCCGCCCATCGCCAGCCGGTCGCCCTCGAGAAGTGGGTGACGGGGCTCGAAGGACGCGGCTTCAAGGTCGTCATTGCCGGCGCCGGCATGGCCGCTGCCTTGCCCGGTGTGGTTGCCGCCAGGACCCGCCTCCCCGTGCTCGGGGTTCCGATGGAAAGCAAACTCGACGGACTCGATAGCATCTTGTCGATGGTGCAGATGCCGGCCGGAATTCCCGTCGGCACCCTTGCCGTCGGGCGCGCCGGCGCTGTCAATGCCGCTCTGCTCGCGGCGGCAATTCTTGCGATCAGCGACCCGAAGGTCGCAACCAAGCTGACGGAATACCGCGCCAACCAATCCAACGCGTCGGAGGCCCCTCAGGACCCAGCCCCCGAGAAAAAGGCGTAAGGGCGACACCCAGCGCCCGCGCCTTGGTGGCGCCGAAGGTGGCGATGTCCTTGAGCCGCCGGCCGAGGAATGACCAAGTTTCCGCCGCTCCGTCGCTTTCGTCCTGCAGCCACACCAAGGTGGTCGCCGCATAGATCGCGCCCAGGCTGGCGCGCTTGGTGTACCAGCTGAAATCGACGGAACGGTCGCCAACCGCACGCCAGATGGCGTCGGACGTGCGCGCGAGCGCGCCTGCTGCGACGACTGCGTTCTCGGGCAGCGCGAGCAAGGCGACGGCGCGCCGCGCCGAGACTCGCTCGGCGCCGCGGGGTGCCGATGCGTCGGCCATCGCCTCGATGCGCAGGCGGACCGCCAGCGCAATGCGCTGGCCGGTGCGCGTCTCCGGCAGGTCATGCTGGCGCAGCGCGGCCGCCATGTTGCGGTCGGCGGCGCGATGAAACTCCTCGACCAGGCTGCGCGCCCCGCGCGGGAACGCACGGGCGGCCAGCGGGGCGTCTACGCCGGTGGCGGCAATGGCGCGCTGCATGACCGCGTCCATCCATCCGTGGATGCGAGCGTCGGGGAGCGCCGCAGCGAGGATGGCCGCACGGGCGGCAACCAATCTGCCTTCACCCTTGGCCCCGGCGCGGCTCATCGTCATTCCGCGCGGCCCTGGGCGCGCGGCGCGGCGCCTTCGTCCAAGAACCGTTCGAACTCGGACTCGAACATCAGCAGGCCCAGGTCCTTCATGCGCACCGGATAGAGCACGCCGTCGAGGTGGTCGACCTCGTGCTGCACGACGCGCGCATGGTACCCGCTCACCGTGCGGTCTACCTGCTCGCCGGCGGGCGTCACGCCGCGATAGCGCACCTTGGCATAGCGCGGCACGAGCCCGCGCAGGCCTGGCACCGACAGGCAGCCTTCCCAGCCGTCCTCCATCTCGCCGCCGAGCGGGGTGATCTCGGGATTGACCAGCGCCAGCACCGGGCCGTCGCGATCGTCGGGCCGGCTGGGGTCCTCGGGCGGCGGACGGAATACGACGACGCGCTTGTTGACGTGCACCTGAGTCGCGGCGAGACCGCGGCCGTCCGCGTCGTCCATGGTCTCGATCATGTCGGCGACAAGGCGCTTGATCTCCGGCGACGTCGGGTTGGGGACGGGCTCGGCCGGGCGCATCAGCACCGGATGGCCCATCTTGGCGATCTTCAGGATGGCCATCGGCTCAAAGCTCCTTGCCGATGTCCTGCATCATCTTCTTCGCGTCGGCGAGCAGCATCATCGTATTGGGAGAATAGAATAGCTCGTTGTGGATTCCGGCGTATCCCACCCCCTTCATCGAGCGCTTGATGAACAGCACCGTCTTGGCCTTGTCGACCTCCAGGATTGGCATGCCGAAGATCGGGCTCTTGGGGTCGTTCTTGGCGGCCGGGTTGGTGACGTCGTTGGCGCCGATGACGATGGCAACGTCGGTGTTGGCGAAGTCCGGATTGATCTCTTCGAGTGCCTCGACGTCCTCGTAGGGGACGTTGGCTTCGGCGAGCAGCACGTTCATGTGGCCGGGCATGCGCCCCGCCACCGGGTGGATGCCGTAGCGTACCTTCACGCCCTGCGCCTTCAGCTTCTCGGAAACTTCCGCCAGCACGTGCTGCGCCTGGGCGACCGCCATGCCGTAGCCTGGCACGATGATCACCGAGCCGGCGTTCTTGAGCAGGAAGGCGGCGTCCTCGGCCGATCCTTCCTTGTGCGGCTTGTCGGTCTTGGCCTTCGCCGGCCCGTCGCCGGTCGCGCCGAAGCCGCCCAGGATCACCGAGATGAACGAGCGGTTCATGGCGCGGCACATGATGTAGCTGAGGATGGCGCCCGACGATCCCACCAGCGCGCCGGTGACGATCAGCGCCGAGTTGCCCAGCGTGAAGCCGATGCCGGCGGCCGCCCACCCCGAATAGGAGTTCAGCATCGAGATGACGACCGGCATGTCGGCGCCGCCGATCGGGATGATGAGCAGCACGCCGATCAGGAACGCCAGCGCGGTGAAGATCCAGAACCACTGCGGCTCTGGGCTCTGGGTGAAGAGCGCGATCAGCCCGGCGATGACCACGCCGATGGCGAGGTTCAGCCAGTGCTGGCCGGGGAACAGCACCGGGTCACCCGACACCAGGCCCTGCAGCTTGGAGAAGGCGACGATGGAGCCGGTGAACGTGATGGCGCCGATGACGACGCCGAGCGCCATCTCGATGCGGCTCGCCACCTTGATGGCGCCGCTGTCGTTGAGGATGCCGAACGACTCCGGGCTCAGGAACGCCGCGGCAGCGACCAGCACCGCAGCCATGCCCACCAGGCTGTGGAAGCCGGCGACCAGCTGCGGCATCGCCGTCATCTGGATCTGGTACGCGATCACCGTGCCGACGATGCCGCCGACGGCAATGGCGGCGACGATCCAGCCGTAGGAGACGATGTTGGGGTCCACCAGCGTCGTGCCGATGGCGATCGCCATGCCGG
Organism: Alphaproteobacteria bacterium; assembly: GCA_016869235.1. Taxonomy (GTDB): domain Bacteria; phylum Pseudomonadota; class Alphaproteobacteria; order UBA2966; family CAIVPW01; genus CAIVPW01. The sequence goes on along the minus strand of VGER01000049.1, from coordinate 8,921 downwards.
CGATGCCCATGATGTTGCCGCGCCGCGCCGCGGCGGGCGACGACAGCCCGCGCAGCGCCAGGATGAAGAGGGCCGAGGCGACGAGGTAGGCGAGGGCGGTCAGGTTCGGCGACAAGGCGGCGGCCCTACTTCTTCTCCGGCGGCCGCGGACGCGCCTTGGCCTGGAACATGCCGAGCATGCGCTGCGTCACCACGAAGCCGCCGCAGATGTTGACGGCGGCCAGCGTGATGGCGGCGATGCCGAGCGCCTTGGCGATGCTGAAGTCGGCGGGACCTGCCGCCATCAGCGCGCCGACCACGATCACCGACGAGATGGCGTTGGTGATCGCCATCAGCGGCGTGTGCAACGCGGGCGTGACGCTCCAGATCACGTAGTAGCCGACGAAGATCGCCAGCACGAAGATGGAGAGCTCCCAGACGAGCGGATCGACTTCCATGATTGCTAGGCCTTCTTGAGCAGGTCGTGGACGACCGCGCCGTCGCGCGTGAGGGTGGCGCCCTTCACGATCTCGTCGTCCCAGTTGATCTTGAGCCCGCCTGCCTTGTCGGCAAGCGGCGTGAGGAAGTTCACCAGGTTGCGCGCGTACAGCGCCGAGGCGTCGACGGCCAGGCGGCTCGGCACGTTGATGTGGCCGACGATGCGCACGCCGTTGACCTCGACGATCTCGCCCGCCTTCGAGCCCTCGACGTTGCCGCCATGCTCGACGGCGAGATCGACGATGACCGAGCCCGGCTTCATGCCGGCGATCATGTCGCGGGTGATGAGCACCGGCGCCTTGCGCCCGGGAATGAGCGCCGTCGTAATGGCGATGTCCTGCTTCTTCAGTTGCTCCGCCACCACCGCCGCCTGCTTGGCGGCCTGGTCCTTGTCGAGTTCCTTGGCATAGCCGGTCTTGGCCGCGGCGTCGACGGCGTCAGCCGGCGCGATGAACGTCGCGCCGAGAGACTCCACTTGCTCCCTGGTCGCCGCGCGCACGTCGGTGGCGGAAACCACCGCGCCGAGGCGGCGTGCCGTGGCGATCGCCTGCAGCCCGGCGACACCGGCGCCGAGCACGAACACCTTCGCCGGAGCGACGGTGCCGGCCGCCGTCATCATGAGGGGCACGGCGCGGCCGAACTCGTCGGCGGCGTCGAGCACCGCCTTGTAGCCCGCGAGGTTCGACTGCGACGACAGGGCGTCCATGCTCTGCGCGCGGCTGATGCGCGGGACCAGCTCCATCGCCATGGCGGTGACGCCGGCGGAGGCATAGGCCGCCGCTTGTGCCGGGTGTCCGAGCGGATCGAGGAGGCCGACCAGGATGGCACCGCGCGGGATCAACGCGATCTCGTCGGCGCCCTCCGCCTTGTTCAGCGGCCGCTGCACTTTCAGCACCAGGGCCGCGTCGCGCAGGGTCGCAGCCTCGTCGCGCGCGATGGTCGCGCCGGCGGCGCGATAGGCGTCGTCGAGGTAGTGCGACGCCATGCCGGCGCCAGCTTCGACCGTGACAGCGAAACCGAGCCCGGCCAGCTTCTTGACGGTCTCCGGCGTAGCAGCGACCCGCCGCTCGTACGCGCGCCGTTCCTTCGGAATCGCTACCTTGAGCGACGCAGCCAAGACCTACTCCTGGAGATAAAAGGGCGAGGCGGCCGCAGCGGGCCCCGCCAAAAAGAGGCGGCACTATAGCAAAGAGGTCGCTGTGTTCAACGGTGCGGAACGCCGCGCCGGCCGATGCGAATCGGGCCGCACCGGTGGCCCTAGGGCAGCGGCACGCCGGCCTTGGTGAAGGCGCTCTTCTGCCGCCGCGCCAGCGCCGCGGTGTCAAAATCCTCGATCAGCTCGTGGAACATGCGGTGCCAGTTGAGCTTGGCGCGCAGGCGCAGGAACACCGCGCCGAGGCCGACGGAAGCGCGGTTCATGAACACCCACTCGCGCGGCGGCGTCACGCCGCCCTCGGCCTTCAGGCGCTTGTGCACCTCGAAGGCGATCTCCTGGCCGAACACCACGCCCGAGCCGCGCGCTTCGGTCTCCTGCAGGCGGCGCGGCCGATCCTCGAGCAGCGGCGCGTAAAGGAAGTCCGCCCACACGCGCAGCGCGTCCACGACGGTCGGCGTCAGCCGCTCGAAGCCCCACGTGGTGAAGGCGTGTACCGCGAGGTCGCGGTCGTCGTCGCGCACCGAGCGGTAGAGGTCGATCACGCCCTGGATAACCTTCGGCTGGAAGGCGCGGATGCACCCGAAGTCCAGCAGGTTGATGCCGGGGTCGCCGGCGACGGTGTAGTTGCCGAGGTGCGGGTCGCCGTGGATGACGCCCGCCTCGTAGAATGGCACGTACCAGGCGCGGAACAGTGCCTCGGCCATCTTGTTGCGCTCGGCCTCTGGCGCGTCCTCGAACTCGGCCAGAGGACGGCCTTCGAGCCACGTCATGCTCAGCAAGCGCTTGGTCGACACCTCGGTCAGCACCGTCGGCACGCGCACGTGCGGCTCGTCCGCCAGCAGTTGCTCGTAGAGCCGCATGTGCCGCGCCTCGAGCTCGTAGTCCAGCTCCTCGCGCAGGCGGGCGCCGATCTCCGTTAGCACGTTCTTGGTGTCGATCGAGCGATCGAGGCGGCGGTAGATGGCAAGGATGACGCCGAGCTGGGCAAGGTCGGCCTCCACGGCCGCCGCCATATCCGGGTACTGCAGCTTGCAGGCGAGGTTGCGGCCATCCCGGGAAACCGCGCGATGTACCTGCCCGAGCGACGCCGCCGCGGCCGAGATCTTCTCGAAGGAGGCGAACTTCTCGCGCCACTGCGGGCCGAGCTCGCTGCTCATGCGCCGCTGCACGAACGCCCAGCCCATCGGCGGCGCGTTGGCCTGCAGCTCGGTTAGCTCGCGCGCGAAGGTGGCGGGCAGCGCCTCGGGGATGGTGGCGAGCATCTGCGCCACCTTCATCACCGGTCCCTTGAGGCCGCCGAGCGCGCGCTTGAGCTTGCCGGCGAGGGCGCCCTCCTTGCCAATCAGGCGGCCGGATGCCGCGCGCGCCGCGACTCCGCCGATGGAAGCGGAGACGCGCGCGTAGCGCGACAGGCGTCCGGCAAGCGAGTCACGCTCGGACGCCATGACGGCGTCAGTCGCGGGGCGCGCGCGCGGCGCGCCGTGCGGGGGCCTCACACACCGTGGTACTCGCGGTACCAGGCGATGAAGCGCGGCACGCCCACCTCGATCGGCGTGCGCGGCTCGAAGCCGAGGTCGCGGCGCGCGGCGTCGATGTCGGCGTAGGTCGCCTGCACGTCGCCCGGCTGCATCGGCTCGACGCGCTGCTTTGCCTTCTTGCCGATCGACTTCTCAAGGATCTCGATCAGCTTCAGCAGCGGCTCGCGCTTGTTGTTGCCGAGGTTGTAGACGCGGTGCGGCGGCGTAACCGTTGCTCCGGGCGGCGTGCGCAACGCGGCCAGCACGCCGTCGACGATGTCGTCGACGAAGGTGAAGTCGCGCGCCATGTCGCCCTTGTTGAACACCCGGATCGGCTCCCCGGCAAAGATCGCCCGCGCGAACAGGAACATCGCCATGTCGGGACGGCCCCAGGGGCCGTACACCGTGAAGAAGCGTAGGCCGGTTTGCGGAATGCCGTACAGGTGCGCATAGGCGTGACTCATCAGCTCATCGGCGCGCTTGGTCGCCGCATAGAGGGAGATGGGCCTATCGACGCGGTCCTCGACCGAGAAGGGGAGCTTGTTGTTGCCGCCGTATACCGAGCTCGAGCTGGCATAGACCAGATGCTCGAAGCCCTCGACGTGGCGGCAGTACTCCAGGATGGCCAGGTGGCCGACGACGTTGGCGCTGACGTACTCGAAGGGGTGATCGAGGGAGTAGCGCACTCCGGCCTGCGCCGCGAGGTGCACGACGCGGCGGATCGGGCCGAACGGCTCCAGCGTCGTGGCGAGCTTCTCGTGCTCGGCGATGTCCGCCTTGATGAAGGTGAAGCCCGGGCGCTTCTTCAGCCGCTCGAGCCGCGCCTCCTTCAGGCGCACGTCATAGTAGGGGCTGACGATGTCGAGCCCGATGACCGCCTCACCCTGGGCGAGCAAGGCCTCGGCAACATGGTAGCCAATGAATCCGGCGGCGCCGGTCACCAGGACGGTCATCGCACGCGTAAGTCAGGATTGCTGGCAGGACAAACATGGGCGGCGCCGAAGGTTGTCCGGCATCGCCCGGCCGCACACTAGCATACGGGCCTCAATGCGACGCGGTTTTCGCGCCCGCAGCGAAGGCGGTCTTCTGCTCGGCCGAGGCCTCGTTCTGATACTTCGCCTTCCACTCGGCGTAAGGCATGCCGTAGACGATCTCGCGTGCGTCCTCGTAGCTGATGGTGGTGATGCCGCGCTCCTCGGCGGCGGCGCGGTACCACTTGGCCAGGCAGTTGCGGCAGAAGTGGGCGAGATTCATCAGGTCGATGTTTTGCACTTCCTTGTGCTCGTCAAAGTGCTTGAGCAGGCGGCGGAAGGCGGCCGCCTCCAGCTCTGTGCGCGTGCGATCGTCCATGTCCTTGGCTCCCGGATGTCCGGAGGGTCTGACGGGTTGGGCGTCATTCTAGGCCGCGCCAGGCGCGGCTGTCGCCGCTCTCGGCCGCGCGCCCCGGTCGCCCACGCGCAGCGCCGCGCCGGCCAGGATTGCGCCCAGCCGCGCGGCCCAGGCGGCGACCCCGGCGTCGTCGTTGATGAGGTCCTGGCGCACCTCGATCAGCACGTTCGGCCTGCCGAAGGCGTCGCCGTGGCGGCGGCAGGTGTAGCCCTCCGGGTGCGCACCGGAATACGGCTCGTTGTCGCCGACCACGAGGTCCCGCTCGGCGCTCAGGGCGCGCAGGAAGTACTCTGCCAGGCGACGGTCGCGGTCATACAGGACGCCGCAATGCCAGGGCCGCGCCCGCTCCCCCAGCACCGGCGTGAAGCTGTGCACGGAGACGAGCAGGGCCGTCGCGCCCGCGGCCTCGATGGCGGCGAGCGCCTCGCCCACGGCGCGGTGGTACGGCTCGAAGTAGCGCTGCGTGCGGCGGGCGCGCTCGTGCGGCGAGAGGTCGCGGTTGCCGGGCACGGTGACGCCATGGCTCACGGCGGGCATCGAGGTCGCGTGCCCGGGCGCGCGATTGCAGTCCACCACCAGCCGCGACACGCGGCTCAGCACCGCGGGTGCGCCGAGGCGGGCGGCGAGCGAACGGGTCAGCCCGGCGGCGCCGATGTCCCACGCGACATGCAGCCGCAGCGCCTCCGAATCCAGGCCAAGGTCCTGTAAATCCTGCGGAATTCGGTTGCTGGCGTGATCGCAAATGAGCACAATGCCGGACTTCGCCGTTCCGGCGATGGCCTCGAACGGCGGCGCATCGGTGTCGTCGCGAGGACCCGTAGTCACCGTTTCGCCTCCTTGGCCGCCTCCGGACTTGGCTCGCCCGTTATACTACTGCGCGGCCGAGGGCCACGGCGGGCGAGGCGCGGGGGCCTGAGCTGAAGCATGCGGCGCCAGCGCAACACCAAGATCATCGCCACTCTCGGTCCGTCGAGCTCGAGGCTGCCGGTCATCCGCGCGCTGTTCGAAGCCGGCGCCGACGTCTTCCGGCTGAACTTCAGCCACGGCGACCACAAGACGCACCGCGAGCTGTTCGGCATCATCCGCGCGCTCGAGGCGGAGGTAGGGCGGCCGATCGGCATCGTCGGCGACCTGCAGGGTCCCAAGCTGCGCATCGGCACCTTCGTGCAAGGGCCGGTCATCCTGCGCCAAGACCAGACCTTCCAGTTCGACCTCAGTCCGGTGCCCGGCGACGCGACCCGCGTGCACCTGCCGCATCCGGAGATCTTCGCGGCCGCCACCGTCGACACCGAGCTATTGATCGACGACGGCCGCCTGCGTCTGAAGGTGACCAAGCCCGGCACCGACACCATGGAAGCGGTGGTGCAGACGGGCGGCCGCATTTCCGACAACAAGGGCGTCAACGTGCCCGGCGTCGCTCTGCCCCTGAAGCCGCTCACTACCAAGGACCGCGTTGACCTCGACTTCGCCTTGGCGCTCGGCGTCGATTGGGTGGCGCTCAGCTTCGTGCAGCGCGCCGCCGACGTGGAGGAGGTGCGCAACCTCATCGCCGGCCGCGCGGCGCTGATGACCAAGGTCGAGAAGCCGACCGCGCTCGACGAGCTCGAAGGCATCATCCGGCTCTCCGACGGCGTCATGGTGGCGCGCGGCGACCTCGGCGTCGAAATGGCCATCGAGGCGGTGCCGGCGTCGCAGAAGCGCCTCGTGCGCGCGGCGCGCAACGCCGGCAAGCCGATCGTCATCGCCACCCAGATGCTGGACTCGATGATCCACGCGCCGACGCCGACACGCGCCGAGGTGTCCGACGTCGCCACCGCGGTCTACGACGGCGCCGACGCGGTGATGCTGTCGGCCGAGTCAGCGGCAGGCGCCCATCCGATCTCGGCCGTGCGCATGATGGCACGCATCGCCGAGCAGACCGAGCGCGATCCGCTCTATCGCGCCATCATGAACGCCGACCTGATCACGCCCGAGGCCACTCTCGCCGACGCCATCTGCGCGTCCGCGGCGCAGACCGCCGAGACGCTGAAGGCGGTGGCGATCGTCGGCTACACCGACTCAGGCTCGACGGCGTTGCGCGCCGCGCGCGAGCGGCCGACGGTGCCGGTCATCGGCCTCACGCCCAAGGTCGAGACGGCGCGCAAGCTCGCCATCGCCTGGGGCGTGCACAGCGTCACCTCGCGTGACCCGAGCGGCTTCGACGACATGCTCGACATTGCGCTCGAGGCCGCCGCCTACGACGGCTTCGGCAAGAGCCAGGACCATCTGGTGATCATCGCCGGCGTGCCATTCGGCTCACCCGGTGGCACCAACGTGATGCGCGTCGCGCGCATCCCGTAGCGCCTGGCGGGACGTTACTCCGGCAGCATCTCCGACTCGTCGCGCCACTGGGCTTCGTACACCGGCATCTTCTCGGCGAAGCCCTTGAACTCGGCGGCGCCGAGATCGCGGAACTTCAGGCCCTTGCCGGTGCACAGGTCGAAGACGAGCTTGGACACGGCGATCTGGTTCTGGCCGGCGTAGGCCATCACGCGCGCGGCCATCTGCACCGGGGTGCCGAACAGGTCGTTGTTCTCGGCGATCGGCTCGCCGGCATTGATGCCGATCTTCACGTGCAGCGGCAGGTCCTAGTTGAGACCCGAGTGCGCCTTGGCGCCCTTCTGGATATCCACCGCGGCCTGCACCGCCTCCGACGCCACCGGGAACGACGCCATGATGCCGTCGTTGGTCTGGTTGATCTCGGTGCCGCCATGCATGCGCAAGGACTCGTGCACGATGCGGTTGTGAGCGTGCAGGAGCTTCGCCGTGTTCTCGTCGCCGGTCGACTCGGTGAACGCGCCGATGATGGCGGTGAACATCACCGCCACCGTTCCCCCCTGCTGCTTCTTGTCCCCGCCCTTGGCGTTCCAGTGGTCGAGGGCGTTCTCGAGGAACATGCCGATGTCGCCCTCGGCCTCGTGACCGAGCGCCGCCTCGTCTTCCTCGGTGAGCTCGCCCGAGGCGGCCTTGGCGCGCAGATCCTCGTCCTTGAGGTAGATCGCCATCGCCTCGCGGCCGGCGCGGAACATGTCGAGGTAGCGCGGCTCGAGCAGGTAGTTCTCGTGCTTGTCGGCGAACTGGGCGGCGCGGTCGCTGCCGCGGCCGGCGGCGCGGATGACGGCCGCCATGATCTCCTTGTTGCGGCCACCCATCTCCTTGCGCTCGGCGTACGCCTCGGCGGCGCCGGCAAGGAACAGGTCGCAGCCGAACTGGTTGTAGGTCGACAGCTTGCCGCCCTTGAGGAACTGCGAGCTGGTCTTCATCAGGAAGTCGACGCAACGGGCGAAGAACGTGATGATCGACTTCTTCGCCTCGACGATCTCCGGTCCCGCGTCTGTCTCCAGCTCGGGCGGCGTCGGCTCGCCCTTCGCTTCCGCGGCGGCATCGGCGGCGTCCTTCTTCTCGGCGGCCTGGTCCTTGCCGTTCCTGGCGCCGTCGCCCTTGCGCTCGTCCTGGGCGCTGCCCTTCTCGGATTGCTTCTTCGCCGACGGGCGTTGCGGCGGCCGCTGCACCAGCCGGCGCGGCCCGCCGCCGCCGGCGACCTGGAACGCCTTGGCGAACTCCTGCCACGACAGCATGTTGGGCAGGATCAGCAGCAGCGCGACGATGAACAGGCCGATGAACACCTTCGTCTGGATGCCCTCGCGGTCGAGGATGAAGGTGAAGATGCCGTACAGGTCGAAGTAGGCGAGGCCGTACGAAACCACTCCCGAGACGAACAGCGCCGCCACGCCCGCGGCAAGCAACTTGAAGACGACCAGGAAGGGCGCGACGGTGCTCGGTGGCCTGGCGCCCCGCTGCACCAGCACCGGCATTTCGTCTTCGTCGTCCGCGCCGTCGGCGTCGCTCTCCGCTTCAGGCTTGGGCGCCTCCGCCGCGGCCGTCTTCGGCCGCTCCTTGCGCATGGCGATGCCGAGCTGCGGCACCGCAGGGTTGTTGGACTTGCTCCAGACGCCGACTTCTTTGGTCTCGCCAGTCTGCGGGTTGAAAGTCTCCTCGACCAGCGTGACGCCAAGGACGCCCTGGCGCGTCAGCAGCGCCTCGGCCGCCTGGTTGGCTTCCTCTTGCTGTTCGGACGGGAAGCTGCGGTCACGGGTCCAGCGGCCGCCCTGGTGGCGGTAGACCGCGTAGACGACTTCCTTCAAGGACCCCTCCTGACCCGGCCGCCCTGGTGCCCCTCCCCAAGGAACGCAGGACAGTCGAGTGAAGTTAGTGGGCTAGTACCCGGAATCAGGAATGAGTGACACGGGTTGCGAGGTGTCTTTGTCGGACCTTTGCGGCGGTCCAGGAGAACGGCTTGGCGCGCTGGTTGTAGCTGGCGACGAAGTCATCGATACGGGCCC
>VGER01000048.1 GCA_016869235.1 Alphaproteobacteria bacterium | reverse complement strand
GTGGTGCTCCGCGTCGATGAGCATCCAGTGGTAGCCGCAGCTGCGCAGGATCGGCGCGATCTCCGGCGTGCGGCTGTGCGGCGTGTTGAGGCCCAGGCACAGCTTGCCTTCGCGCAGCCGCTCCTTCAGGTCCGGGCCCATGGGCGCCGCCTCAGATCAGCCGCGCGGGGCCGTTCAGACGCAGGTCGGTGATGAACATGTGGCCCGCGGTGTGGGTGATGATCTCCGGGATGCCGCAGGCCATCGCGATCGCCTGCGGGGTGATGCCGCAGGCCCAGAACACCGGGACTTCGTCTTCGCGCAGCGTGTGGAACTTGCCCCACTGGGTGTGGGCGAGGTCGGGGATACCCACGTCGGCGGGATTGCCGATATGGATCGGCGCGCCGTGCCCCATCGGGTACTTGGAGGACACCTCGACCGTGCGCAGGACGAGGTCCTTGCGGATCGGGCGCATGCTGATGACCATCGGGCCGTGCAGCCGGCCCGCGGGCTTGCACTGGATGTTCGAAATGTAGACCGCGTTGCGCCCGTCCGGCAGCGTCAGGTGGCGCATGGGGATGTCGGCGTCGAGCAGCGCCTGGTCCAGCGACAGCGAGCAGCCCAGCAGGAAGGCGACGTGGTCCTTGCGCCAGAGCGCCTTGATGTTCGACACCTCGTCGGTGAGCACGCCGTTGCGGTACAAGCGGTAGCGCGACAGGTCGGTGCGCACGTCCGCGCCCGGGGCGGCCTCGCGCGGTTCCGGATCGCCCGGTTCGGTGACATCGATGAGGGGGCAGGGCTTCGGGTTACGATGGCAGAAACGCAGCATCTCGCCGGCGTATTCCTCGGGGACCACCGCGAGGTTGGCCTGCACGTAGCCCAGGGCGAGGCCCTGCGTGATGCCGGTCCACTCGCCGGAGCGCACCGCCTCGCGGACCTCCTTGCCGGTCGCATGCTTGAGCGCCGTGCGCTCCTTCGGATCCACCGTGCAGACGTCATACACCCGGGCCATCGCTGTCTCCCTGAGGTTCAACTGAGTGGGTTCAATGCAGCGAAGTATGGGACAGAGCCCGGATTGCCGCGATATGGTGTTTCCCGAGCCCGGACGGTCCGGGCGGCAGGTCGTAACTTTTTGAATTGTCTGGATAATTGAGTGACTGGTCTGGGCGTCCTCGCGGCGCGGCGCGCGTTTCGCCATGCGACCCTGCACCGGGTGCGCCCCCCTCGTTTCTATACTGCTGGCCCGTCCAGCTAGGAGGCGTTGATGATCTTGCGGAAGTGGGTGCGAGGGTTCGTGGGAACGGCGCTGGGCCTGGCGGGCCTGGTCGCGATGGCGCAATCCTTTCCCGCGAAGCCCGTGCGGCTCGTGGTGCCCTATGCGCCGGGCGGCACCGGCGACCTCGTCGGGCGCATCCTCGCGAAGTCGCTCTCGGCGCAGTACGGCCAGCAGGTGATCGTCGAGAACCGACCGGGCGCCGGCGGGCACATCGGCGCGGAGCTGGTGGCGCGGTCCACCCCGGACGGCTACACGCTGCTCTTCGGCGCCATCGGGACGCGGGCCGCGTTCAGCGTCACCTCCAACCTCCGCTACGACCCGGTGCGAGACCTGCAGGCGGTGGTGCTGCTGTGCGAGTCTCCCAACATCCTTATCGTGAACCCGGCGCTGCCGGCCACGACGGTGCAGGAGTTCCTCGCCCTCGCAAAGGCGAAGCCGAAGCAGATCACCTTCGGTTCCGCCGGCAATGGCACCTCCACGCACCTGATCGGCGAGCTCTTCAAGTCGAGCACCGGCGTGGATCTCACGCACGTTGCCTACAAGGGCAGCGGACCGGCGATGACGGACCTCGTCGGGGGGCACATCCAGGCCATGTTCGAGAACCTCCCGGCCGCGGTCAGCCACGTCAAGGCAGGGAAGGTGCGAGCGATCGCCCTCACCGGAAAGGCGCGGAGCGACAGCCTGCCCGGCGTGCCGACCGCCGCGGAATCCGGCGTCCCGGGCTTCGAGGCCACGTCCTGGTTCACCATCGACGCACCCCGCGGCGTGCCCGAGGCCGTCCTGCGAAAGCTGAACGAGGACATCCACCGCAGCATCCACTCGCCGGAGCTCGCCCCGCAGTGGCGGGAGCTTGGCCTCAGGCCCACCGGAGGGAGCATCGCGACCGCGGCCGACTTCATCGCGAAGGAAACCGAGAAGTGGACGCGGCTAGTCCGCAGCGCGGGCATCCGGGATTAGGACGCGACGACGATGTGGCAGCCCAGGGTCATCATGCAGGACGGCGTGCTCATGCCTTTTGCGGAGGCGCGCGTGCACCCGCTCTCGCCCGGCTTCGCCTACGGCGCGGCGGTGTTCGAGGGCATTCGCGCCTACCGTGACCCAGCGAGCGGACGGCTCGCGCTCTTCCGGCTGAAGGAACACCTCGACAGGCTCGCCTTCGGCATGAAGATCATGCGCTTCGAGCGGACCTTCGAGGAAGGCTACCTACGCGACCGGATCAACGAGGTCATCCGGGCGAACGAGCCCGACGACGACGTGTACGTGCGCGTGCTGGTGTACGTCGCCACCGTCTCGCCGATGACCACGGCGACGCCGGTGAGCTTCACCGTCGCGGCGCTGCCGCGCGAGAAACCCAAGTACGCCGAGGGCATGCACCTGGGCGTCAGCTCCTGGCACCGCCTGAGCGACAACGCAAGCCCGCCTCGGGTGAAGAGTACGGCGAACTACCACAGCAGCCGCCTCACGATCCTGCAGGCGCGGGCGGACGGCTACGACGGCGCGCTGCTACTCACGCGCAACGGCAAGGTCTCGGAAACGCCGATCGCCTGCGTGTTCTTCGTGCGCGACGGGAAGCTGGTCACGCCCAGCCTTTCCAGCGACATCCTCGAGAGCGTCACCCGCGACACCATCATGCGGCTGCACCAGGACATGACCGGCGTGCCGGTCATCGAGCGCGAGATCGACCGCACCGAGATCTACCTTGCCGAGGAGGCCTTCGTCTGCGGCACCGGCCAGGAGGTGATCCCGGTGGTGTCTTTCGACAAACTACCGGTGGGCGACGGCAAGGTGGGGCCCGTCACGGCCCACCTGCGCCAGCGGTACTTCGACGTGGTGCACGGCAAGACCGCCGACTATGATGCGTGGCGGACGCGGGTCAACTGAAATGCGATGAGGCGGTGACAAAGGCAGCGAAGGGCAAGGCAAACTTCTCGGTCGGTCTGGACATCGGCGGCACATTCACCGACATCGTGTTCTACGACCAGGTCTCGGGTCGCCACCTCAACCGGAAGGTGCTCACCACCCACGAGGATCCCTCCCTGGGCGTCATCGAGGGCGTGCGGCAGGTGATCGACTCCGAGGGCGTCGATCCCGCGTCGGTGGATCGCGTGATCCACGCGACGACGCTCTTCACCAATGCGCTCATTGAGCGCAAGGGCGCCGAGACCGGCCTGGTGACTACCGAAGGCTTCCGCGACCTGCTGGAGATCGCGCGGGAACGCAAGTACGAGATCTATGACGTCTTTATCGAGATGCCCTCGCCCATCGTGCCGCGCAACCTGGTGGCCGAGGTACCGGGCCGCATCGGCCCGCGCGGCGAGGAAGAGCGGCCGCTCGACCTACCCGCGCTCGTCGCAGGGACCGAGCAGCTGGTGAAGCAGGGCGTCACCTCCGTCGCGGTCGTCTTCCTGCATTCCTACGTGAACCCGTCGCACGAGCGCGCCGCGGTCGCGGAGATCCAGCGCCGCTTTCCCTCGCTCTCGATCTCGGCTTCCTGCGAGGTCGCGCCGGAGATCCGCGAATACGAGCGCGCCTCCACAACGGTGATCAACGCCTACGTTAAGCCGCTCGCCCAGAACTACCTCGACCGGCTTGCGGCACAGCTCGCCGCCACGAAGATCTTGGCGCCGCTCTTCATGATGCTGTCCAACGGCGGCCTGACGCACGTGGCAGAGGCGAAGCGCGTGCCGGTGCAGTTGCTAGAATCCGGCCCGGCGGCGGGCGCCCTGGCGGGCGCCTTCTTCGGCCGCGGCTCGAAGGTCGACCACGTGCTCGCCTTCGACATGGGCGGCACCACGGCGAAGCTGAGCGTGGTGGATGACGGCGAGCCGGTCGTCGCCTACCGTTTCGAGGCGGCGCGCGAAAAGCGATTCGCGGAAGGCAGCGGTCTCCCGGTGATTATCTCCGTGATCGAACTCATCGAGATCGGCGCCGGCGGCGGCTCCATCGCCAGCGTGGACGAACTTGGCCTGCTGAAGGTCGGCCCCCGCAGCGCCGGCTCGCAGCCCGGCCCGGCCGCCTATGGCCGCGGCGGCCAGTTGCCCACGGTCACCGACGCGGATTTCATCCTCGGCTACCTCGACCCCGGCTTCTTCGCCGGCGGCACGATGAAGATCGACCTCGATGCCGCGAAGAAGGCCTTCGAGCCGATCTGCAAGGCCACCGGTATGTCCCTCCCGGAAGCGGCCTGGGGCGTGCACGACGTGGTGAACGAGAACATGGCGAGCGCCGCGCGGGTCCACGTGGCCGAGCGCGGCAAGGATCCGCGGGACTACGCCCTGCTGCCCACCGGCGGCGCGGGGCCGGTGCACGCGTATTCCGTCGCTGCGAAGCTGGGCCTGAAGCGCGTGATCTGCCCGCCGGCGGCCGGCGTGGCCTCGTCTCTCGGCCTGCTGATGGCGCCCGCCCGGGTGGACCGCGCGGCGACGTTCCTCACGTTGCTGGACGAAACCGACTGGCCCGCGCTGGAAGGCGTGTTCCGCAAGATCGAGGCCGATGCGCGCGACGTCATCGCGGGCACGGGCCTGGATCCGAAGGGCGCGCGGATCGACCGCCTCGCGGACATGCGCTATGCGGGGCAGGGCTTTGAACTGGTGGTGTTCCTCCCCGAGGGGCCCTACAGCGCGAAGTCCCGCGACGGCATCGCGGCCGCGTTCGAGGCGGCTTACCGCGCCACTTTTGGCCGCACGCCGCGCAGCGGCAGCATCGAGATCGTGAACATCCGTGCCTGCGTGCGCGTGGCCGCGTCCGCGAAGAACGTGGTGCTCAAGGGCTTCGGCTCGGGCGATGGCGGCCTCAAGGGGCGCCGGCCAGTGTGGTTCCCGGAGACGAAGGGCTACACCGAAACGGCGGTTTACGACCGCTACCGCCTGCCCTCGGGCGTGGAGCACGACGGCCCCGCCGTCATCGAGGAGCGCGAATCCACGCTGGTGATCGGCCCGGGCGCGACGTTCCGGGTCGAGGCCACCGGCAACCTCGCCATCGACGTTTTCCAGGCGTAGGAGGCAACATGGCCAAGCACGAAGCGAATCCCCCGCGTCTCGATGCCGTCACGCTGCGGGTGCTCTGGACGCGCCTGATCTCGATTGTCAACGAGGCCTCGGCCGCGCTGGTGCGCACCTCGTTCTCCACGCTGGTGCGCGAGACCTACGACTTCTCGGTCATCCTCACCGACGAGAACGGGCAGGGCATCGTGCAGCCGCCGGCGAGCATCCCGGCCTTTATCGGCACGCTGCCGGCGACGGTGCGCCACTTCCTCGCTGAATTCCCGGTGTCCGAGCTGGTGCCCGGCGACGTGCTCATCACCAACGACCCGTGGATGGGCACCGGCCACCTCGCCGACGTGTCGGTCGCGAAGCCGATCTTCCTGGATGGGAAGGTCGTGGGCTTCGCGGCCAGCGTGGCGCATGCGCCCGACATGGGCGGGCGTACCGGCTCCACCGAGTCGCGCGACGTGTTCGAGGAAGGCTTCCAGATCCCGGTGATGAAGCTGTGCAACGCCGGCACGCCGGACGCCACCTTCATCAAGGTCCTGCGGCGCAACGTGCGCGCGCCCGACGAGGTGGAGGGCGACCTCTGGGCGCAGGTGAGCGCGCTGGAGCTCATCGAGAACCGCCTCATCGCCCTGATGCGGCATTACCACATGACCTCGCTGCGCGACGTGGCGGGAGAAATCCACGACCGCTCCGAGCGCGCGATGCGCAACGCCATCCGCGACATGCCGGACGGCACCTACGACTACGAGTTCGCCACCGACGGCCTGGACGACCCGGTGAAGATCCGCATCGCCATCACGGTGAAGGGCGACGAGCTGGAGGTGGACTTCGCCGGCACCTCGCCGCAGGTGGACAAGGCCTTGAACTCGGCGTTCTGCTACACCTACGCCTACACGATGTTCGGGCTGAAGTGCGTCCTCTCGCCCGAGATCCCGAACAACGAAGGCGCCTTCCGGCCGATCCGCATGCGCGCGCCGGAAGGCAGCGTGCTCAACCACCGCTTCCCGACCTCCGGCTGCTCGCGCTCGATGCTGGGCCACTACCTGCCCTTCGCCGTTTTCGGTGCGCTTAGTCGCGCGGTGCCGAACCGGATCATCGCCGGCTCAGGATCGCCCATCTGGAGCGTGCTGATGCGTGGCGTGAACGAGCGCGGCGCGCAGTTCGCCAACAAGCTCTTCTACAACGGCGGCACCGGCGCGAGCCACCGGCGCGACGGCATGAACGCCACCAGCTGGCCGAGCAACATCTCGCTCACGCCCACCGAGGTCGTCGAGCAGCTTGTGCCCGTCCGCGTCGTTCACAAGAAGCTGCGCCCGAACTCGGGCGGCGAAGGGCAGTACCGCGGCGGGCACGGCCAGGACATCCTGCTTCAGAGCAAGATCGATACGCCGATCTTCATGGTCTTCCTCGCAGAGCGCACCAAGCACGCCGCCCCCGGCATCGCCGGCGGCCAGGCGGGCGATTGTGGCGCGCTCGTCATCGATGGCGTCCCCGCCGACCCCAAGAAGCAGCACGTCCTCAAGCCCGGCGGCACCGTGCTTATGCGCACCCCCGGTGGCGGCGGCTTCGGCGATCCGAAGGGGCGGGCCGCGCACCTTCGCGCGTCGGACGCGAAGTACGCCTGAACGGATAGGAAAATCTATCCGCCCCAGGCTGCGTTGCACCGCACGATTTGGTCATTCTCCCGCTCCCTGGTCCCGGTTTGACGGCGCATAATGCCGCTTATGTTGCCCCACGAGTCGCTATTGGTAAAGAGCGGGGCAGACCGAGAAGGTCGTCGTTCCAGGTAAAGATCGCCGGCGTGCCGCCGGTGTGCACGAACACCACGGCCTCGTCGCGGCGAAACCGGCGCTCGCGAATGTGCGCGATCATCGCCGCCGCGCATTTCCCGGTGTACACCGGATCGAGGATGATCCCTTCGTGGCGGCCGAACAGGCGTACCGCCTCGTTACCCGCCTCGCTCGGGATGCCATAGCCCTTGCCGACATACGTGTCGTAATTCTCGATGTCGCCCGGTTCGACCCGCGTCTCGAGCCCGAGCATTTTGGCGGTTTGGTTGGCGATGGATGCAGTGCGGTTGGGTACGTCGTGCTTGTGGCTCGCAGTGACGCCGCGCATCGTGAAGCGCCCGGCCAGGGCTTTCTTCGCGAGGGCGACGCCGGCCTGGCCCTTGCCGCCGGAAGACATGTAGAAGCAGTCGACCTCGACGCCCGCGCCGTGGAGCTGGTCCAGCATTTCTATGGTGGCATCCAGGTAAGCGAGCGCCGAAGCGACGTCGAACATGGGATTGTCGTTCAGGATGTAGGGCCGCCCGCCGGCGGCGCGAACTTCTTCTGCGGCCGCATCCATCGCGGCGCGCTGCCCAGCAGCATCCACGGCAAAGCGAACTTCCGCTCCCAGCAGGTAGTCGACGAGCAAGTTGCCCTGCACCACCGACGGGCGCCTGCCCTCGAGGACGAGGATAGTGCGCAGCCCCAGCTTGTTGCAGGCGCCGACGGTCTGGCGCGCGGAATTGGACTGCAGGTCCAGGCCGACGATGACCGTGTCGGGCTTTTCCTGCACCGCGCGTGCGAGGCGGAATTCCAGGTTGCGCAGCTTGTTGCCGCCGAAGGCGACCCCGGTGAGGTCGTCGCGCTTCACGAAGATGCGTGGCCCGCCCAGGTACCTCGCCAGGTTGGGCGCTTCGGTCACGGGAGTCGGGCGCACGGCGATGGACAGGCGCGGGATGCGGGCGATCCGCTCGCGCATGGCGGCGAACAGGCCGTAGTCGGCTGCGGGCATTGCTGCGTTCAGGCGATGGTCTCCGGCGCGCGCGGCGTCGGGGCGTTGTCGGGAATCAGGCGCTCGCGGCGCAGCGCCTGCCAGAACCCTTCGGGTATCGGATGGCACATCATCGCCAGCGCATCCTTCCAGTGCGCGATGCTCTTCACGCCGACCAGGACCAGCTCGATGGCGGCCTGCGCGAGCGGGAACTGCAGCGCTGCGGCGCGTAGCGGCACGCCGTGACGCTCGCACACCTTCTCTATCGCCGCAGCGCGGGCGACGAGCTCGCCAGGCGCCGGCTCGTAATTGAAACGCACCGGCTGCTGCGCCCCGGCGACGCCGGTGGCGAGGATGCCCGAATTGAAGGGCCCGCCCAGCGCGACCCGAACGCCGCGCGCCGCACACAACGGCAGCAGCTCGGACAGCGCGCTCTGATCGAGCAGCGTATAGCGCCCGGCCAAGAGCAGGCAGTCGAGATCGGCCTCGCGCAGGATCTCGACGCAGGTCTGCCAGTGGCTGACCGCCACGCCGAGGTGGCGGATGAGGCCTTCGCGCTTGATGCGCTCGAGCTCCGGCAGCGCCTCGGCGAGCACCTGGCGCAGCACTTGCGGCGCCCGCTCGCCGTGGGTCATCACGCTGCAATCATGAACGTAGGCGATGTCGATGTAATCGAGCCCAAGGCGCGCAAGACTGTCCTCGATGCTCCGCCGCACGCCCGCTGCCGAATAGTTGAAATGCTGCAGGTTGGGCAGCACATCCACGTAAACGCCGAAATTGCGGGGCGACCGGACGGCATCGGGCGTCAGCAGGCGGCCGACCTTGGTGGAGACCGTCACCGTTGCCCGGGGCACGCCGGCGAGGAAGACGCCGAAGCGCTGCTCGCTGCGGCCGTTACCGTAATGCGGCGCGGTGTCGAAGCTCGCGCAGCCGTCGGCATAGGCTCCCGCAAGCAGCGCCTGCGCCGCGGCTTCGCTGATGGCCGCGTACATGTTGCCGACCGGCGCGCCACCTAGGCCGAGGTTGAGCCCGGCGCGAGTGGCCGGGAACACCCGCTTCACTGCGGCGTCAGCCCCGAAGCCTGAATGAGCTGCGTCCACAGCGCAACGTTCTTCGCCATGGTGTCGCGCAACGCGGAGGGCACCGCATACTTGACGTCGTACAGCGTCGCGTCCCAGGAATTCATCTTGGAAATCACCTCGGGATCGCGGATCGCCGCCTGCAGCGCGCCCGAGAGCCTGTCGACGATGGGCTTGGGCGTGCCGGCCGGGGCGAACAGGCCGTACCAGACGGTCATCGCGCCAAGGTCGTTGAGGCCGCCTTCGGCGGAGTAAGGCACCGAAGGCAGGCTGGAGATGCGCTTGTTGCCGGTGACGACAAAGGCGTTCACGGCGCCGCCCTTTACCTGGGCGACGCTGCCGCCGGTGCTGTCGCACATCAGGTCGACGCGGCCGCTCTGGATGTCCGCGTAAGCCGGGGCCGAACCTTTGTACTGCACCATCGTGACCTGGGCACCGACGGCCTTCTGGAACAGCATCGCGCACAGGTGGGTGCCGCTGCCCATGCCCGAGGACGCCATCGTGACCTTGTCCTTGTTCTTGCGCACGTACTCGATCAGCTCCTTGACGTCTTTCGCCGGCACATGCTTGCCGCCGACCACCAGCATCGGGATTTCGGCGATCAGGCCGATGTGCTCGTAGCTCTTGACCGGGTCGAACTGCAGGTTCTTGTACAGCGCCGGCGCGGTCGACAGGCCGATGTGGTTCATGAGGAGCATGTAGCCGTCGGGGGCCGCCTGGGCGACCTGGCGCGAGCCGAGCACGCTGCCGGCGCCGGTGACGTTGGCCACCGTGACCGGCTGTCCGAGGTTTCTGCGCAGCGATTCGGCCAGCACCCGTGCCATCAGGTCGGCGCCACCGCCGACCGCGTAAGGCATCACCAGCGTAATCGGCTTGGACGGCCAGGCATCCTGCGCGGACGCCGACCCTGTCAGCATCAACAGCCCCGTCACCATGCCTGCGAATAGTCTGATCATTTTCAGTCTCCAGGTATCTCCGTTGAAGATGTCTTGCTTCTTGCGCGTCGTCGCCGTCACGCCCGGTGCATGCCCCGCGCGATGACGTACTCGAGGCAATTGAGCGTCTCGTCGATGTCCGCATCGGTGTGCGCCGCCGACACGCGCCCCTCGGAGCCGGGCTTGCAGAACACGCCCTGCGTGATGAGCGCCATGTGATAAAGGCGCCGGCGCGCCGTGTTGCTCCTCGCCTCCTCGCGGTGGTCGCGCGGCGCTTTGTCCAGGCCAAAATAAACCTGCACCAGGCAGCCGATCTGGTTCACCACGGCCTGCTCGCCATGGCGCGCAAAGATGTCGCGCATGCCGACGGCCAGGCGCGCGCCCAGCCTTGCGGCATGCCGTTGCGGCTGCCCGTCGTCCAATTGCGCGAGCACCGCAAGCCCGGCGGCCATCGCGGCGACATTGCCGCTGTACGTCCCGAAGATCTCGACGCGCGTCTCCGGCGGGCGCTTGGGGTCGAGGACGTCCATCACCCCGCGCCGGCCCGCCACCGCGCCGACCGGAAAGCCGCCGCCCAGCACCTTGCCGAGCAGGGTGAGGTCGGGGAGCACGCCGGCGAGCTCCTGCGCGCCACCGCGAGCCATGCGAAAGCCGGTGACGATCTCGTCGTAGATCAGCACCGCGCCGAGCTCGTCGCAGATCGAGCGCAGGCCGCGCAGGAACGCCTGCTCGGCGGCGATCACGCCCGAGATCGGCTCGAGGATGACGCCGGCGAGCTCGCCGCCGTGCCGGCGCAGGATGGCGGCCGTGCGCTCCAGGTCGTTGTAGGGACAGACCAGCGTGTCGGCGTACGCCCCGGGCGGGATGCCGCTGCAGTCGGAGCGGTTGAAGGGCGAGCGAAAGCCGATGTGCAGACTGTCGATGACGCCATGGAAGGTGCCTTCGAAGCGCGCGATCTTGCTGCGGCCGGTGTAGCCGCGCGCGATGCGCAGCGAGTGCGCCACGGCCTCGGTTCCGGAGTTGGTGAAGCGCACCTGCTCGGCCGAGGGCACCATCTCAACCACCTTGGCGGCGAGCTTGCCGATGAGCTCGTGGCTCATGCCGAAATGGGAACCGCGCCTGAGCACCGCCGATACGGCATCGGTAACTTTGGCATTGGCATGGCCTATGAACATCGTGCCGTTGGCCACGCCATAGTCGATGTATTCGTTGCCGTCGACGTCGGTGAGGCGGCTGCCTGAGGCATGGTCGATGTGCAGCGGATACGGCGCCCAGTAGCGGTTGGAGTGGGTGACGCCGCCGGGCAGCACCTTGAGCGCCTCGGCGTACAGCCGCGCGGAGCCGGGAGTGCGCGCGCGGTAGAGTGCCTCGACGTCAGCCGCCGCGGCGGCGATCTCAGGCATGCGCCGCCTCCCTGGCAAGGCCCGCGGGCTCGGCCGAGAAATACAGCGCCTCGGCGTTGCGGCCGAGAATCATGTCCATGTCGCCCGCGGGGATAAAGTCGCAGTACTTGCGCAGGTAATTGAGCGACTGCGCGTAGGTGCACGTGCGCTCGACGTTGGGCATGTCGGCGCCCCAGATGAATTTCGTCGGCCCGGCGCGCTTCATCGCCTCGCGGATGATCGGCCGCGCCTCGACGTAGGGATATTCCCAGCTGGCGCCGTACAGGATGGGGAACAGGATCTCGGTCGTCACCATCGGGTGGCGCATCAGCGCCCACAGTTCCTCGGGGATCACGCCGAGCGAGCTGAAGGCGCTGCTTGGGAAGCCGTGGGTGAGCACATGGCGTATGCGGGGGAAGCGCCTGATCAGGGTATGCAGGCGCATCACCTCCTCCATGTAGGCCGCATGGCTGGTGCGGCGTACCGCGATGCGGATGTCCCACAGCACCGGGATGCCGAGCGACTGCACCTCCTCCCAGAAGGCGTTGTATTTCGCGTCCTCGAGGTGGTTCTCGTAGTTGCTCCTGCCGTACCCGTTGCACTCGAAATAGAGCGCCGTCAGGCCGAGGTCCCTGACGGCATGGCGCAGCGCGTCGATCTGTGCCGGCCGGTCGGCCGTGTCCTCGTCGACCGCCGTGCAGGCGCGGAACTTGTCGGGCCAGCGGCGCACGCAATCGGACAGGTACTCGTTGGTGAGGCCGTACATCTTGGCGAACTGCAGCAGCCCCTTGTCGACGCCCACGTACTGCATCTGCGCCAGCATGCGCTCGGGCTTGGCCTCCATCACCTCCAGCGAAACGGGGAAGAACTGGATGTAATAGGGCTCGCCGTCCTTTTCCCATTCGAAGCGGCCGTAGGGCCCGACGCGGAAATTCACGTCGAGCAGGCCGGCAAAGCCCGGCGTCTTGCCGTCCCACAGCGTGGGCCTGTCGGCGAGGCCGTTGTCGCGAAAGCGCCGCCCGCCCTGCGGGTGCGTGGTCATGTGGCGCTGGAGGTGGCGCAGATGGTCGGCCTCCGAATCGTAGAGGCCCTTGTTGCCGACGTAGGGAAAGGCGTGGGCGTGCGCATCGATGATCATGTGACCTGCGTTGAATCCTGATCCAGTTGCAGTGAGAGTTTTAAGTCTAGCGTAGAACTAATAATGGACCTAATATCGCCGGTGACCTCGAATAGGCGTTCTACCTGGCCGATCAGGTGCTCATGCTCATGCGGCGGCCGACACGCATCGCGGAGGTCGTGCGCTTCGAAGCGCCGCGCCCCCGCCACCCCGAGACCCTGACCCTGGAGGCCTTCATCCGCGCCAAGACGCAGTGCATGGAGGTGTTCCCGCGCGAGTTGCGCGTGCGCGCCTAGTCGTCGGCGAGATCGCCCGTCACTTGCGAAAGCCGAGGATGCCGTCGCGGCGAGCTGACGCTCCTAGGCTATGACGCGGACGGCTTTCCGATCTACGGACCGTTCGGCTAGCGAGCCGCAGCGCGCCGCGGGCGAGCTGGTCGAGCTGCGCTCGGGTTATCGCTTGAGACTCGGCACCCGCGCCGGCGGTCCTGGCGGCGCGCACGACGGCACGTTCGTCGAGGACTGGGAGCAAGCCTCAGGCCTGGGCGATCTCGATTTCTGCA
>VGER01000047.1 GCA_016869235.1 Alphaproteobacteria bacterium | reverse complement strand
CTAAGGGCTTCGCGCCCCATCCCGTTGCATCACCGAGCCAGCAGGGCTCAAATGGCGAACAGACTCTACTCATCCGTGGATGAGGATTGGGGCTCAGGTCATTGGTGAGGCGACAGCTCATAGGTCCAGAAGTTTGGTTCGCGAGTGCTCGTCCGAACCGCGGCGAACGCCATGTCGGAAACGATGGGCATCCTCAAGGGCGATGCCGTTCGCAGGCGGAGCAGTGCCAAGACCCACCAAAGGGTGTTGGTTCGGTCGATTTCGGTGGGACGCGCCGACTGCGCCAGCGCGATCTCGATGCTGATATCGAAGCCCAGGCCTCCGCTCGCTGCCTTCCAGGGTGTCGGATGATGGCTGCCCTTCTTAGTTGGCCGCGCGAACGCCATCATGTAAGGCGCCATTACGTGAGCGTATGTCTCGCGAAGCACGAGTCCTTCACACACCTGGAATTCGGGGACCTCAAGCTCCAACTCGGCGAGGCCACCAAAAAGCGGCACACGCTCGGGATGTACTGGCGGGTCCGGTAGCGCATTGGGGTCGCCATCTCGCGACCGTGGCGGCTTGTCGACCGTGTCAGCCATTGGACGAGGATAGCCGCTTGGCCCGCGCGGCCGCACGGACCGGAGTCCTACTCGAAAGGCATCACATATAGTATTGAAACGCCGCTACGTGTGTGCTATATATCCTCAAAATCCGCCGCTTTGGAGGCGATACATAATGTCAGCCAATCGCCGAGGCCAAGAGGTCCCCAACGCCGCTCCGGACCGTACAGCGTCCGCAGACACCGTATTCGCGCGAAAAAAGCCATCGGGCCGCGATGCCGCGACCGGGCGCTTTACTGAAGGCAACTCCGGCCGTCCCAGGGGTGCGCTCAACAAGCGCACCATCTTGCGGCGCGCGCTCGCCTGCGATCCGCCCCAGCTTCTGCAGGAATACGTGCGGTCGGGCTTCGCCGGCGGCGACCCGGTGGCGATGCGCGTCGCCGTCGCGCGCCTCTTGCCGATGCGCACCGACGCGCCCGTCGCGTTCGACCTGCCGGCGCTGCGCACGTCGGCCGACCTGGCCGCGGCGAGCGGCACCGTCATCGCGCTGGTCGCCGACGGACATCTCACGCCGTTGGAAGGTACCAAGGTCGTCGCCATGCTGGAGAAGCATCGCCGTGCCTTGCGCCGGGTGGAGCGTGCGCAGCGCGCTCTGCGGCGGTGAGATTTCCCTGGCCGACGTCGCCCGTGCCGCCGAGCAGGAGCGCGTCCGGGCTACCAATTCTCGCGCGAATGAGATTCGTCATCTCGTAGGCGGGGGTGCCCTCGCGGAAGTGCAGCTTGTAGCGGCCGTCGCGGCCGAGGAAGAACAAGACGCCGGGGTGATGGACGGCGTAGCCGCCGTCGGCCTGCGCCGCCTGCACCTCGCGGCGCACGCCGAACGCCGCCAGCGCCGCATCGACCTGCTCGTCGGTGCCGGTCAGCGCGCGGATGCGCTCGCTCATGCCGCGGACGTATTCGGCCAGCACGGCGCGCGTGTCGCGCTGCGGATCGACGGTGATGAAGTAGGCGGTGACCGCCTCCGCGGCCGTGCCCAGCTCGTCCATCACCAGCTGGAAGTTGTCGACGGTGAACGCGCACAGTCGCGCGCAGCGCGTGTAGCCGAAGAAGACCAACGATTAATGGCCGCGCAGCTACGCCTCGCTGACGCCGGCGCGCTCATGGGCGGTGAGCCGGAACGCACCGATGGCGTCGAGCGGAGCCGCCGGGCGGTAGGGCAGGATGCCCGCCAACGCCGGCGCGGCCGCAGCGGGAGTGTGCGCCGGCCCGGGCGCGTCCGCGATGGTGGGGCGCGGCTCGCTGCGCTCGCCCGCCACCCGTCCGATCCACAAACCCAGCATCGCCACCGCGGCGAAGAAGGCAACCAGCGCCGCGATCACCAGGATGGTGCCGACGCCGCGCCGCATGCTTTGTCGGCGTTAGAGGAACCGGCGCAGGCGCCTGGCCATTTCCTCGGCCGAGGTCGCGTGGTTCATGCTGGCGACGAACTTCCCGTCCGGTCCCATGACGTAGACGATCGAGGTGTGGTCGACGAGGTAGCTCTGCTCGCCGTCGGCGGCGCGCACCGAGCGATAGACGCGGTAGGCCTTGGCGGCGCGGGCGACATCCTCCTCGCTGCCGGTGAGAAAACGCATGCGCGGATGGAAGTGCTGCGCGTACTCCTGCAGCGCCTCGACGGTGTCGCGCTTGGGATCGACGGTGATGAATATCGGCACCACGCGGGCGCCGGTCGCACCCAGTGAGTCGATGGCGTCGCCCATGTTGGTAAGGGTGATCGGGCAGACGTCCGGGCAGAAGGTGTAGCCGAAGTAGATCACCGTCCACTTGCCGAGCAGGTCGTTCTCGGTGACGGTCGTGCCGTTCTGATCCACCAGCGTGAACGGGCCACCGATGCTCGGACCTTCGGCGGTCTGCGTGGTGCCGGTCTCCAGGCGCCGGGCGCGCTCGGCCTCGGTCTCGCTGAAATAGAGCGCGCCGGCCACCGCCGCGACGGTGAGCACCAGGACGAACAGGAACAGCCAGTCGCTGCGCCGCATGGGGCGGCATCCTACCCCATCGGCCGCGGGCGCCGATTTGGCGCTGATGCCGCAGGCCGGCGGTGCCAAGGGTGATACGCTCGGCGGCGTTGGGGGACCTCGACCTCAGTCTCGCGGGCATCGGCGCCTCGCCGGAGCCGATGCTGCTGCGGCGGGACGCGCCTTCACCGCCATGGGCTCGTCGCGCAACCGCTACCGCGCCGGCGGCGACGGAGTCGCCGAGTCGGCCCTGCCCGCTGCTCTCGCCATGCCAGTGCCGGTGCACGCGCTCGCCCGCGCCGGCACTGGGCCGTCGGCGCCGCGCTGGAGCGGCGATGCAGGCGCGGTATTGCGCGCGGCGGTGCTCGCCGATTTGCGCCGGGCGACCTACCTCTACGGCGTCACCTGCGTGCTGACGGTGGGCGGCATAGTTCTGCTGGTGCTGGCGAAGTTCACAGTCTGACCGCGCGCTTCGCCTGCGCTCCATCGCAGGCACGCAGAGGCTTCCCCTTGGTGCACGTCGATCTCGGCCTTGCGCGAGTTGCCACGCAGCAGCGCCTGCGCGTGGTCAAGCCGTGGCACACGGCGCGCGGCTTCCGATGCGCGCCCGGCATGCCGAGCCGCGCGGTGCCGTTCAGCGCCTACCTGCGTTTCATGTGGCACCGCGCTCTGCAGGATGTACAGGGCATCGATGTCCCCGCGGGTCACGTCGTGCCCGAACAGGTCGCGACGGCGGTGCTCGACGCGATATCCGGCCACGACACCATGAGCTGGCTCGGCCATGCGACGTTCCTGATCCGCCTGGGCGGCACCGCGGTGCTGACCGATCCGCTCCTCAGCAAGCGCGCCTCGCCGCTGCCGTTCCTCGGGCCTAGGCGCTTCGTGCCGCCAGGCATCGGCGTGCGCAACCTGCCGCCCATCGATGTCGTGGTGATCTCGCACAACCACTATGAGCACCTCGACCTGCGCACGCTGCGCCACCTGCCGCGCCGCGACCGCATCGCCGCCGTCGTGCCGCTCGGTCTCGGCCGATACTTGACCCAGCTCGGCTATGGCCACGTGTTCGAGCGCGACTGGTACGAGGCGGTCACCGTGGCCGGCGTCACCGTCACGGCGCTGCCGGCGCAGCACTGGTCGCGCTGGCCAGCGACATGCGCTGCAAGCAGGCCGTCGGCATGCACTGGGGCACCATCGCCCTCGGCACCGAGCCCCCGTTCGAGGCGCCGGTGCGCTTCCTGCGCGCCGCCGCGGCCGCCGGCTACGCCAAGAACGACGCGGTCATCTTCCGCGTCGGTGAGACGCGGGTCTTGTGCTGAAGGTCACCGTCCGCAGGCGCCGCTACTCGCGCATCTGCAGCAGCAGGCCCTTGATGCGCGCGGTGTGGAAGAAGCGCAGGAAAACGTCGGTTCCCGCCGCCAGATACGCGGCGTTGAGCAGCACCGCAGTGGCCATGAGGTCGCCGCGGAAGACGCCGTCCAACACTATGGCGCGCATGCCCTCGAACACGTGAGTGGACGGGAAGACCGCCGCGACGGCTTGCAGCCAATGCGGCAGCACCGCGACTGGGTAGTAGATGCCGCTCACCGGCGCCAGCGCGAACAGGCCCGCCCACGCGAGGCCCTCGGCGCCCAGGCCGAAGCGCAGCACCAGTCCGGCGATCACCAGGCCGAACGCCCAGGAGAAGACAATCAGGTTGACGAAGAACCCGACCAGCGGCAGCCCCAGTGAGTAGATGCTGAAGCCGAAGAACGCCAGCGACAGGAAGCTCGCCGGCACGACGCCGACGACGGTGCGGAACAGGCTCATGGTCATGAGCGACGCGACCATCTCCCACGGCCGCAGCGGACTGACGAACAGGTGCCCAAGGTTGCGCGAGTACATCTCCTCGAAGCACGTCACCGAGATGCCGAGCTGGCCGCGGAACAGCACGTCCCGCAGCAGCGCCGCCGACAGCAGGACACCGAACGCCTGCGCGACGTAACTGGTCTGGCTGGCGAGGAACACCGTCATGAAGCCCCACAGCACCATCTGCATGGTCGGCCAGTACGCGAGCTCCAAGAGCCGCGGCCAGGACCCGCGGAACAGGTATAGGTGCCGCAGCGTCGGCGCGCCGATCCGGCGCACCGATGTCGCCATGCTGCTCATTGTGCCGCCGCGGCCGTTCCGCCGCGCGCGATGTGCAGGAACACCTCTTCCATGTTCTGCCGGCCGTAGCGCGCCAGCAGCACCGCCGGCGCGCCGCGGTCGATCAGCGTGCCGGATTTCAGCATCAGCACGTCGTCGCACAGGCGCTCCACTTCGCTCATGTTGTGCGACGCGAGCACGATGGTCGCGCCGGTCTCGGTGCGATAGCGCTCCAGCCAGCCGCGCATGCGGTCGGCAGTGTCGGGATCCATCGACGCAGGCGGCTCGTCGAGCAGCAAGAGCTCCGGGTCGTTGATCAGCGCCTTGGCCAGGGGGATGCGGCTGTGCTGTCCCGCCGACAGGTTGCCGACCGGACGATGCAGGAACTCGCCCAGCTCCACGCGCTCGGCCAGGCGCGCGATGCGGGCGGACACGTCGCTCAGCCCGTAGAGCCCGGCGTAAACGCGCAGGTTCTCGTAGGCGCTCAAGCGGCGCAGCAGGTCCACGTAGGGAGAGGAGAGGTTCATGCGCGGCAGCGCGCGATAGCGGTGGCGCAGCATGTCCTCGCCCAGCACGTGGATCGACCCGCGCGAAGGCAACAGAAGGCCGAGGAGCAGGGCGATGGTGGTGGTCTTTCCGGCGCCGTTGGCGCCGAGGAGTGCCGTGGTCGAGCCCCGCGCCAGGGCGAACGAGACGTCGTCCACCGCCAGGACGCCCTCGAACGTCTTGGTCAGGTGCTGCACCTCGATGGCGGGCGGGGAAGGGGAGGCCATGGCCGACAATAGCAGCGCGGTCCGGTCGCCCGGCCCACGGCCGGCCAGGGCGCCCCGCATTGTCAGCCCGCCGCAACCCGCTTATCTCTCCCTGGCGCGGGCGGCCCCGCCCGAGTACAACGCCGCGCCCCGCCGCCATAGAGTAAGGAACGAGATGACCGTGCTGGCCGAAGGGTCCCGGACCCCAGGTGCCAAGGCGCAGACCCGGCTTTGGCAGGGCGATCGCCATGCCCCGGGACAGGTGCGCCTGCAGACGCTCGTCGTCATCCGCTGGATGGCGGTGGCGGGGCAGCTCGGCGCGCTGTTGTTCCTGTCCTTCGGCCTCGAATTCGACGTGCCGATGGCGCTGGCCTTGGCCGCGGTTGGCGCCTCGGCGCTGCTCAACGTCATCGTCAGCCTGCGCTATCCGGCGTCCACGCGCCTGAAGGACGCCGAGGCCGCTCTCTTTCTTACCTACGACACGCTTCAGCTTGCCGTGCTGCTGTACCTGACCGGCGGCATCACCAATCCGTTCGTCGTGCTGTTCCTCGCGCCGGTGACAGTGTCGGCCACGGTGCTCAGCCTGCGCGCGACGCTGTGGGTCGGCCTCGTCGTGGTGGTGTGCGTCTCGGTCGTGGCGTTCTTCCACGAGCCGCTGCCGTGGCGCCCCGAAGAGCTCAACCTGCCGACGCTCTATCTCTTCGGCCAATGGTCGGCCATCTCGGTGGCCGTGGTGTTCTTCTCGATCTATCTCTGGCGCGTGTCCGCCGAAGCCCGCCGACTCTCCGACGCCCTGGTCGAGACCCAGCTGACGCTTGCCCGCGAGCAACGCCTCTCGGCGCTCGGCGGCTTGGCCGCGGCGGCAGCCCACGAGCTGGGCACGCCCTTGTCCACCATCGCCATGGCGGCCAAGGAAATGGCGCGGGAGATTCCAGCCGGGCAGCCGCTGCGCGACGACGCCGACCTCATCGGCCGCGAGGTGCGGCGCTGCCGCGAGATCCTCGGCCGCATCGCCCAGCGCCCGGAAGGCGTGTCGGAGACGTCGCTGCAACGCATCAGCCTTGCGTCGCTGCTGCGCGAGGCGTCCGCGGCGCATCAACGCGACGGCGTGACGCTCGAGATCATCGCGCCCGAAGGACCGCCCGAGGTGGCGCGCCGGCCCGAGATCGTCCACGGCCTCACCAACTTCGTCGAGAACGCGGTCGATTTCGCCCGCACCCGTGTGACCATCCGCGCTGAGGTGCGCGACCGCGACATCCGCATCCAGGTCCTCGACGACGGCCCCGGCATGCCCCATGACGTGCTCGGCGCCCTCGGCGAGCCCTACGTGTCCTCCCGCGAGGATGGCGAAGGCCTCGGCCTTGGCGTATTCATCGCCAAGACGCTGCTCGAGCGCACCGGAGCGGCGCTCAACATTTCCAATCGTACCACCGGCGGGGCCCAGTTCGAGATAATCTGGCCGCGCGAAGCACTTAGTACGGAGACCAAGCCATGACCGAAGCCCGGGCCACTTCCACTGCCGCCCCGGCCATGAAGTCCAGCTCGTCGGGCGGCCCCGCCGCCAGCCAGCGCACGCTGCTGATCGTCGACGACGACGAGCCGCTGCGCACGCGCCTCGCCCAGGCGATGCGCTCGCGCGGCTATCACGTCGAGACGGCCGCCGGCGTCGCCGACGCGATCGCCACCGCCAAGACCTCGGCGCCCGAGTTCGCCGTCGTCGACCTGCGCCTCATCGACGGCTACGGCCTCGACGTCGTGTCCAAGCTGCGCGAGACGCGCGCCGACATGCGCATCGTCATCCTGACGGGTTACGGCAACATCGCCTCGACGGTCGCGGCCATGAAGGCGGGCGCTGTGGACTACCTCGCCAAGCCGGCCGACGCCGACGAGGTCGAGGCCGCGCTGCTCGCCGGCAACGCACGCAAGGCGCCGCCGCCGGAGCGGCCGATGTCCGCCGACCGCGTGCGCTGGGAGCACATCAACCGCGTGTACGAGCTGTGCGACCGCAACGTCTCCGAGACGGCGCGGCGCCTCAATATGCACCGCCGCACGCTGCAGCGGATCCTCGCCAAGCACTCGCCGCGCAAGTGAGAAACGCCTCGTCCTGAGCCTGTCGAAGGACGAGGTCCACAGGCGCACTCTCATGCTTCGACAAGCTCAGCATGAGGTTCCGGTGGGGGCTCCCGATGAGTGAGGGGCCTTCGCCGCGCGTTCCCGACGACACCCGCGTCTATGCAATCGGCGACATCCACGGCCGCTCCGACCTGCACGAGGCGCTGCTGCGCCGCATCGTCGCCGACGCGCAGGCGGCAGGCTCGGCCAACAACTGCCTCGTCTAACTCGGCGACTACGTCGACCGCGGCCCCAACTCGAAGGGCATGATCGACGCGCTGCTCGCCGGGCCGCCGCCCCCGTTCCGCGCCGTGTATCTGAAAGGCAACCACGAGGACATGCTGCTCGGCTTCCTCGATGATCCCGGGCGCGGCAAGCATTGGCTTTGGAACGGTGGCGAGGCGACGCTGGAAAGCTATGGCGTCGAGGCGGCCGGCGACCTCGCCAACGTGCGTGACCGCTTTGCCTCCGCGCTGCCCAGGGCGCACCACGACTTCCTGCGCGGCCTCTTGCTGCAGGAATCGTTCGGTGACTATGCCTTCGTCCATGCCGGCGTGCGACCCGGCGTCCCGCTCGACGCCCAGGAGCCCGAGGACCTGCTGTGGATCCGCGAGGAGTTCCTCGATTCGGATGCCGACTTCGGCAAGGTGGTGGTGCACGGCCACACCCCCGGGCGCACTCCGGTGCTGGCCAGGAACCGCATCGGCCTCGATACCGGCGCCTTCGCCTCGGGCCGCCTTTCCGCGGTCGTGCTCGCCGGAGCCACCCGGCGTATCCTCTCGACGTGATCGTCCACCGCGCCGACGGCTGGCATGTGCTGAGCGAGAAGGGGAAGAATCTCGGCGGTCCCTACAAGACCCAGGCCGAGGCCAAGAAACGTCTTGCCCAGGTTGAATTCTTCAAGCACAGGAAGGCCGCGGGCGGCGCCAAGAGCGCCCGCAAGACCGGGCGAACAACCAGGGGACGGGGCAAGTGACCACTTTCGATGCGGGCGCCTATCTGCGCGCGGAACACGCCGAGCACCTCACTGTCGCCAACGCCCTGCTCGCCAAGGTGGCCGATCCGTTCAACCGCCTGGTACGCGTCGTCACCGACTCGCTGGCGCAAGGCGGCAAGGTCCTGTTCTTCGGCAACGGCGGCAGCGCGGGCGACGCCCAGCACCTCGCCGCCGAGCTGGTGGTGAAGTACTCCAAGGACCGCCGGCCGCTCGGCGCGGTCGCGCTCACCACCGACACCTCGGTGCTCACCGCGACGGTGAACGATTTCGGTCCCGAGCATGTCTTCACCCGCCAGGTGCAGGCAATCGGGCGCAAGGGCGACGTCGCCTTCGGCATCTCGACGTCGGGCAACTCGCTCAACGTGCTCAAGGCGCTCGAAGCCGCGCGCGATCTCGGCATCACGCCGGTCGGACTCGCCGGCGGCACGGGCGGCAAGATGTTCGGCCTCGCCGATCCGCTGCTGATCGTGCCCAGCACCAACTCCGCGCGGATCCAGGAGATGCACATCTTCCTCGGCCAGACCATGTGCGGCGCGGTCGAGCGCGCATTGGGCCTCGTCTAGCGCAATGAGCGACCCCTCAGCGCTCGCCGGCGTGCTGGAAGGCATTCCGCGTGCGCGCGTGCTGGTGGCCGGCGACGTCATGCTCGACCGCTTCGTCTCGGGCGTGGTCGAGCGCATCTCGCCGGAGGCGCCCATTCCCATCGTGAGCATCCAGTCCGAAAACGTCATGGTCGGCGGCGCCGGCAACGTCGCCCGCAACGTCGTCGCGCTCGGCGCACGCGCCGCGCTGGTCGGCCTGTGCGGCGACGACGCGACGGGCGCAACGCTGCGCGCCCAGTTTGCTGCGCTGCCCGGATTGGACTCCCATGTCGTGGTGGAGAAAGGCCGCATCACCACCGAGAAGACGCGCTTCTTCGGCGGCAGCCAGCAGCTCCTGCGCGCCGACCGGGAGGTTTCCGCGGCGCCGGGCGCGGAAGCCGCGAAGGGCCTGCTCGCCGCGCTGGATGCGGGCGCCAAGGGCGCGGGCGCCATCGTCGTGTCCGACTACGCCAAGGGCGTGATCAGCGCGCAGGTGATCGCGCGCGCCCTCCAGCACGCCAAGAAGAACGGCGTGCCGCTGCTGGTCGATCCCAAGGGCAAGGATTTCCGCCGCTACGCCGGCGCCGCCGTGCTCACGCCCAACGCCGGCGAGATCGCCGGTGCGTCGGGCATGCCCGTGGGCAGCGACGACACGGTCGTCGCTGTCGCCAACGCGGTCATCGAACAGGCCAAGGTCGGCGCCATCGTCGCCACGCGCGGCGCCGCCGGCATGACGGTGGTGGAGAAGGGCAAGCCCCCGGTGCACCTCAAGGTGCGCGCGCGCGAGGTGTTCGACGTCTCCGGCGCCGGCGACACCGTGATGGCAACGCTCGCGGCGGCGCTCGCCGCCGGCGCCAGCTTGGTGCAGGCGGCCGAGCTCGCCAACGTCGCCGCCGGCATCGTCGTCGGCAAGGTCGGCACCGCCGTCGCCATCCAGTCCGAGATGCTGGAGGCACTGTACGCGCGCGACCTCTTGGCTGCCGACGACAAGGTCGTCGACCTCGCCTCGGCGCTCGAGCGCGTGCAGCGCTGGCGCCGCAACGGCGATACCATTGCCTTCACCAACGGCTGCTTCGATCTCGTGCACCCTGGTCACGTGTCGCTGCTCAACCAGGCGCGCGCGGCAGCTGGCCGTCTCGTCGTCGGGCTGAACAC
This sequence comes from Alphaproteobacteria bacterium, assembly GCA_016869235.1. GTDB lineage: Bacteria > Pseudomonadota > Alphaproteobacteria > UBA2966 > CAIVPW01 > CAIVPW01. The sequence continues at coordinate 3,158 of VGER01000047.1, read as the reverse complement.
CGACGCTTCGGTGCGGCGCCTGAAGGGCGAGTCGCGCCCCATCCTCGACGAGGCGGCGCGCGCCACCGTGCTAGCGTCCTTCGCCACGGTGGATCTCGTCGTGCCGTTCGACGACGACACGCCGCTCAAACTGATCGAGGCGTTGCGCCCCGACGTGCTGGTGAAGGGCGCCGACTACACCGTCGCCACCGTCGTCGGCGCCGACGTGGTGCAGTCCTACGGCGGCCGCGTGCTGCTGGCGACGCTGGTGCCGGGGGCGAGCTCCTCCAACATCGTCTCACGCATCGGCGCCGGTCAGCGCCAGAACCGCAGCTAGGCGCCCAGGTTCTTGGCATGATCGTCGTCACCGGCGGCGCCGGCTTCATCGGCTCCAACCTCGTCGCGGCGCTGGAGGCGCGCGGTGAGTCCGAGACGATGGTGTGCGACCGCATGGGCAAGGACGAGCGCTGGCAGAACCTGCGCGGCCGCGAGCTTTCCGCCATCGTGCCGCCGGAGCGACTGTTCGACTTCCTGCGCGGCAACGAGAAGGCGGTCGACGTCGTCTTCCACATGGGCGCCATCAGCGACACCACCGAGACCGACGCCGGCCTCCTGGTGGAGAACAACTACCTGTTCCCCCTTGCCTTGTGGGACTGGTGCGCGGCGCACGACGTGCGCTTTCTGTACGCGTCTTCGGCGGCGACCTACGGCGACGGCTCGGCCGGCTTCGACGACGACGCGACGTCCGCGGCGCTGGCCAAGCTCAAGCCGCTCAACGCCTACGGCTGGTCGAAGCACCTGTTCGATCGCCGCGTCGCGCGCATGCTCGCCAACGGCGCCAACCGCCCGCGCCAGTGGGCGGGGCTGAAGTTCTTCAACGTCTACGGGCCGAACGAGTACCACAAGGGCGGCCAGCGCAGCGTCGTGCACCAGGCGTGGGGCCAGGCCACCACGCGTGGCGACGTCACGCTGTTCCGCTCGCACCGCGACGACGTCGCCGACGGCGAGCAGGCGCGCGACTTCATCTACGTGGACGACGCGGTGGACGTGATGCTGTGGCTGCTCGACCACCCCAACGTGAGCGGGCTGTTCAATCTCGGCACCGGCAAAGCGCGCACGTTCAAGGACCTCGCCAACGCCGTGTTCGCCGCGCTGCAGAAGAAGCCGAACATACGCTACATCGACACGCCCGAGACCATCCGCGCCAAGTACCAGTACTTCACCGAGGCGCCGATGCAGCGCCTGCGCGCGGCGGGCTACGCACGCGCGTTCACGTCGCTGGAGGAGGGCGTCCGCCGCTACGTCCAGGACTTCCTGGCCAAGCCGAGCCCGTATCGCTGATCGCTAGTCGAGGTCCTGCACCAGCGGCACGCCCGGGTCGTGGGCCGCGCTCAGCCGGTAGGCGGCCGTGCGCGCGAAGCGCAGGGTCAGCGCCTTGCGCCGCGCCGCGGCAAGTGGGGCGCTGGCCGGCGCCGGCCGCGCCACCTGGCCGCCGAAGCGGTCGGCGATGATCAGGCCGGTGTCGGCGGGCAGTACGTCGCGCGGGAAGTCTCTCGGCACGGCGAAGTAGAAGAGGTCGCAGAAGCCGACGTAGTCGGCCCACTTCTTGTCGGTGCGGTAGTCGGCCAGGCACGACTTGACCTCGGCTATGGCGACGGTGCCGTCGCGGCGGATCCCGGCGACGTCGGCGCGCCGGCCGATGCCGAGCGGGAACTCGAGCAGCGCGGAGTAGCCCAGGTCGTGGAACAGGCGCAGCACGCCGCGCGCCAGGGCCGCGCCGTCGGGCGACAGCGGCACATCGTCGCTGGGGAAGGGGAGCAATTCGGCCACGGCCTAGTGTATCTTCCGCGGCCGCATTTCTTGAAGACGAGTCGGCGCATGACTTTGCAGGCACTGATCTGGGACGTCGATGGCACCTTGGCCGAGACCGAGGAAGCGCATCGGCACGCCTTCAACCGCACCTTCCGCGCCCATGGCTACGACTGGGAGTGGAGCCAGGCGATGTACCGCGAGCTCCTGAAGACGACCGGCGGCGTCGAGCGCATCACGCACTACCTGCGCAGCGACCGACCCGGCGCGCTGCCCGAGGACACCTTCGTCGACACCGTGAAGGCGCTGCACAAGGCGAAGACGGCGAGCTACGTGAACGCCATCTCCAACGGCGAGGTGCCGCTGCGGCCCGGCGTCGCGCGCATCATGCGCGAGGCCCGCGCTGCCGGCGTGCGCCTTGCCATCGCCACCACCACCAGCGCGCCCAACGTCGAGGCGCTCATCAACAACTGCGCCGAGGGCGTGCGCATGGATTGGTTCGACGTAGTCGGCGCCGGCAACATCGTGCCCAAGAAGAAACCGGCGCCGGACATCTACAACTGGACGCTGGAGAAGCTCGGGCTCGATCCGCGCCGCTGCGTGGCGCTGGAAGACTCCCGCAACGGCCTGTTCTCGGCGCAGGCGGCCGGCGTGCCGTGCGTCATCACCTACTCGAGCTACACCGATGACCAGGAGTTCCCCGGCGCGCTGGCGGTGGCGGACTGCTTTGGCGAGCCGGCCGCGCCGGTGCCCGCGGTTTCCGGCGATTTCGGCGGCAAGCGCCACGTCGACCTCGACCTCTTGCGGCGCTGGCACGCGGCGGCGGTCTCCGCGTCGGTCTAGTGCGGCCGCCCGGGCGCGCCTCGCCGCCAAGCCCTGGCAAGGCGGCATGAAGTCTACGTTTTTCAGGCACTGCCGGGCGCGCGCCGGGTGGGCTACTCTCCCGCCCGCAGGGTCGGGGGTGTTTCCATGACACGGGTAGTGCGTTGGCTCGCCGCGGCGGGGTTCGGTCTCGGCGCCATGGGCGTGTGGCCGGGGCTTGGGCCGGCGATCACGCCGGCACGCGCCAATCCGACCGCCTACAACGTCGCGCCGCTGCTCCAGCAGCGCGATGCGTTCGCCGACCGATTCTGGGGCCTGCTGCAGGGTCCGGTCGCGCCGGCGCAGCCGCCCGCGGCCCAGGGCCAGCTCTACGATTTCCGCGCCATCCTGGGGCAGCCGGATCCCTTTGCGCAGCAGTTCTGGGGACAGCCCGTGGTGCCGCCGCGTCCAGCGGCGCCGGCCCCGGCTCCCACGCCGCCGCGTCCGCCGACGGCCGTGCCGACACCGGTGCCAGGTCCGCAAGCGCAACTCACGCCCGCTCCGGCGCC
>VGER01000046.1 GCA_016869235.1 Alphaproteobacteria bacterium | reverse complement strand
AGGGCGGCGCGCGCGGGCACCGCCGCCAGCACCAGGTCCGAGGTGGCGAGCCGCGCGGTCATGGGCGCGCTCATTGGCGGCCCCGCAAGCGAGGATCGATGGCGCGCGCGGCGACGTCGGTGATGAACGTCACGACGATGACCAGCGCAGCGAGCAGGAACACCACCGATTCGACGACGATGAGGTCGCGGTTGGCGATGGCCTGGAAGACGAAGCGGCCGAGGCCCGGCAGGAAGAAGACGTTTTCGATGATCACCGTGCCGGCGACGAGGTAGGCGAACTGCAGGCCCATCAGCGCGGTGATCGGCACCAGTGCGTTGCGCAGCGCGTGGCGCACGATGGCGCGGCGGTGCCCGAGCCCCTTGGCGCGCGCGGTGCGCACGAAGTCGTCGCGCGCCACGTCGAGCAGCGCGGCGCGGCTGACGCGGGCGAGGATGGCGGACTGCACCGCGGCAAGCGACAGCGCGGGCAATACCAGCGCCGCGAGCGCGGGGCCGGTCCCCGCCTGCCAGCCGGGGAAGCCGCCCGCTGGCAGCCAGTCGAGGTGCACCGCGAACAGGAGGATCAGCAGCAGGCCGAGCCAGAAGTTCGGGATCGCCATGCCGGCCTGGGCGAACGTCATGGCCGCGACGTCGCCGAAGCGGCGCGGATGCAGCGCGGCGATGACGCCGAGGCCGAGGCCGACGGCAACCGTCAGCGCCATGGCCAGAAGCGCGAGCGGCAGGGTGACCGCGAGGCGCGGCCCCAACAGCTCGGCGACCGGGACGCGATACGCCCAGCTTTGCCCTAGATCGCCGGCGAGCATGCCGCCGACCCAGCGCACGTAGCGCGCCGCGGCGGGCTGATCGAGTCCCAATTCCCGTTGCAGCGCGGCGACGGCGCTCGGCTCGGCGGCAATGCCGAGCATAGCGCGCGCCGGATCGCCGGGCAGCACCTCGACGGCGACAAAGATCAGCACGCTCGCCGCCGCCAACGCAGCGACGAGACCGGCCAACCGTTGCGCAAGGAAGGAACCCACCCGCTTCATCGCCGCTTGCGCGCCAGGAACAGGCCGTCGGCGATCGGCACCAGGGCAACGTCGACGCGCTCGTCGCGCGCGAGCTTCTCGTTCAGCGCGCGGATGGCGCGCGTGTTCTCGTCCTGCACGCCGCGGTCGGCGACACGGCCGCTCCACAACACGTTGTCCACGGCGATGAGGCCGCCCGGGCGCAAAAGCTTGAGGCAGCGCTCGTAGTACGCGTCGTACTCGGTCTTCTCGGCGTCGAGAAAGGCGAAGTCGAAGCTCGACGCCTCGCCGGCGGCGAGCAGCGCGTCCATCGTCTCGAGCGCCGGCGCGAGGCGCAGATCGATCTTGTTCGCGACGCCCGCCTCGGCCCAGAAGCGGCAGGCGATGGCGGTCCACGGCTCGCTGACGTCGCAGGCGACGATGCTGCCGTCCTCGGGCAGCGCCAGCGCCACGGCCAGGGTGCTGTAGCCGGTGAAGGTGCCGGCCTCGAGGGCGCGGCGCGCTCCGGCGAGCTTGATGAGCAGCGCCATGAAGGCGCCCTGGTCGGGAGATATCTGCATATTCGCGGCGTCGCCGGCCTCCCGCGTGGTGGCCTGGCGCAGGCGCTGCAGCACCGGATGCTCGCGCACGCCGACACGCACCAGGTAGTCGTATACCTCGTCGGTGACAGTAACCGTCTTGCGCGACATGTGCTTGATCCGCCTAGGATTTTCCGGGCTGGGCCTGCCCCACAATTGCCTCGGTTCAGCCCTTGTTCAGGCGCATTAACGATCTATATTCAGCAGCGTTGGGCCTCCAACTCGGCTCGGTCCTGGCTCCTTTCCATCCCCCGGGGGCGCTGGGCCGAGCCGAACCATATCCGGCCCTCCCTTTCGGCAAAACTCGCAGCTAGAGCGTCGTGGCCACGGCGGCCCGCACGGCGGGCAGCACCGTTTTGGCGAACCAGCGGTTGCGCTTGAGCCAGCCCTGGATGCGCCAGCTCGGATGCGGCAGCGGCACCCAGCCCGCGGGGGCCTCGCGAAAACGGCGCACCGCAGCGGTCATCGTCGTCGCGAGAACCCCGGCAGGTAGTAAGCTTGGGCGTAGCTGCCGACCAGCAGGCGCAGGCGCAGGTTCGGCAGCGCATCGAGCACCGGCGCGTGCCATGTGGGCGCGTACTCCCTTCGGGGCGGCAGGTCGCCGTGCACGCCCTTGCCCGGATAGCAGAGGCCCATCGGCACGATGGCGACGCGCGTCTCGTCGTAGAAGACGTCCGGCGACAGCTGCAGCCATTCGCGCAGCCGTTCGCCCGAAGCGTCGTCCCACGGAATTCCTGACGCGTGCACCTTCGTGCCGGGCGCCTGGCCGACGATGAGCAGGCGCGCGTCCGGGTGCGCCCGCAGCACTGGCCGCGGACCAAGCGGCAGTTCGGCGGCGCAGCGGGTGCAGGCGCGCACCTCGGCGAGCAGCGCGGCGAGAGTGCGGGGCGAGTCGTCGGGCATGGCGACACCCTGGTATCGTCCCGCCATGCCCAGGCGCGCAATGGTCTTTCTTGTGCTGGCGGCGTTGATCGGCGCCGCGGCCCTCGCCCAGCCGGCGCCCGACGGGACGCCTGCCTTCGGGGCGCGCGGCAAGCCGAGCCGCATTGTCTCCCTCAACCTGTGCCTGGACCAGCTGGTGCTACTGCTGGCGGACGCCGAGCGCATCGCTTCGGTGACGTGGCTCGCCGCCGACCCTCTCAGTTCGGTGGTGGCGGAGCGCGCCCGGCGCGTGTCGCGCAACCGCGGCTTCGCCGAGGAGATCCTGCCCCTGCGTCCCGACCTGGTGCTGGCCGGCGAATACACGACGCCGTTCACCGTGCAGATGCTGCGCCGCACCGGCTTCAACGTCGACGTGCTGCCGATGCCCGCCAACATCGACGGCCTGCGCGAGCAGGTGCGCGTGGTCGGCGACCTGGTGCGCGAGCGGGAGCGCGCCGACGCCATGGTCGCCGACATGGACGTGCGCCTCGCCGCGGCGGCAGCGCCACCAGGTGCGCGCGCGCCGCGCACCGCCGTCTTCCAGCCTGGCGGATTCACGGCGGGCCCCGGCAGCTATGAGCACGAATTGCTGCGCGCCGCCGGCCTCGCCAACGTCGCCAGCGAGCGCGGCATCCGCCTGTACGGCTACCTGTCGCTCGAGGACCTCTTGGTGACGCGGCCCGACCTGATCGTCTCGCCCGGCTATGCGCCCGGGCGGCCGTCGATCGGCGAGCAGGTCATCGCTCACCCGGCGCTGCGCAAGGCAGGCTTCGCCCAGCGCGTCGTCGAGGTGCCGAGCAACCTGTGGAACTGTCCCGGGCCGATGAACGCCGAGGCGGTGGCGATTCTGGCGCAGGCGCGGGATGAGGTGCGGTGAAGTGCTCCAAGCTTAATCGGTTCGCTCGCAATCGTGGTGGTGAGCGTCACTGCGAGGAGCGCAGCGACGAATCAATCCAGAGTGCCTAATGAAGTGTCCTGCCGTTTACATCATGGCCAGCGGCCGTAATGGCTCGCTCTACACTGGCGTCACGTCAGATCTGGTGAACCGCGTCGACGAACATCGCAACGGTGCCATACGTGGATTCACGCAGCGCTACGGGTGCAAGGCCCTCGTTTGGTTCGAGGTACACGATGAGATGGCGGCGGCAATCTTGCGAGAAAAACAAATCAAGGCCGGGTCGCGAAGAAAGAAGCTCGGGCTTGTAGAAGCGAGCAATCCGCAGTGGCGCGATTTATTCGAGGAGATCGTAAGATAACAACAACGCCTAGATTGCTTCGCTTCGCTCGCAATGACCTCGGGGTTTTGCTCTACACCCCCTCCGGCTCGAGCGCGTAGCCTTCGGAGCGGACGGTGCGGATGAGGTCGCGCTGGCCGTTCTGGTTGAGCGCGACGCGCAGGCGGCGGATGTGCACGTCGACCGTGCGGGCCTCGACGTAGATGTCGCGGCCCCAGACCAGGTCCAGGAGCTGCTCGCGCGAGTAGACGCGGCCCGGGCGCTCCAGGAGCACGCGCAGCAGGCGGAACTCGGTCGGCGCCAGTTGCACCTCGACGCCGTCGCGGCGCACGCGGTGGGTTTCGAGGTCCATCTCCAAGGGGCCGGCGCGGAGCGGCTCGCCGGAGGCGCCGGCCTTGGTGCGGCGCAGCACGGCGCGCACGCGTGACACCAGCTCCTTGGGCGAGAACGGCTTGACCACGTAGTCGTCGGCGCCGGCGTCGAGGCCGCGCACGCGGTCGTGCTCCTCGCCCTTGGCGGTGAGCATGATGACGGGAACTTCGCGCAGCTCGGGACGGCGCCGCATGGTGCGGCAAATCTCGAGGCCGGAGACCTCGGGCAGCATCCAATCGAGCACGACGAGGTCGGGCGGAGTTTCCTCCAGGCGCTCCAGGGCGCTGCGGCCATCGCCTGCCACGGCGACGCGGAAGCCCTCGCCTTCGAGGTTGTAGCGCAGCACCTCGGCGAGCGGCGCTTCGTCCTCGACGACGAGGATCATCAGCCTTCCTTCTTGAACGGCCGCACCTCCGTGTAGGGGGACTCGTCCTCCTTGTGACGCTCGCGCTCGGGCAGCTTGCCGCGCACCAGGAAGACGATGCGCTCGGCGACGTTGGTGATGTGATCGCCGATGCGCTCGATGTTCTTGGCGACGAACAGGAGGTGCGCGCATGGCGTGATGTTGCGCGGGTCCTCCATCATGTAGGTGAGCAGCTCACGGAACAGGCTGGTGTGCAGCTGGTCGACCTCCTCGTCGCAGCTCCACACGTCCATGGCGAGCTTGGCGTCGCGCGCGACGAAGGCGTCGATCGCCGTGTGGATGCGGCCCTGCACCAGCGCGCCGAGGTTGACGATGCCGGTGACCGGCGTCACCGGCGGCGCCTTGGCGATGGTGATGGTGCGCTTGGCGACGTTCTTGGCGAGGTCGCCGGCGCGCTCGAGATCGGACGAGATCTTCAGGGCGGCGATGACGGCGCGCAGGTCGCCCGCGGTCGGCTGGCGCAGCGCCAGGAGGCGCATGGCGAGCGTGTTCACCTCTTCCTCGAGCTGATCGAGCTTGCGGTCGCCAGCCACCACCTCGGCGGCAAGCTCGGCGTCGCGCTTGGACAGCGCGTCGACGGCGTCGGCCAGCATCGACTCGGCCAGGCCGCCCATCTCGGCGATCTTAGCGTCGAGCGCGTTGAGCTGGTCGTCGAACGCCTTGACGATGTGCTGTTGTGCCATCGCGGATCGAAACTCCTTATCCGAACCGGCCGGTGATGTAGCCCTCGGTGCGCTCATCGCGCGGTGTCGTGAAGATGGTGTCGGTGGGGCCGGTTTCCACCAGATCGCCGAGATGGAAGAACGCCGTCATGTCCGACACGCGCGCAGCCTGCTGCATCGAGTGCGTGACGATGACGATGGTGTAGTTGCCGGACAGCTCGTCGATGAGCTCCTCGATCTTCGCCGTGGCGATGGGATCGAGCGCCGAGCACGGCTCGTCCATCAGGATCACGTCGGGATCGACGGCCAGCGCCCGGGCGATGCACAGGCGCTGCTGCTGGCCACCAGACAGCGACGTGCCGGGCTCCTGCAGGCGGTCCTTGACCTCGTCGAACAGCGCGGCGCGCTGGAGCGACCGCTCGACGATGTCGTTGAGCTCGGCGCGGGTGGCGGCGAGGCCATGGATGCGCGGCCCATACGCGACGTTCTCCCACACCGACTTGGGGAACGGGTTCGGCTTCTGGAACACCATGCCGACGCGCGCGCGCAGCTCCACCGGGTCGATGTCGGCGGCGTAGACGTCCATGCCGTCGAGCAGGACCTTGCCCTCGATGCGGCAGCCGGGAATGGGGTCGTTCATCCGGTTGAGGCAACGGATGTAGGTGGACTTGCCGCAGCCGGAGGGGCCGATGAGGGCGGTGACCTCGCCCTTGTCGATGTCGAGGTTGATGCCCTTCAGCGCCTGCTTCTTGCCGTAGAACACCGACAGCTCGCGCGTCTCGAACGCGGCCGGCTTGGCGGCGGTGCCAGCGGCGGCATCCGGGAACTCGGCAATCACGCCGCTGCGGGTTCGGTCGGCCACGCTCATGGTCCTCATCGAGTGCTAGGTCCCTTGGGCCCTCAATACCGTACTTCGAAGCGGCGGCGCAGGTACACGGCCGTCGCGTTCATGACCACCAGGAAGCCCAAAAGCACCAGAGTGGCCGCGGCCGTGCGCTCGACGAAGGCGCGCTCCGGCGAATCCGCCCACAGGAAGATCTGCACCGGCAGCACCGAGGCGGCGTCGGTGAAGCCCTTGGGCGTGTCGACGATGAAGGCGACCATGCCGATCATCAAGAGCGGCGCGGTCTCGCCGAGGGCGCGCGCCATGCCGATGATGGTGCCGGTGAGGATGCCGGGCAGGGCCAGCGGCACGACGTGGTGGAACACCACCTGGACCGGCGAGGCGCCGACGCCCATCGCCGCCTCGCGGATGGATGGCGGCACGGCGGCGATCGCCGCGCGGGCGGCGATGATGATCACCGGCAGCGTCATCAGCGACAGCACCATGCCGCCGACCAGCGGCGCCGAGCGCGGCAGCCCGAAGAAGTTCAGGAACACGGCGAGGCCCAACAGGCCGAAGACGATGGAGGGCACCGCGGCGAGATTGTTGATGTTGATTTCGATGAGGTAAGTCCAGCGGTTGTCGGGCGCGAACTCCTCGAGATAAACCGCGGCCGCGATGGCGAGCGGGAACGACAGCGCCAGCGTCACCAGGAGCGTGAGTGCCGAGCCGACGATGGCGCCGAGCACGCCGGCGGTGGTGGGGTCGCGCGAGTCACCGCGGGTGAAGAAGCCGGCGTTGAACGGCTGGCGCACCTCGCCCGCCGCGACCATGGCGTCCACCCAGCCGATCTGGCGGTCGTTGATCTGGCGCTGCTCCGGCGGCAGGTCACGCGAGATGTGTCCCTTCATCAGCATGTCGACGTCGTCGGAGGCGAGCAGGTCCACCTTGATGCGCTGGCCGATCAACTCGGGCTCGCGGACCAAACGGCTCGCCAGCAGGAACGGCGCGCTCCCGCTGAGGAGGGCGTACAGCTCGCGCCGCTGCCCCTGGTTGGTCACCTCAGGGAAGCGCTCGCGCAGCGCCGCGCGGATCGGCGTCTGCGTGTCGGAGCGGCGCAGCTCGGCCGGATCGCGCTTGCCTTCGGGGTCGATGATCGACTCGTCGAGGAACACCTCGAGGGTGATGGTGGTCTGCACGAAGGCGGTGCGGGCGCGCCAGACGATATCGATGAACAGGGTGGCAAGCGCCAGCAGGCTCAGCGCTATGGCTGCAAGCCCGAAGGCGCGGAAGAGGAACTCCGAGCGGTGCCGGCGCTTGAGCGTTGCGGCCACGCGCGCGCGGGTGCTGGTTGCCGAGGTCGCCATCTCAGTCGTAGGCCTCGCGGTAGCGCCGCACGATCTGCAGCGCAAGGACGTTGAGCGCCAGCGTGACGAAGAACAGCACGAGGCCGAGCGCGAACGCCGACAGGGTCTTGGCCGAGTCGAACTCCTGGTCGCCGGTGAGCAGGCCGACAATCTGCACCGTCACGGTGGTGACCGCCGCGAACGGATTGGCGGTGAGGTTGGCGGAAAGTCCGGCCGCCATCACCACGATCATAGTCTCGCCGATCGCGCGCGAGACGCCGAGCAGCACGCCGCCGACGATGCCGGGCAGCGCCGCCGGCACGATGACGCGGCGCACGGTCTCGGAATGCGTGGCGCCGAGCGCCATCGAGCCGTGGCGCAGCGACACCGGCACGGCGCGGATGACGTCATCGGATATCGAGGCGACGAAGGGCAGGATCATGATGCCCATGACCAGGCCGGCGGCGAGCGCGCTTTCGGAGGCCACCTCGAGGCCGATGCTCTCGCCGGCGCGGCGCACGATGGACGCGACCGTCAGCGCGGCGAAGAAGCCGTACACGACCGTGGGCACACCGGCGAGAATCTCGAGCACCGGCTTCACGGTGGCGCGCACACGCTCGCCGGCGTACTCGGCCATCCAGATCGCCGCCATCAAGCCGACCGGCGTCGCCACCGCCATGGCGATGAAAGCGATGAGCAGCGTGCCGACGAACACCGGCACGGCGCCGAACGAACCCGACTGGCCGATTTGATCGGCGCGGATGGCGGTCTGCGGCGCCCAGTCGAGCCCGAGCAGGAATTCGTGCGGCGGCACCAGCGCGAAGAAGCGCAGCGACTCGAACAGGAGCGACAGCACGATGCCGACCGTGGTGAGGATCGCCACCGCCGAGGCGAGCAGCAGCAGCAGCCGGATGACAGCCTCGACGTGGTTGCGCGCGCGCTGGCGCGCACGCACACGCTGCAAGGCGAGCCACAGGCCGGCCCCCGCCGTCGCCACGACCAGCGCGACGCGCAGCCAAGGATTGACCGCGCGTTGTCCCTCCGGCACCAGCAGCGTCCACGCCAGCAGCGCGATGACGGCGGGCACCGCGGCCCACAGCGCCACCAGCGCCCCGTGCTGGCTGGGCAGGGAATGCAGCACGCGCCCCTTGCCGCCCGCGACCGCGAGCGCCCGCGCGCGACCGAGCCAGTAGCCCATGGCGGCGAGCAGCACGATGACGACGAAGAGGAAGGTCGCGTTCATTGCCTGGCCCGGAACGGGTGGATGGGCGCGGGTTGCGCGCCCCTCCGTTTGCCGTGGTGCCCTGGTGTCCGCACTACATCCCGATCAGGGTAAGCGCGCGCGCCGAGGCGCGCTGGGTGCTGCGCTCGGCGTCGGGCAGCGGGATGAGGCCGCGGTCGGCGAGGTAGCCGTCCGGTCCCCAGGTGCGCTCCTCGGTCCACTCGCGCAGGAAGGCGTCGATGCCGGGCGCCACGCCGCTCATGTGCTGCTTCTTGACGTAGAAGAACAGCGGGCGCGAGACGGGGTACTTGCCGGCGGCAATGGTGTCGAACTCCGGCTTCACGCCGCCGATGACGCTGCCCTGCACCTGGTCGGCGTTCTCCTGCAGGAAGCTGTAGCCGAACACGCCGAACGCGTCGGTGTTCGCCTGCAGGCGGCGAACGATGAGGATGTCGTTCTCGCCGGCGTCGATCCAGGCGCCGTCCTCGCGCATGGTGTTGCAGGCGGCGTTGTAGCGCGCGGCGTTGGCCTGCTGGATGGCGCGCATCGCCGGGTTCGCGGCGCAGCCGGGCGTCATCACCAGCTCGACGAACGCGTCGCGCGTACCGGAGGTCGGCGGCGGACCCATCACCTCGATGCGCTTGGCTGGCAGCGAGCGGTCGATGTCCGACCACATGCGGGCCGGATTGCGCACCAGCTGGCCCTGGGCGTCGGGGACCTCCTTGGCGAGCGCTTGCCACAACTGGGCGACGGTGAGCTGCATCAGCGGCGCCTGCCGCGCGTTGGCGAGCACGATGCCGTCGTAGCCGATCTTGACCTCGACCACGTCGGTGACGCCGTTGTTCTTGCAGGTCGCCTTCTCGGCGGCGGTGATGGCGCGCGACGCACCGGTGATGTCCGGGTGTGCGTCGCCGATGCCGGCGCAGAACAGGCGGAAGCCGCCGCCCGTGCCAGTGCTTTCGACCACCGGCGTCTTCCGGCCGGTGGTGCGGCCGAACGCCTCGGCGACGGCAGTCATGAACGGAAACACCGTGGACGAGCCGACGGCGCGGATCTGATCGCGCGCCAAAGCCGGCGCCGCCAACGCCGTCACGGTGGCAACCACCGCCAAGCTCGCGGCGGCAACGAGAGTCTTCCTAAGCATTGGCGAGTTCTCCATGCCCAAAGGGAGGAAGCCGTGCTGCGCTGCGGAACCTAGGTTGGCGCCGCGACTGTTCTATGACCGTTGCGTTACGGTTCCATGACGCCGCCAAGCCCGCGCGCCGCCTGGAAAAAAGCGGCGGGTGCGCATAGCCGATCACGCCGCCGGCAAGCTGACTGTGAAGCGGCTGCCGCGTCCCTGCTCGCTTTCGATTGCGAGGCGGCCGCGGTGGCGGTTGAGGATGTGCTTGACGATGGCGAGGCCGAGGCCGGTGCCGCCGAGCTTGCGCGAGCGCCCGGAGTCGACTCGGTAGAAGCGTTCGGTGAGGCGCGGGATGTGCTCGCGCGCGATGCCCTCGCCCTGGTCCTGCACCGAGACCGCGACGCCGGGGCGCGTGCCTTCCGGCATGCGCTCCAGCGGACGCGCCACGATGAGGATCTCGCTGCCGGCGCGGCCGTAGGCGATGGCGTTCTCGATGAGGTTGCGGAACACCTGCGCGAGCTGGCCGGAGTCGCCGGCGACTTCCGGCAGCGCTACCAGGATCTCGGTGCGGATGCGCATGTCTTTCTCGGTCGCCGACGGCACCAGTGTGTCGATCACCTCGGCAAGGGTGCGCGCGACATCCACCCGTCCCTGCGGGATGACGTGCTCGTCGGCCTCGATGGCGGAGAGCGACAACAGGTCCTCGATCAGGCGCGTCATGCGCGCGCCCTCCGCCGCCATAATGTCGAGGAAGCGCTCGCGCGCGGCCTCGTCGTCCTTGGCCGGTCCGCGTAACGTCTCGACGAAGCCGACCATGGCCGCGAGGGGCGAGCGCAACTCGTGGCTGGCGTTGGCGACGAAGTCGGCGCGCATCTGCTGCGCGCGGCGCTCGCTGGTGACGTCGTGGAAGATCAGCACCGCGCCGACCGTGCCGGTCCACTGCAGCGGCGCCACGATGAGCGTGAAGGTACGCAGGGTGGGCGCGCGCAACGCCACCTCGATGGTGCGCGCCTTGCCGCCGAGCAGAACTTCGTCCACCGCGGCCAGCGCGGCGGGATGGCGCAGCGACAGGGCGAGGGCGCGGCCGGGATAGGCGATGCCGATGTCGCGCACCGCGGCAATGTTGGCAGCGGTCACCGTGCGCTGGCGATCGACGATGACCAGGGGCTCGGGGATGCTATCGAGGATCCCCGCGTCGCGCTGCGACAGCCCCAGGCCGGGACGTGTCTCCATGCCCTACCCTTGCACCGCCCGCGCCGATTTACCATGCTTCGCGGCGTGAGCGAAGACGCCTACGCACCGTACGCCGCCGCGGCGGCGAGGTACCGGCCGAAGGAGGTGCGCGTCCTGTTCATTCAGGAGTCGCCGCCTTATGGCGGCGACCGGCACTTCTACTTCCTCGACGTGAAGGCGCACGACGGCTTCTGGCTGCACCTGATGCGCTTCCTCTACCGGGGCGACTTCAGCGACGACACACCCGCCGAGCGCGCCCGCAAGGATCAATGGCTGAAGCGCTTCCAGGCCGACGGCTACTGGACCATCGACGCCGTGCGGAGGTCGATCTCCAAGCACGAGCACGAGGAGCGCGTCGCGATCATCCAACGCCATGCCGCGGGGCGCGTGCAGGAAGTGAAGGCGATCAAGCCGAAGCAGATCGTGCTGGTGAAGAAGTCGGTGTTCGACGGCCTCAACGAGCCGCTGCGGGCTGCGCGGCTGCCAGTGGTGAACGATGCGGCGGTGCCCTACCCCGGCCGCGGCCAGGAGGGCCGCCTCGCCAGGATCATGGGCGAGCTGGTGGAATCCGGGAACCTGAAGCTCGCGTAGCCTGATGCCTAGCGTGTCTCCGGGCGCGGGTGCTGGGCCATCCACGCCAGGGCTGCCTGGCTGGCGGCGCCGAGCTGCTCGCTGGTGAGGCGGTCGGCGACGTAGGTGCCGGCGTAGTACGCCTCGCCCCAGCCGTACTCGTCGGCGACGATGAACCACTTCATCGCCGCGACCGGGTCGGGCGCGACCCCTTCGCCCTCATGGTAGGCGTAGCCGAGCTCGTAGAGCGCCTCGGCGTTGTGCTGCTCGGCGGCCTTGTGAAGCCAGGCGAGCGCCTGCGGCTTGTCCTTGGGCACGCCCTCGCCCTTCTGCAGCGCCATCGCCCAGCGCAGCTGCCCGAGGTGATAACCGCCCTCGGCCGCGGCGCGGAACAGGCGCGCCGCCTCGGTTAGGTCGAGGTCGACGCCCCTGCCGGCCTCGTACATCTGCCCAAGGTTGACCTGGGCGCGGGCGTGGCCCGCATCCGCGAGCGGCTTCCATTCGGCGTACGCCGTGGCGAAGTCGCCCTGGCGCGCGGCCGCCATGCCGGCGTCGAAGTCGGCGGCAAGCGCGGGCGGCGACGCCAGCGCTACCACGGCAGCCAACAGCCAGCGGAGAGGCATGACCGTTACGATGCGGCCACCGCCGGGAGGGCGCAAGCCGAGGCCCTGAAACGCGAAAACCCCGGGAGTGGTCCCGGGGTTTCCTGGCGGCAGTTGCCTGCCGCGATGTGCGACGTGCCTTAGAGCTCGGCGCAGGCGTAGCAGTTGATTTCCATGCCGACGCTGATGACGGTGATCTTCGGGGTCTTCCAGGCCATCGGTGTACTCCTTTGTGGGACCGGCTCGCGCACCGGCGCGGCCCTACGTCCGGCAGCCACGATAGCCAGAGCGGCGATACGGCCAATCTATCGGGCGGATAGCGGGGGTCGCCTAAGCCGGCGATAGGGAAAACCTATCGGCAACAAAAACCGGCCGGATGCCTATGTCCTGGCCGGTTGTGCTGGCCGGTTCCCGCTTGCGGAGGGGCCGGGGCTACTTCGCCGCGGCGGCGGCGCGGCGGGGCTTGGCCTTGGCGGCCTCCTCGGCGACGATCGCCTCGGACACTTGGTCCGGGTGCTCCCCGGCAGCCATCGCCTTCTCGGCCTCGCGGCCGAACAGCTGCGGATAGCGGCGCAGGAACACCCCGGCGTCGCCCGACTTGAGCGCCCGCAGATAGACCTCATTGTGCAGGCGCAGCGCCTCGCGCGCCTCGAACGCCTCTTGGGAGAGGGTGCCGCCCTTGTCGAACTCCTTCACCAGATAGTTCGAGCGCTCGACCTACTTGTCCCAGCGCTTCGACTTTTGGTTCCGGAAGGAGCCGGACAGCGTGGCGATGAACTCCTTCATGCGCTGGCGGTCCTTTGCCGTCGCGCCCTTGCCGGCGGCGAGCGCGGCCAGCCGCGCGTCTTCCTCGCCGACGAGCACGTACACCGTTGCGGCTTTGACGAAGTAGCGTGTGATCGAGAGGATCTGCCGGTAGCGGAACGCCGCGTAGCTGAGCACGGCGGCTGACGCGAGCACGAAAAAGAAGGCGGCCCAGGCGACGTATATGGCCGCCTACAGAGCCACGCTTCCGCTCCGCTGACAAGGCAGCGCCACACGTGTGTCTGCCCGCCCCTACACTACTTTCGGTGGTGAGCCTTGCGCATGCTCGCCACACGGGTAGCGCAGGGGAGGCGTTCAATAGTGCGCCCGCTGATCGGCTGTTACAGAACCTTATGATTCCTTCACAGGATTGATAAGCTTCGGCTCGGCAACACGCTTGGTGCACCAGCCTTGGGGAGCGGAACCATGCAGACGCCGGTACTCAAAGAGTTCGCAATCGCGTTGGTGGCAGTGGCGATCTACACCGCCGTGCTGCTGTTGATCTTCGACCGCGCCGTCTTCGGGCTGTAACGAAGAGGCGACCGGCGAAGCCGCGGCGCCGACTCGTTCGGATCGCCGGGAGGAGGGTATTTCGCTCCTTCCCGGGCCAGCGTAGCGGCCCGCGCCTGCGGTTACCCGGCTGTTACCGCTCCGCGGCATAGGAATCCGTGCTCGTTGCAGCCATTCGGAGGCACACATGAGTACGGATGCCGAATCCTGGCGGGAGCACGCTGCCTATCTCCGCTCCGCGGCCAAGCTGACTGCGGACCCAAAGCTGCGGATCGAACTGGTCCGGCTCGCCGAACACGCCATGACCATGGCGTCGCAGGCCGGATCGGTTGACCCCGCCGCTTCGGGCGGCACCCGGACCCACTGACGACCTGCGCCAGCGGGACGACAAGCCAGGACGGTCTAGTCGCAGGCCGTGAACTTCGATCTTCGGCAGGTCGCAGCCATGTCGAGCGCACGGGCCAACTCCAAGAAATTTGCCTGGGCCACGACATTCTGGCGGAACTCGGTGATGGGCTGGCGCTTGCTGGCGCCGGAGTCGGCGACGAACTCCTCGAAGCCGAGCAGGTCGAGCGCGACGGTGAGCCACATGAGAGTGTGCGTCACGCTTTGCTCGACGCCGAATCCGATCCAGTACAGCTGCGCGAGCTCGTACTGCGCGGCGACATCGCCAAGCAAGCTGGCCTGCCGGTAAAGGCGCGCTGCCTTTTCCGGATCGATTTCGACGCCGTCGCCGTACCGATAGATGGTCGCGAGCACCGTCATCGCGCGGGCGCTGCCCTGCTCGGCGAGCAGAGCAAGAATTTTGCGGGCCTTCGCGTAGTCACCGCGGACATAGGCACGCCCGGCCTCGTCCATGTCGTCGGCAACGGCGGATGGCGCGGCCGTCAGGACGAGCAGGGCCGCGAGCACGAGGGCGAGCGGAACGCGCATTAGCACCATAGCAGACCCATCCGGGCGAGAGGTCAAGCAGGCGGGGCGCCGGGCCGCACCTCGCGCCCTAGGGACAGGCGGCGGTGTGCTTGCCGGGAAAGGCCGTTGCCAGGATGGGACAAAGCCCCGACAGGACCTGCGCGGTTATCTGTCCCGCGCCGACCTTGGTGTAATGCACCATGTCGGTGAACGACTCCGGAGCGTGCGGCATGGTCGACGCTAAGTCGATGAGGGGACTGCCCGTCTCGGCAGCGACCTGGCGCGTCACGTCGTTGTACCGCGCCAGGACATGCCAGCCAGCGCGGCCGGAGATTCCCCAGAGGCCCGGCAAGCGGGTATCCCCTTCCGTGTCGCCCGCGCGATACGGCTGCGTCAGCAGCACCGGCAGCACCTGGCGTTGCCGCGATGCCGTTACGAGTGCGCGAACCCTAGGTCGTGGACTCATAATGCCTGAGCCAGAGGCGGGTGGCGGCCAGAGCCACGGCTGCCAGGAAGTTGCGGGC
>VGER01000045.1 GCA_016869235.1 Alphaproteobacteria bacterium | reverse complement strand
TTCGTCGCCATCATCGCGAGCTCGGCCGCGGCCAACACCGCCGTGGCTGCCAATGCGGCTCCGGACAATGCGAACCGGTATCGCCGTTCGGGCACCACGCTGTACGTGTTCAAGCTGCCGGGCTAACAAGCCCTGGTAGCGGACAGGCGCGGGTCCCACCCGCGATTGCGTAGCAAGGGGGGAAGCCTGGGGCTTCCCCCCTTTTCTTTTATTAGCCACAATCGCACGTCGCGGCCGGCGGAGAATTCCGGAACGGTCGGCCGCGTTCAATCCCGCCTGAGCCCAATCAGGCCCCTAGGGGAGGTTTGTTTAATGACGAATACCTGGAAGGTAACCACGTCCGCTTTGGCGCTCGCCGCCGCAGCGGGTGTGTCGGGCACCGCACTCGCCAACGACGACGTGCTGCGCCTGTCGCGCGATCCGGCCAACGTGGTGATGCCCAGCATCACCTACAACGGCTGGAACTACAGCGCGCTCGATCAGATCAACCTCAACAACGTCAAGAACCTGCAGGTCGCATGGACGTGGCAGGTCGGCATTCTCGACAACCATGAGGCTTCGCCCCTCGTCATCGGCGACACGATGTACATCGCCTCGCCGAAGCCGAACTACGTGTACGCCCTCGACCTGAACAAGGAAGGGGTCATCAAGTGGGAGTTCCGTCCCACCATGGATGTCGCCTTGGCCACCGCGCAGACCTGCTGCGGCTCGCAGACGCGCGGCCTCTACTACGCCGAGGGCAAGATCTTCTATTCGACCCTCGACGGCCAGAACATCGGCCTCGACGCCAAGTCGGGCGAGCAGCTGTGGCGCACCGTCGGCACCGACATCACGCGCGGCGAAGGCATGGCGGGCAACAACATCGTTGCCGGCAAGCTGTTCATCGGCGGCAACGAGGGCGGCGAGTTCGGCGTGCGCGGCAAGGTGCACGCCTACGACATCAACACCGGCCGCAACATGTGGACCATGTACAACATGGGCCCGAACAACGAGGTCGGCATCGGCGCCCGCTTCAACAAGAACTACCCCTACATGGCAGGCGCCAACCCGGCGCTCGACAGCTGGTTCGGCGACTCGTGGAAGCGCGGCGGCGGCACGTCGTGGGGCTACTTCACCTACGACCCCGACCTGAAGATGTTCTACTACTCGACCGGCAACTGCGGCCCGTGGAACCCGGACTATCGCCGCGAGTGGGGCAAGATCGACCTCGCCGCCAACGGCACGCTGACCAGCTATCACAACAACTTCTGCGCCTCGCAGATGGCTCGCGACGCGGTGACCGGCGAGCTGATCTGGGCCTACAACATCTCGCCCTCCGACATGTGGGACCTCGACGAGCCGCTGATCACGCCGCTCATCGACCTCAACATCGGCGGACAAACCGTGAAGACCGCGGTCAAGGCCGCCCGCAACGGCATGTTCTATGTGTGGGATCGCGCCACCGGCAAGCTCGTCAACGAGCCGTGGATGCACACCTACCAGGACATCATGACCGGCGTCGACATGGCCACGGGCCTGCCGAAGTACGACATCACCAAGATCATGTTCACCGACCTTGCTGACCGGCGGAGATACACCCAGTCCGATCCGATGGCGAACAACAAGCCGGCAGACTACACGGGCACCGAGGTGGTCTTCTGCCCCGGCATCGCCGCGCGCAACTGGGAGCAGGATGCCTACAGCCCGAGGACCAACCTGGTCTACACCGCTACCGACAACAGCTGCGGCGCTCTGCGCATGATCAGGGGCGACTACACCCCGAACAACGCCACCACCGGCGGCTACCGCTTGCGCGTGACGCTCTCGGGCGCACCGACGGTGGGCCTGGACGGGCGGCCCACCACGATTCAGGGCCAGCTCATCGCCTCGGATCCGGCAGGTCGCAAGATCGTCTGGAAGCGCGAGTGGCCGAGCGACGCCAACCGCAATCCGATCCTGGCGACGGCAAGTGACCTGCTATTCCAGGGCGGCACCGACCGTGGCGTCCTGCGCGCCATGAACGCCCGCACGGGTGACATCGTATGGGAGTTCCGCGCCGGCGCACGCTTCCATCAGTCGCCGATCACCTACTCGCAAGGTGGCAAGCAGTTCGTCGCCATCATCGCGAGCTCGGCCGCGGCCAACACCGCCGTGGCTGCCAATGCGGCTCCGGACAATGCGAACCGGTATCGCCGTTCGGGCACCACGCTGTACGTGTTCAAGCTGCCGGGCTAACCGGCCCGCCAGCCGTGACGCTGGGCGGTCTAGTCCGCCCAGCCCAAGGCGAACCCACCGGGGGGAGGCGTAAGCCTCCCCCCGGTCTTCTTTCAGGCTGGGTGCCTAACAAAGCCCATCCCCCGGGCGAAGGCGCCGGTGTAGACTGCCTTCCCAGCGGGTAACCCCCTCCAAGATTGGGCGCGACGGCGCGTCTGCACGAGGCGCGAATCGTGGATTTCCGTATGCATACGAGTGAACAGAACGACTTCAACCTGGCTTCCTGGCGCGCCAAGGGCGCACCCTTGGCCGCACTTCTGACCGCCCTTGCGGCAGTCGTATTCCTTCCCGCAGGCGCCGCCGCAGCGTGGGAATTGAAGGTATGCGGGGACCCCAACCGAATGCCCTTTTCGCACGCGGACGGGACCGGATTAGAAAACCGCGTCGCCAAGATCCTGGCCGACGAGATGGGCGCGACCGTCACCTACGTGTGGTTCCCCGCCTCCGAGGCCGCCGTGCAGGACTTCCTGCGCACCGGTCAGTGCGACGTGATGATGGCGATCGAGGACGGCCATCCCCTGGTGACCCCGACGCTCGCGTACTTCCGCAGTCCGTTCGTCTTCATCCAGCGCGCCGACCGACCCTACCGCATCGAGATGTTCGACGACCCGAAGCTCAAGGAGCTGAAGGTCGGCATGCAGCCCCCTGGCGGTCCGACCCAGGAAGCCTTCGAGGTGCGGGGATTGGGGCAGCGCATCAAGGAATTCTACCAGTTCGAGATCGACACCATCGTCAAGGATGTCGCCAATCAAACCATCGACGTTGGCGTCGCGTGGGGACCGGCGGCGGGGTACTTCGCGGCGCGCTCCGAGGTCCCGGTGATTGTGTTGCCGGTAACGCCCGAATTCGAGCCTCCGTTCACGCCCATGTTCCTCAACATGGTGATCGGTTTCCGGCGCGGCGAGGAGTCGATCCGCGACCTGTTCGACATTGCCATCGCCACCCGGTGGGAGGACATCCAGCAGGTTCTCACGGAGCTCGACATACCGCTGATGCCGCTCGCGGCGCCGATCCTGACGATGGAGAGACTCTGATCATGCGCCGTCCTACCCGACGCGAGGTTCTTGCGCTCACCGGCGCCGCCGCGCTGACCGGCTTCTTGCCGCCCGCCAAAGCCCAGACGCTGCAGCAGTTGCAGCAGCGCGGCATCCTGGGAGCCGGTGGCCTGCCGCCGGCCAGGAAGCTGCGCATTGCCATGATCGTGCCGGCCCGGACCGGCTTTTCCACGGTGCGCACGTCGATCAACGACTACATCGGCGAAGGCGCGCGCATGGGCGCCGTTCTCGCCGAGGCGATCCTGGGCGACTCGATCGGCGACTCGGGCTTCCAGCTCGAGCTCCTGCACGCCAACGCTCCCATTGCCGAGGCCGCGGAACGCGCCGGCACGCGCCTTGTCGAGACGGTGCCGGATGTCGCCGCCATCGTCGGCGGCGTCGGCGAGGGCCATGCCCAGGTGCTCGGCAGGATCGCCGAGCGCGCCGGCGTGCCCTTCTTCAACATTGGCGACTCGACCGATGCGCTGCGCGGCGCCGGCTGCGGCCGCTACACCTTCCACGTCGAGGCGAGCGCAGCCATGTTCCTCGACGCGTTGGTCAGCCTCGGCGCATCGCAAGGCCAACGCCGCTGGTTCGTTCTGCACGAGGATTCGGACAAGGGCCGCGCCTTGCACGCGCGCGCCCTCAAGGCTGTCGCCAAGCACAGCTCTGGCGGCCAGGTCGTCGGCGCCGCCGCCGCCGAACGCGGGCAGCCCGTCTACTACAACGAGTTCAACGCCATCGGGCGCTCCAGCGCCGACGTCGTGCTGCTGCTCGTCGAGGCAGTGGATCAGATCGCGTTTCTCGCCCAGCAGGAGAACTCGCAGGTGAATGCCCCGGCGCTGGCCTTCCCGCACGACATCTCGCAGACGCGCGATTACGTCGCCAGCATCCGCGAGCTGGCGCCGTTGTACAATCCGCGCCACCGCATCGCCGCCTGGGAGACGACGTTGACCGCCAACGGCGCCGCCAAGTTCAACGAGCCGTACATGGCGCGCTGGAGCGAGCCGGCCGACCCGACCGCATGGGCGTCGTTCCACACCATCGGCATCATTGCCCAGGCCGTTGCTGGAGCGCAGTCCACGGCCGGCCCCGACCTGGCGCGCTATCTCGAGCGTCAGGACGTGACCTTCGACGTCGGCAAGGGGCCGGGGATGAATTTCCGGCCCTGGGACCACCAGCTGCGCCAGCCGCTCTACTCGGTGAACATCAACCAGGAGAGCGAGTGGGTGCGCATCGACTTCACGACCTGGGTGGGGCTCGGCAAGGCCGACAAGGAAATCCCGTCCGCGACGCCCGCCGGCCAAGCCGCCCAGATCCTCGACCAGTTCGGCGACGGCCCGAACGACAATCCCTGCCGCATGCCGCCGGTCTGAGGGCAGCGCGCCCTGCACAAACAAGAGAGGCCTCGCGAGCGCGCAGCTCGCGAGGCCTTTGTGCTTGTGGAGCCTAGCGGCTCTTCATCATGCGGGTCATCGACCACGCGGCGACCACCGCGGCGACGGGCGGCAGCGCAAACGTGATGAGCAGGTCCCACACCAGCGGCATCTGCTCGAAGTCGAGGAGCACGTAGCGCAGCATGTCGAGCTGATAGGTGACCGGGTTCGCGAACACGATCACCTGCAGCCAGACCGGCAACTGCACGACCCAGCCGCCGCCGATGGCGAAGATGCCGATGCGGCGCAGCTCGTCGCGGATGGCCTCGGGAATTTCCATGAAGCCGACGCCGCCGATGACTCCGCGCAGCGGGAAGATCGAGCCGGACAGGAAGTAGAGCGGCTGGATGATGCCGTTGGAGATGGCGCCGAAGCCCTCATAGGTTTTCAGCCGCGCGGCGACGATCACGCCGAGCGCGGTCATGAAGATGCCCATGAAGAACATCACCACCCATGCCTGCACGATGGCGAGCGGATCGTACGCCCTCTCCACGGCCGTCCAGGCCATCGAAGGATCGAGCAGGCTGGCGTTCGGCGGCATGTAGAGGAGCGGCATGAAGAGGAGCGGAATGCTGCCCTGAATGACGGAGATGGTGGCGCCGCCCAACAGCTTGCCGAGAGTAACGGAGAGCACCGGGGCCGGCGAAACCATCACCTCGCGCAGCAGGCCCACCTCGCGGTCCCACACCAGCGCGATCGCGCACTGCAGCGAGGCAAACAGCACGTTCAGCGTGATGACGCCGGGCAGGATGTACTGGCCGTAGGTGTAGCCCTCGATCTCGCGCAACGCGGCGCCGAGGCCGAAGCCCAACACCACCAGCCACAGCACCGTGCGCGAGAGGCCGCCGTACAGCTGCGACTTGTCGCGCCGGTAGCGCACCATCTCGCGGCGCCACATGACGTAGACGACCGACGGTGCAATGCCCATCCATTGGCGCAGGCCGAGAGCCTCGGCCGCCGGGCGGGAACCGCCGGGAAGGACGCCGGCCGTGTTGGTCATCGGGTGTGCTCCCCGCCGCGCTTGCCGAAGTTGACGATGAGGTCGCGATGCGATGCCTCCTCGTCGCGGAAGGCGCGGCCGG
This sequence comes from Alphaproteobacteria bacterium, assembly GCA_016869235.1. Lineage (GTDB taxonomy): Bacteria > Pseudomonadota > Alphaproteobacteria > UBA2966 > CAIVPW01 > CAIVPW01. The sequence continues at coordinate 9,207 of VGER01000045.1, read as the reverse complement.
TGAGCTTGAGGAATACGTCCTCGAGGTTCTTGGCGGCCGGCTGCTGGGCGATCATCTGCTTCGGCGCGCCGATGGCGACGAGCTTGCCCTTGTCGATGATGCCGACGCGGTCGCACGCCTCGGCCTCGGGCATGTAGTGGGTGGTCATCAGCACCGTCATGCCTTCCTCGCGCAGCGCGGCGATGCGGTCCCAGAGGTGGCGGCGGCCCTGCGGGTCGAGGCCGATGGTGGGCTCGTCGAGGAACAACACGCGCGGCCCGTGCATGATGGCGCGGGCAAGCTCCAGGCGGCGCTTCATGCCGCCCGAGAAGGCGCGCACGCGGCGCTGGCCGACCTCGTTGAGCGACGCCCAGGCGAGCGCCTGCTGCACCGCGGCGGCGCGGGATGCCCGCGGGATGCCGTAGAGCACGGCGTGGATATCGAGGTTCTCCTTGGCGGTGAGACGTTCGTCCAGCGCGGGATCCTGGAACACCATGCCGAGCTGGCGGCGCACCTGCTCGGCGTCGCGGACGACGTCGTAGCCCATGACCGAGGCGCTGCCGGAGGTCGGCGTCACCAGCGTGGTGAGCATGTGCAGGACGGTGGTCTTGCCGGCCCCGTTGGGGCCGAGCAGGGCGAAGAACTCGCCCTTGGCGACGCTGAACGAGACGCTTTCGGCCGCGACCACGCTCTCGTAGCGGCGCCCGAGCGCGATTGCCTCTATGGCGTGGGGCGACGTTGCCGCCGCCGCCGCAGGTTCAGCCGCCAATGACACGTGTCCTCCGATCGTTGCCGAAATCCTGCCAGAACCCCCGTCAAAGTGCCATCGGCCGCCATCTCGCGACAGCGGCCGATTCCCTTGGGTGGGACTGGGGCTACTCCATCATCCGCCGACCACTTTCTTGGCCTCGGCCATGACTGCCATCAAGCCGAGGCAGGCCTCCACGGCGGGCGCGTTCATGTTCACCGCGCCGGCGGGCGCCTGGTACCGCGTGACCACGAGGCGCGGAAACAGCGCTCGCGCCCGCTGATCCGCTTCCGGCGCCATCACGCTGACCGCGCCGCTGAGACCGCTGGCCTCTGAAACGAAGTGCTCGAGCACCGCATACACGCGCTCCGTCGCCAGGGCGTCGCGACCGGCCGCATAGTCCGCGCAGGCAGGGGCCAAGGTATCGGCAAGCGTCTGAGCAAGACGGATCATGTCGCGGCCGACGTATAGGCTGGCGTCGGCAAGGTTCTCCAGCACGGTCGACATGCCGTGGGCGAGCGCCTCGAGCTCCTCCTGGTCTTCCATCGGGAACGGACTCGGCGGCAGATGCTTCGTCTTGTAGAACGGCCGCATGTTGTCCATCAGCAGGGTGCCTTCGGTGGCGAGGGCCGGCGGCGCGACTGCGGCCAATTCCTTCCACAGGACCTCAACGCGTTCCCAGGCGCCCCAGCCGGCCGGATACTGCTGGCGGTTGGGGAACTTCACCGCTTCCTCGAAACCCTCGGAAACGCCATCCTCGGCGACCAATAGCGAAGCCGTCACTGCGGCCTTGAACTGCAAATTGCTGCGCAGGGCCGGGTCGATCACGGCGTCGTAGGCACGCGCCACCAGCGGCCGCGCGCGCGCGGCGAGAGCCGAGGCGGACTGGCCGTCGTTGATCGCCTTCACGACCGCGTCCACCGCGGTCTTGAGCTCGGTCGCGAGCGCCGCGTTCTTCTGCTGCAGCGTGCCGTAGAAGCGGCCAAGGTCCTTGGTCGCCATGTTGGCGAGCTGCTGCTTGAGGTCATTGTTGAGCGCCGTGGTGTAGGCCTCGGCGACGCGCAGGCGGGCGTCGAGCATCTCGATGCCGAACGCCCGGCTGATCGGCAGCATGTACTGGTAGTAGGGCTCGTGCTTGCGCTCCAGGATCTGGGCGTCGGCCGAAGTCGCCAGCCCGAGGACCAGGGTGACCGCGCCGGCACCGATCCAGTGCCGCAAACCGTTGAACAAAATGGACGCCTCCCTAGCCGCGAGCCGGTACCACGCCGACCTGCACCGAGTGGGCGCCGCGTCCGACGGAGATGTTCTTCACCACGCACATGCATTCCGGATCGATCACCGACACGCTGTCGGAAAGGCCGTTAGCCGTGTAGACCTTCTTGCCGTCCGGAGTGATGGTCACTCCCCACGGGCGGCGACCCATGCGCTCCTTGATGATGTGCGCGATCCTGTTGGTGGCGAGGTCGATCACGTAGATCGCGCTGGTGCCGCCGCCAGCCACGTACAGGTACTTGCCGGCGGGATCGACCACGAGCTCGACGGGACGCGAGTCGAGGCCCAGGTTCACGTTCGCCACCACGGTATGGTTCCTGGTGACGTCGATGATCGAGATGGTGCCGCCGATCTCGGCAGAGACGTAGGCGCGCGTGCCGTCGAGCGAGAACGCCACGCACCGCGGCCGGTTGCCGACCAGAACGTGTTTGAGGATACGTTTGTTCTCGACGTCGTAGACCGTGGTTGTGTGCGTTGCCTCGGCGGTTACGTAGACCCACTTGCCGTCGGGACTCACCGCCACGCCTTCCGCTTCGATGCCGACTCGGAATTGGACGAACTGGGTGCCCGTGGCGATGTCGTAGCCGCCGCCATGCGCGATCGCCTCGAGCGAAGCCCACACCTGCTTGCCGTCGGGGCTGATGGCAACGCGCTCCGGGTTGCCGCCGGCGCGGAACTCCTGCAGGACGGTGTTGGTGCGCGTGTCGATGGCGACGATCTTGTCTTCGGGCACCTCGAACTCGGGATGGAAGTCGCTGACCGAGACGTAGACGACGGTTCCGTCGGGCGACAGCGCCATGCCGCGCGGCCGCACGAGGCCGGGCCGGCCCGAGATCGGGATCGCGCCGATCACGGTGTCCGTGGCGGTGTCGATCACCGTGATGTCGGCGTTGTACTCGTTGGCCACGTAGATGCGGTAGGTATCGCCCGGCTTGACCGGGGTCTGCGCCAAGCCATCGGCGCCGAGCAAAAGCCCCGAGGCGAGCGCGGCCCCCACGAAACCACGCCTCACCAAGAACCCGTACGTCATTCTCTTCCTCCCAGTCCCCAATTCTCTTCCTCCCAGTCCCCACGTCTCGGCCGGCCCTTTGCTGGGTCCTGTCGACCCAGAAGGCCCCCGCGTTCACCGCGGCGATCAGCCATTGGGAATTCCAATACCTGCCATAAGGCAAGCGCCATGCCAGCGCCGGAACGCCGCCGCACGGCCAAGAAATCGCAGTTTTGCAAAGCCGTTACCCGGTCCCACGACCCATTCTTCGGCGGGGGTGGTTGATTTCAACCACCACTAGCGGAGCGGGGTAGGTTTGCGGCAGCGGCTCCGGTTGGCGAGGTCGCCAATCTGGTCGAGGCGCTCGACCAGGTTCGTGCCGGGCATGTAGATCGCCGGCAGCTCACCGACCAGCAGCGCCTCGTTGAGGAGATTGGTGGCGCGCGCCGGCGTGTTGACCTTGATCAGGTACAGGGACTGGCGCTCCTGGCGGTCCCAGGGACGGAACGACGTGCCGACTCCCTTGTGGAGGTCGAACACCGAGCCCGGATCCATGATGTAGCGCATCACCGATTTCGGATCGGTCTTGCCGCCGGTGAAGAACGCCGCCTCGTAGAGGATGCGCATGCCGTGGTAGATGGCCCACGCGGGCGTCTCCATCGGCACACCCCAGCGCTCGCGGTAGCGCGCGTTGTACTCGCGCGCGCCATAGGCGTCGATACTGGCTTCCCACGCCGCGGCGCGATGGCCGGTGCCGAGGTTGGGCGCCGCGGCGCGCGACTGGCGATAGAACTGGCGCAACTGCGCCTCGAGGTGTGGGAACCCGGTGACCTGCACCGTCGCCGGCACTCCGCCGGCCTCGAGGTCCTTCAGAGCCGTGAGCTGATCGGTGGCACCTTGCAGCAGGACGACAACGTCGGCGTTGGCGCGCCGCACCGCGTTGGCCAGGTTGGCGCCGCCGGCGCGTCCGGGCGCGAGGTTCATGCGGCCGACCTCGCGGGCGCCGAAGTGGCGCTCCTGCATCGACCAGCGCATGCGCTCGTACTGGGCGCGGCCTTCCTCGCTGTCCTCGACGACGAAGTACCACTGCCGCAGCCCGGAGCGGACGTACCAGCCGACGATGGAGTCGATGTACATCGCCGCGCTCGGCGAGAGGTGGAACGTCGTCGCGGAACATTGATCGTTCCGCAGCGAGTCGGCGGTGGCGCCCAAGTTGACGAAGGGGATTCCCTTCTGCTCGGCCCATACGCCGAGCGTGCGCGCCTCGACGTTAGTGTAGCCGCCCATGATGGCGAAGGCGCCCTGGTCCAGGAGTTTCTGCGCCGCGGCGATGAGATCGCCGCCCACCGGGGATTCGGCGATCGCCTTGAAGTCCATACCCACCAGCTCGGCGTTGAAGACGAAGTCCTCCTCTGTTGCCACGAGGCCTTCGCGCGCCGACTTGACGATCTCGGCCCACAACGGGCCGGCGGCCGGTTTCTCCTCGGGCAGCAGCACGCCGATGCGGACCGGGTGCCCGAACATCGGGATTTCCTGCGCGGCGGCCGGCATCAGCATGGCGCCGAGCACGACCGCCAATGCGGCAAAGGACAGGCGCATGCGCCCTGGCGTTCGAACCACGATTGCCTCCCTGAGGCCTAGCCCCGCGTTCACCGGCGGTGGCCGTCAATTTGGCGGCCATAATGACCAACGGGACCAGGGGGACAAGGACGCGAACCACCACCCTGCAGCCACCAGCCCAGAGATTCCACACCTTTGCGAACTAAAGTCAAACCCGCCCTGAACTTGCTATTCTCCGCCCGCCGCGGGGTGGCGTCGCGTCTTGGCGCGCATTCGCACGACGAGCGGCGGGGAGGTAGACCAGTGGCGGTGTTGGTGAATGCGTTGCGGCGCGCCGCGGGGGCGTGCGCGCTGCTGTTGAGCGTGCTCGTTCTCGCTTGGTCTTCGCAGGCAGTGGCGCAGGCGCGGCCGCCGGCGAACACTAGCAACGACCTCATCTTCCGCATCAAGCCCGAGACGGTGCGCGAGCTATTCCCCGGCGAGGTGACGCTCACCGCCACCGAAGGCCGGCCTCCCGCGCTTGAAGTGCGCGAGAAGGGTGAACTCAAGGGCTATATCTTCTCGACCATGGATGTCGTGAACGCCACCGGCTACGCCGGCAAGCCGTTCGACTTCTTCGGCGGCCTGACCATGGACGGCAAGCTCACCGGCGTCGTGCTGCAACAGCACTCCGAGACGATCATCGGCCGCGGCGTGCCGCAGGCGCGCCTCGACCAGTTCATCGCCGGCTTCGCCACCGCGACCATCCAGCGCTGGGGTCGCGTGGATCCGGACCTCATCGCGGGCGCAACCATCTCGGGCCGCGCGTTGAAGGCCGGCATGCAGAGCGCGGCGACGCGGGTCTACGCCGCGCACATTGTCGGCGAGGTCGAGCAGGTCGTCACCGAGCCCCAGATCGATCGCAAAGGCTTCGCCCCCTACAACGCACGGGAGCTGATCGAGAAGGGATCGATCGTCGGCATCAGCGTGACGGTGCGCGACGCCATCAAGCTCTTTGAGCAAAAAGGCGGCGACGGCGCCAGACCCGACATCAGCCCGCAGCAAATGGGGCGGCTGGACGACCTGTTCATCCAGTTCAACATGGCGCTGGTGTCGCCGACGTCGATCGGCAACAACATGTTCGGCGACACGCGCTATCGCGAGCTGATGGCGCGCGAGCCGAACGGCGAGCTGAGCATCTGGATGGCCGACAAGGGCTATTCGTCGTTCGTCAGCAACAGCCACCTGCGCAACGCCACCGGCAACATGTTCGACCAGGTCCGCATCGAGCAGGGCGGGACATCGTTCCTGTTCCATCGCGACGAGGCCGTGCGCATGCTGGTTGCCGCGGCGTTCGCCGGCGAGCTCCTGCCGTCGCGCGAAAGCATGGTGTTCGCCGTTCCGGCCAGCGCCGGCCTCGACCCGCTCAAGCCGTTCCGCGTGGTGCTCATGCAGCCGGGCTTCACCAAGGCCGGCGCGCCCATGACGGTCGAGATCCCGATCACCTACGACCTGCCCGACGTCCACAAGCTGCTGCCGGTGCCGGTGGTGCGGCCCGCCTGGATCGAGATCTGGGAAAGCAAGGTCGTCGACATTTCCATCCTCGGGGCGCTGCTGGCGGCGGTGACGCTGGTGTTCCTGTTCCAGGACACCCTGGTGCGCAGCCGCATGGCCTACAACGTCGTGCGCATCGGCCTCCTCTCCTTTACCCTCGGCTGGCTCGGCTGGTGGGTGGGCGCGCAGTTCTCGATCATCAACATCCTCACCTACATGACGGCGCCGTTCACCGGCGCGGGGCTGGAGACCCTCCTGCTCGATCCGCTGTTCTTCGTCCTCGGCATCTACATCGCCGTCACCTTGTTCCTGCTCGGCCGCGGCGTGTTCTGCGGCTGGCTGTGCCCGTTCGGCGCGTTGCAGGAGCTCACCAACAAGCTGGCGATCCTGTTGCGCGTGCCACAGATCAAGGTAGCGAGCGGGCTGCAGGAGCGCCTGTGGGCGGTGAAGTACATCCTCGCCATCGGCATCCTCGCCATCGGCTTCTATTCGGTGGACATGGCCAACCAGCTCGAAGAGGTCGAGCCGTTCAAGACCGCCATCAACGTCTACTTCGTGCGCGAGCTGCCGTTCGTGCTCTACGCGGTCGCGCTGCTGGCCGCCGGCCTGTTCATCGAGCGCTTCTACTGCCGCTTCCTGTGCCCGCTCGGCGGCGCGCTTGGCGTGTTCGGCCGCTTGCGCATGTTTAAGTGGCTGAAGCGCAAGCCACAATGCGGCACTCAGTGCCGCATCTGTGAGGCGGACTGCCCGGTCGGCGCCATCGAGCCGTCGGGCCAGATCAACATGAACGAGTGCCTGCAGTGCCTCGACTGCCAGGTCGACTACTACGACGACGAGAAGTGCCCGCCACTCATCGCCCGCAAAAAGCGCAAGGACGCACGCGCCGATGCAGGTATGGGAGTCGGCGCACCGGCGCCTGCACCGGCCGAGTGACGAGCGCCCCACGCTTCGTTAAGTGCGGCGTGAAGTGTCGTGCGCTCAGGGAAACGGGTCGCAGACGATCGACCGTCCCACGCCGAAGTAGCGCAGGCACTTGGCCTTCGTCATCGGCTTGCCCTGGTAAAAGGCCTGCACGAACGCGGTGACCGTCTGCAGCTGTCCCTCGGTGAGCGTCACCTGAATGTCGGGCAGCGTTTCGTCCGGACCCAGGTCGGCGCGCGTCTTGCCGTAGCACGGCCGCCGCGGCGTCCACGCCTCGCGCGAATACACCGGGTGGACGCTGCCGGGTTTGCCGCAGGTGATCGCCTCGAGCATGGCGGCGCGATCAAGCTTGCTGGCGACAAGGGCCGGGCCCGGGTTCATGCCCGCAAGGTCGCCGACCACCACGGGCAGCCCGCCGAGGCCGTTCCAGCCGTGGCACTCCCAGCAGTTGGCGGCGGTCTTGAAGATTTGGATGCCCGCGCCGATGGTCGCGTCATCGACTTCCTGTGCCGAGGAGGAACGCGGCAAGGGCGCCACGCACAACAGTGCGGCGGCGACGGCCGCAAGGACGAGAGCGCGCATCAGCGGAAAATCCCGCAGGCTGGGGAGCGGTCCCCCCAGTAGCGGGCGCACTTTTCGAGGTTCATAGGGCTGCCCTGATAGAACGCCTGCACGAAGGCGACGACAGCCGCGATCTGCGCTTCGGTCAAGGGTTGTTTCGCCAGAAAGGGCCGCTCGCTCTCCGCCACGGTTGCCAGCGTCTTACCTCCGTAGCATGGCCGCTCCGGCGTCCAAGCCTTCTGCAGGTACTGTGGCATGGTCAGCCAGTCGTTGCGGATGCCGCAGGCGACGACCTCGATCATCTCCTCGCGCGTCATCCTCGAGGTCACGAGGCTGGGGGCAAACGCCGTGCCCTTTCCGCCGTACTCATCGAGCGCCAACGCACCGACACCGCCATAGCCGTGACAAGGTTCACAATTCGCCATTGCGGGCTTGTAGACCCCCATCCCGGCGTCTACCTGCACCGCATCGAAGGCCTGGGCCAACGCGGCCGGCGGTGGCGCCATCGCGAGCAGGACTCCAACGGCGAGCGCCCGCCTCATTGTCGCACCTACTTGCGCAGGGTGTCGCAGCCGCGCGATTCCGGCCCGAAATAGAGCAAGCAGTGTTCCAGGGACATCTGCTTGCCCTGGTAGGCCGTCTGGATCCACAGCACGACGGCCTCGATCTCGTCCAAGTAGAGGGGTGCGCCCCACAAGCCGGCACGCTCGCCATCGGGCACTTCCGCGGCGGTCTTGCCCCAGCAGGGGTGCTCGGGCTTCCACGCGTTTTCCAAGTACTGCGGCATGATGCTGGTGCCGAGTTTGCCGCACGCGATGATCTCGATCATCTCCTCGCGTGTCATGGTCGATTCGGTGAGCGGCGGGCCTGGGTCGTAGGTGCGCCCGGCGAGATCCTCGAACTGCCGGCCGCCGTTGCCGTTCCAGCCGTGGCACAGCTGGCAGTTGCCAAGCTCAGGCCGGTAGACCTGCACGCCCAGCTCGATGCCGGTGAGCTTTGGCGGGGCGGGCTTGTCGAAATCGAAGTCGAACTCCTGTGCCGCGGTGACGCGCATCGCGGACGGCGCCGCCAGCAGCAGGGCGGCCAGCGCGCCTGCCGTACAAAGTGCAGTGCAGCGGATCACGGACCGGAACGCCCCTGACCGATCATGCCGGTTTCGAGCAGGTACTGGTTGATGTTCTTGCCGCTCTCCCAGACGCGATTCTGGGCGAAGTCGAACGCGACCAGCAGAATGCCCGCGCCCGCGAGGCCCGGGATGCGCAACACCTCCCGCCCGCCCTCGATGCGGAACTCGATCGCCGGCGTGCCGAGCACGCGGTGGCGGCGGGCGATGTCATCCTCGCGCGCCGAGACGCCGTCGAAGTCCTTCAGCATCTTTCCGCTGCGCGCATAGAAGTCGTAGCGCACCACATAGAACGTGTTGGCGAGATAGTCGTGCAGCTTGGGTTCGATGAGGATTGTCTCATGCAGCTGCTGGCAGTACTCGCAGAACTCGCGCTCCCACATGACCACCAGCATCTTGCCTTCGGCGGTGGCGGCGGCGAGGTCCGCCTGCAGGTCGTAGGTCTGCGGCTTGTAAAAGTCCTCGATGAAGAAGCCGCGCTCATCCATCTTGGCGGCCGGGCGCACCGGCGCCAGCGCGGCG
>VGER01000044.1 GCA_016869235.1 Alphaproteobacteria bacterium | reverse complement strand
GCCGAGGCGGCGCTGGCCGCCGGCCTGCGCCTGGTCGCCGCCAACGTCAGCGACGAGCTGCTGCGGCGCGCCATGCGCGACCGCGCCAGCCTCGACGCGGCGTTCGTGGCGCGCACGCGCCTGGACACGCCGCTGCCCGACACGGAGCGACGCACGCTGGAGCGCGAGCTGGTCGCCATGCACTGCGGCACCACCGGCCCGGTGATCGAGATGATGATCACGGCGCAGCGCGTGCGCGACGCTGCTTTCGCCGACGCGCTGGTGACGCGCGACGAAGGCGCGCGCACAGGGGTCGCGGGCACGGGGGGCGCCGGCGACGGGGCCGTGCTGATCGCCGGCACCGGGCATGCGCGCAGCGACCGCGGCGTGCCGTGGGTGCTGCGCCTGATGCGGCCGGCGGCGCCGGTCGCCTCGGTGGGGATGCTCGAGACGGCGGCGGCGCTGACGCGGCCGGCGGACTACGCGGCCGCCTTCGGCGCGCCCGAGGCGCGGACCCCGTTCGACTACCTGTGGTTCACGTCCGGCGGAGGAAGCGGACGCGACGTTGATCCTTGCAGGTAGCGCGCCTTTCGGCGCGACGACCCCTGCAAGCAGGCAGCTAGGCGACGGCGGCGGAGCGCGAGCCGCGCGACTCACCGCGGTGCGGTGCCTGCCCTTGAACGCTTAGGTGATGGGCGACTGGTTGAAGCGCCAGACGAGACTTGGGATGAGCAGCACGCCAACCAGCATCGGCGGCTGCTCGATGCGTAGGAGCCTGCGTGCTACGAGCGCCAAGATGACGCCGCCAAGGATGACGAGAAGTGCGGTGACCGCGGTGGTCATGAACGATCGGCGGTGCGGCCGCGACAGTCAGCGGCGCGGCGCCTGGCCCGGAATCCATTTGGTGGCGCGCTTGCCGGTTGGCGTCCAGTAGGACGGCTCCGGCGAAGGCTTGGCGCCGCCGCGCACCTTGACCGCGCTCTTGCCCCCGTAGCCGGCGGACATGATCTCGGTGGTGACTTCGGTGTTGCGGCCCGCCTTGAGCGCGAGAGCAAAGGCGCCGTCGCCGGCGATGGTGGTGAGGAGGTCCTCGGCCGGGCGCGGACCGTAGCGGTCCCAAAGCCCCATGAGGAATTCCTCCACCGTGGCCGCGGGGTCGGCGTAGACCATCTTCGGCTCGCCGCTTTGGAACAGGTAGTAGATGTTAGGCTCGAGCGGGCCGAGCTCGGTGGCGAGGAAGACCGCCGGCATCAGCTTCTGGCCCTCGTGGGAGCCGGCATAGTGGGCCTGGGCGAGATACAGCAGGCGTTGCAGCTTCTGCGGCTGCAGCTTCTCGCCGGCGGAATCGGCGCGGGCCACCAGCCACAGCGCCACATCGAGCGTTGACCGTGCCGCCGGGACCATTATTCTTCCCTATCGAAATGCTCGTTGGGATATAACGAGCCCTAGCTCATCCTCGCACGCATAAGGTTAACAAGCCATGAAGGAAGCCCCTTCCCCCGGCCGCGCGGCGCCGGCCGCCGGCGCTGTCGTGGCGCCGCGCAAATTCGAGACGGAAGACGTGCTGGCAATCGCCCACGGCTGGAAGGCCGAGGGCCGCAAGGTGGCGCTGGCGACCGTGGTGACGACCTGGGGCTCCAACCCGCGCCCGGCCGGCAGCATGCTGGCGGTCGATGCGAACACCCAGTTCTGCGGCTCGGTTTCGGGCGGCTGCATCGAAGGCGCCGTCATCCGCGAGGCGATGGACGTGATCGAGGACGGCACGCCGCGCCTCCTGGACTTCGGCGTCACCGACACCCAGGCGTGGGACGTGGGCCTCGCCTGCGGCGGCAAGGTGCAGGTGTACGTCGAGCGCCTCGACTAGGCGCGGCGACTTCGGATTGGACGCGAAACCGGAGCAGCCGTGGACCGCAGCACCCTCGACCAGATCGTCCAGGACAAGGCCGCCGGCCGCCCCGTGGTGCTCGCCAAGAACCTCGCATCCGGGCACAACGTCCTCGTGTATCCGTTTGAGAAGACGGAACGATCGCCCCTCCTTGAAGCGGCGCGTGAAGCGGCCGTCAACGACAGGTCGGCCTCGGTCACGGCCGCCGACGGCACCTGGTTCCTGCAGGTGTTCAACCCGCCGCTGCGCATGATCCTGATCGGCGCGGTGCACATCTCCCAGCCCCTCGCGCGCATGGCGGTGATGGCGGGATATGCAGTGACCATCGTCGATCCACGCCGCGCCTTCGCCACCGAGGATCGCTTCCCCGGGCTGACGGTGACGACAGACTGGCCCGACGAGGCGATGACCAAGCTCAAGCCGAACCGGCGCACGGCGGTGGTCGCGCTGACGCACGATCCCAAGCTCGACGACCCGGCCCTGCTCGTGGCGTTGAAGTCCGACGCGTTCTACATCGGCGCGCTCGGCAGCTCGAAGACCCACGCCAAGCGCAAGGACCGCATGCTGGCGGCGGGGTTCAGCGAGGCGACCTTCCACCGCATCCGCGGCCCGGTGGGCCTGAAGATCGGCGCCCGCTCGCCGGCCGAGATCGCCGTCTCGGTGCTGGCCGAGGTGATCGCCGCGCTGCACGAGCAATCCGGTTCCTTGGTCGCGCCGCGCGATGCGTCAACGCTTCCCGAGTCGCAGGTGGCGTAGACATGAGATTCGGACCCTTGCCATTGGCGGACTGCGACGGCGCCATCCTGGCGCACACCGTCAAGCTCGCCACCGACACCTTCAAGAAAGGCCGCGTGCTCACCGCCGAGGACGTCGCCAAGCTGAAGGCGGCAGGCTTCAGCCACGCCATGGCGGCGAAGCTCGAGGACGGCGACATGCACGAGGATCCCGCCGCCAACGCGCTGGCCGAGGCGTGCGCCGGCACCGGCGTGCGCGCCGCGGCGGCGTTCACCGGCCGCGCCAACCTGATCTCCGAGGTGCACGGCGTGGTGCTGGCCGAGCCCGACCGCGTCAATGCGGTCAACGCGGTGGACGAGGCCCTGACCATCGCCACCGTGCCGCATTACTCGGTGGTGCGGCCGCGGCAGTTGGTGGCCACCATCAAGGTGATCCCCTTCTCGGCGCCCAAGGCCTCGGTGGAGGGCACGGTGCGCCGGGCGCAGGCCGGGCCGATGCCGCTGGTGACGGTAATACCCTTCCAGGACAAGCCGGTCGGCCTGATCCAGACCTGGACCGAAAGCACCAAGGAGTCGGTGCTCGACAAGACCACCGTCACGATCCGCGAGCGTCTGGCCGCCTTCGGCTCGCACCTCAAGCGCGAGATCCGCGTGCCGCACAACACCCAATCGGTGCAGGGCGCGCTGATGACCCTGCTCGACGACCACTGCCATCCGATCCTGATCGTCGGCGCTTCGGCAATCGTCGACCGCCGCGACGTCATTCCCGCCGCCATCGCCCGCGCCGGCGGACACATCGAGCGGTTCGGCATGCCGGTGGACCCCGGCAACCTGATGCTGCTCGCCTACCACAACGACACGGCGGTGGTGGGCGCGCCGGGCTGCGCGCGCTCGCCCAAGACCAACGGCTTCGACTGGGTGCTGGCGCGCCTGTGCGCCGAGATCCCCGTCGGCCGGGCCGACATTCAGGCCATGGGCGCCGGCGGACTGCTGACGGACGTCGCCGCGCGGCCGTTCCCGCGGACGGCAGGGGCCGAGGCGGACGAACACGAGGTGCCGGAGGCGGCGCAGATCGCCGCCGTCATCCTGGCGGGCGGCAAGTCGAGCCGGGCCGGCGGAGTCAACAAGCTGCTGGCGACGCTGAACGGCAAGCCGCTCATCGCCCACGTCGCCGACGCCATGCTGGCCACCGCGGCGCGGCCGGTGGTGGTCGTGACCGGGCATCAGGAGGAAGCCGTGCGTGCGGCGCTGGGCGCCCGCACCGTGCACTTCGCCCACAATCCGAGCTATGCCGACGGCCTTTCGGCGTCGCTGCGCGCCGGGTTGGCGAAGCTCGCGGAGATCGCGCCCGATGCCGACGGCGCCCTCATCGCGCTCGGCGACATGCCGCGCGTCAAGGCGAAGCAGCTCGACAAGCTCCTCTCCGCGTTCGCGCCGCACGAAGGCCGCTCCATCTGCGTGCCGACCTTCGCCGGCAAGCGCGGCAACCCGGTGCTGTGGAGCAAGGAGTTCTTCGCGCCGATGACGGCGGTAGCCGGCGACACCGGCGCGCGCCACCTGATCGGCGAGCACGCCGACGCGGTGTGCGAGGTGGCGATGGACGACGACGCGATCTTCGTGGATGTGGATACGCCGGAAGCACTGGCCGCCATCGGCGCGGTGGCAACCAGGTAGCGGGGGAAGCAAATGAATTCACTCTTGACCAGCGCGGCCGTGGCCGTGGGACTATTCGCGGCAACGCCGGCCATGGCGCAGATCGTGCCCTACGCCGGCGTCAACCTCGGCTACGGCCATGCCACCTACACGCCCAACGACGTGCTGCCGACCGACACCGGCGGCCAGGGCTGGGCGCCCGGCATCTTCGCCGGCCTCGACTACCTGATGGGACCGCGCCTGAGCCTGAGCGGCGAGTTCGACTGGGCGTGGACCAACTTCAAGGGTGGCCAGCGGGTCGGCGCGCGCATCGTCGAGCACACCACCAAGATGCCGATCAACCTGAAGCTCTCCGTGGGCTACCGGTTCCGGCAGACGACCCTGTCGGCCGGCGTGGGATTCGGCCGCGCCAGCATCGAGACCTCCGACACCCTCACCAACGCGACGGTGAAGGAAGGCGCCACCAGCATCTCCTGGCTGCTCGGCTTCCGGCGCGATCTCTCCAGCCGCTCGTTCCTGCGCGGCGAGTACATGCGCAGCGCCTACGGTGACGTGGCTTTCATCACGGGCAACGCGGCGGAGCTGGACACCCTCACCGAGACGTTCCAGGTCGGCTTCGGGCGCAGATTCTGATGAACAAGCCGGTACGCGTGGTGCCCTTCGACGTCGAGGCGGTCCGGGCGCAGTTCCCCATCCTGCGCACGCTGCTGCACGGCAAGGTGCCGCTGCACTACCTCGACAACGCGGCGACGGCCCAGGTACCCGAGGCGGTGCTGGAGGCGGTGCGCGCCCATGACGCGCTGCGGCGCGCCAACGTGAAGCGCGGCGTGCACGCGCTGGCCGAGGCCGCCACCGACGCGTACGAGGCGGCGAGACGCAAGGTCGCCCAGCACCTGAACGCCCGCGAGGAGCGCGAGATCGTCTTCACCAGCGGCACCACCGGCGCCATCAACCTGGTCGCCAACGCCTTCGGTGCGACGCTCAAGCCCGGCGACGAGGTGGTGCTGTCGGGCCTCGAGCACCACTCCAACCTGGTGCCTTGGCAGCTGCTGCGCGATCGCGCCGGCATCAAGCTGCGCTTCCTCGGCGTCACCGAGGAAGGCCGCATCGACACCGGCGACCTCGACGAGCTGGTGAGCGAACGCTGCAAGCTGATCGCCGTGACGCACGTCTCCAATGTCACCGGCGCAATCACCGACGTCGCCGCCGTCGTGCGCGCAGCGCGCACGGTGGGGGCGCGCGTGCTGCTCGACGGCGCCCAGCGCGCCAGCCACGGGCCAGTGGACGTGCAGGCGCTCGGCGTCGACTTCTACGCGCTCTCCAGCCACAAGATGTTCGGCCCCACCGGCGTCGGCGCGCTGTGGGGCCGCGCCGAGGTGCTGGCAAGCCTGCCGCCGTTTTTGGGCGGCGGCGAGATGATCCGCACGGTAACGCTGGAGAAGAGCACCTGGGCCGACATCCCCGCGCGCTTCGAGGCCGGCACGCCGCCCATCACCCAGGCGGTCGGGCTGGGCGCCGCCATCGACTGGCAGGCGGGAGTGGACACCGCGGCTGCGGCGGTGCACACGGCGCACCTCGCCGACCGCATCCTCGACGGCCTGCGCAGCCTGGGCGGCGCCAACCGGCGTATCCGCGTCATCGGCCCGCAGACCATGGAGCGGCGCTTCCCCGTCATCGCCTTCGCGGTCGAGGGCGCACATCCGCACGACATCTGCCAGATGCTCGATGGCCACGGCGTCGCGCTGCGCGGCGGCCATCACTGCGCCCAGCCGTTCCACGATTCGCTCGGGCTTGCCGGGACGTCGCGCGCGAGCCTCGCCCTCTACAACAACGCCGGCGACGTGGACGCGTTCCTCACCGGCCTCGACGACGCCCTCACCAAGCTGACCTGATGGACACCCTGTACAAGACCGACGTCCTGCGCCTCGCTGCCCAGGCCACGGGCGCCGGCAAGCTCGCCGACGCCACCAAGAGCGTCACGGTGGACAATCCGCTGTGCGGCGACCGCGTCACCTTCGACGTGCACATGGGAGCGAACAGCAAGATCGTCGCCGTCGGCCACACGGTGAAAGGTTGCGTGCTGTGCCAGGCCTCGGCCAGCGTCATCGGCGCGCACGCGGCGGGCGAAGACGCGGCGAGCCTGGAAGCGGTGCGCGAGTCGCTCAAGGCGATGCTGAAGCAGGGAGCCCCTGCCCCGGCCGGCGCGTGGGCGACGCTCGGCACCTTTGCACCGGTCGCCGGCCACAAGAGCCGCCACGAGTGCGTGCTGCTGCCGTTCGAAGCGGTGATCCAGGCGGCGGGGAAGTAGCCTCGGAGAACACGGATCGGTCGGTGATTGTTTCTGTTCGTTCTTGCGAACGTCTGGAAGCGAATCTACCGGCCGGTCCTGTTATCCAGTCTGACACCCGCTTTCTGCCTGCGCAGCGCGCTGTGTTGAGTGGACGCAACCAACATAGCGACGGCGACGGCGTCTCTCCACTCCGCAACGGCGGTAATCCGGAGGAGAAACACGGGAGCGTGGCTGTTCGCTGGCAGTGCTCGTCAGCGCGAGTCGCCGACGCGAGGAATGAAGCTGTCGCCTCCGAAGCCGCCGAAGGGGCTGTCGCGGCGATCGAAGATGCTGTCGTCCCGGCCGCGGCAGGGATACATGTCGGCCAGCGCGTTGAACGCCGCCTGGCCCAAGGTCATGCGCGCCACATTGTGGCTGCGCGCCCAGCGCACGTAGCCCTCGCGCAGGTCGTCGAGATCGACTCGCGAGGGCGGGCAGACTACCAAGGCCTGGGGAGGCAACACGCGCTCGCCGCCGCGGCGGCGCATGTCGCGGTAGATGGCCGCGGTCTGCACCACGCCGAACAGCAAACCGTGGCAGAAGTTGCGGTCGCCTTCGTCGCGGAAAATGCACGCCTCGGCCAGGCCGCCGGCCGTGCTCAAGTTCTGCGCCACCGCCGGATTAGCACAGAACCCGAGCCCGATGCCGACTGCGGCAAGCGCAACGCGCCCGCGGACCATGCGTCAGCGCTCCAACGCGCGGAAGATGTCGGAGAAGATATCCGTGGGATCGCCGCCGCCGTCGTTCTCGTTCAGGTAGACACGGCGATCGAACGGATCGTTCGCCCGCTCGGCGGTGCGCGCATTGTCGCACCGCCAATGATCCGCGATGAAGGTGAACACGGCGTTGGTGGCGTTCATCTGCCGCGCCTGCGGCTCGGTATCGTACCAGCGCAGGTATTCCTCGCGCATCTCGCCGAGCGAGATGCCGCCGTTCGGCGCGCAGATGATGCGATCGCCGGCGGCGATGAGCCGGTCGCCGTTGTTGGTCTCGACCGCGTTGTAGGCGCGCGTGGTGATCAAGGCGCCGTAAAGGACGCCGTTGCAGAGGTTGCGGTCGGCGGCGTCGCGGGCGGAGCACAACTCGGCAAGATCGCGGGCCGTGGTGACGTCGCCCGCTTGTTGGGCCAGCGCCGGCAACGCCAGCGCGGGGCCGAAGGCAAGCGACGCAAGGAAGGCGATGCTGTGCGTTTTCATGCACATCCATGTGTGCACCAAGGCGCGCAGCGTCGAATGCGCTTTTGAGGCACCCCGGGCGGTGCGGGCACTTGCCGCTTTTGGAGCAGCGGCGCGCGCAGACGAATGCTCCGGCGGGATGGTTCCTGCCGGAGCTTCTCGCTCCAGTTGGGCACCTGTTCTCTCAAGTCTGAGTTGAGAGTCTGGTTCCCAACTGGATTGAGCGGGAGATGGGGTGCCGGCGGCGGCCCGTCAGCGCCACGGAGGCGATACCGCCGTGGGCTCAGGAACCACGGCCCGCGGCGGCCTTGTTCTCTGTTTATTCCTATGGCACGATGGCGCCATGGGGGACGCACCGAAGGATCCAGCCACGGACCTGATTCCGCTCACCGACGCGGAGCTTCTGCAGACCCTCACCTTCGCGGCGAGGCAGAACCGCGAGCTGTTCTCGGAGCGGCGCAAGATCCCGTGGTGGGACGACCGCCGCCCCGAGCTGCTCGCCCAAGACCAGGTCAAGCGCATGAGGCTCGCCGGCATCCAGGCGTTCCGGCGCCAGCCGATCGAGCCGCACGGCCGCGGCTTCGGCATCGCGCCGCCCGAGGAACCGAAGTAGGCCGCCGGACCCGCGGTCTGGCGGCTGGCGCGGCGTGAGAACCGGCGGCAAGCCCGGCGCCTGCCGCAAACCGAAAAGGGCCGGCCGCAGCGGCGGCCGGCCCCTGCTACCAGAAGCGAACTACTGGCGCGCGAAGCAGTAGAACAAGCCGGCGCCGCCACCCTGCATCACGTTCTGCTGGGTGCAGCCGTTGGATGCGTGGGAGAAGTTCCAGTAGTTGGCGGTGTTGTTCCCCTGCAGGTCGTGGTGACCCATCATGGCGCCGCCCGTGGTGTTCGACGTCCAGTTGTTGCAGGTCCGGTCGGTGCCGGCGGCGAACGCGGTGCCGTCCAGCTGAGTCCCGGTCAGGATGTCGTGGGTGTTGGGCGTGTCGCCGCGGCCGTTGACCAAGTCGCCCTTCTCGTTGAGCGCAGTGGCTTTGGTGATGTTGCCCGGCGCGTGCAGCGTATTCACGTTGGCGGCGATGAGCACGCCCTTCTGGTTGTACCAGGGACCCGTGCCGATGCGGTCCTTGGCGTTGACCGCGGCGGTGTTTCCGACCGCCTGGGTCGACAGGTAGGCGGCCCAGGCGCGATTGCCGTGTCCCGCCGCCGTGGCGAGCTGCTGACAGTGCGCGTCGGCGCCGGCGAGGCCGCCGAGGTTGCCTCCGTCGCCCTTGCCGACCGAGGTGATGAAGAAGCCCATGGCGGTATTGGCGGCCTGCGCCGCGCCACCGGCCGCCTGGCCGATCGCAGTCCCCCCCGACAGCATCGTCAAGGACACGACGGCGGCGAGGCACGCTGTTTTGTTGGCGATCTTGTTCACGGAAGGCCCTCCCTTCAGGCAAACCTCCCGCGCTCCCAGCGCGGGAAGAGGTAACGCGCCGTCGCGTGGACTCACGCCGGCAGGCGTGCGCCGCAACTCGCGAGGGCCGCTCGCGTGGCCCCTGATCCCTCAACGATAGCGGGGAGGCCGCGACCGCGCCACTGGCGCGCGCTCAATCAACTGCGAGTTCAGTGCAGTTTGCGAGGCGGTTGCGAGGGCGATCAACCGTGCCGCGTGCTGTTGCCGCGCACCCCCGCGCCTTTCGGCGACGGCCGGAACAGCGCGCCGTGGGTGGCGGGAGCCGGGGGCGCGTTCTCCATGAATTGCTCGTGAACGCGATCCGCCTGCTTGTGCTCGGTGCGGTCAGGCATCATCCGGTGCTGGCGGATGCGGCTGGCCGCATCCTTGCCGACCGGCACCTCGTCCTCGGGCGCGAAGGCGAGGCGGACAATGGCGTCCACGACCTCGTCGGGGTCGCCGGCGTGCTCGGGATGGATGTCGTGCCCGGTGAAATTCGCCGCATGGTCGAACCATGGCGTATCGAAGGCCGCGGGCATGACAGTGCAGACGTGGATGCGATCGGCGAGCCCCTCCTCCTCAAGCTCCTGGCGCAGCGACGCCGACAATCCGACTACCCCGTGCTTGGACGCGACGTAGGAATGGTAATAGGGCGACGGCACCTTGCCGAGGATCGATGCGACGTTGATGAGGATGCCGTGGCCCTGCGCGCGGAAATGGCGCAGCGCCAACCACGAACCATAGAGCGTGCCGAGCAAGTTGGTGCGCACCACCTGCTCGTGGTCCGCCATCGGCACGTCGATGAATGGCCCGAGCGCGCCAATGCCGGCGTTGTTCACCCACACGTCAAGGCGCCCGAACTCGGCGATCGCGAGCCGGTAGACGGCCTCGACGTCCTCCGGCCGGGTGACGTCGCAATGCACCGCGCGCCCGCCTCGCGCAGTACGCGCGGCCGGTGCGTCCGGCGCGCCAACGTCGCGACCACCGGACGCGCCGAGACATGCCGTCTCCGGCTCGCTCAACAGGTGATCGCGGCGCGCGGCCAGCACGACCGCGGCACCGGCCTTGCAGAATTTCATGGCGGCGCCGCGGCCGAAGCCGGATGACGCTCCGGTGATGACGACTACCTTGTCGCGCAGCCCGAGGTCGTTGGACTCGTCCTTCTGCATGTAGCCACCCTCACGCTTCGCGATGAATCCTGCTTGGTCCGACGCCTCAGAGGAGGATCAGGACGCCGAGCACGATCAGCACGATGCCGATGACGCCCATGGCTCGTCCTCCTTGCGGCATGGCCGGGGCGAATCGGACGTGGCGCCAGCACGGCCGCGCGACTATCGGCCGATGGAGGTACTGCAACGGCGCGCAGGGGCCGCCTAGGACACGAAGCTGGTCGGCCCGCGCTGGATGTGGTCGAGCGGCTCGCCGCAGTTGGGGCACACCTGCAGCGCCACCTCGCGGAGGACGGCGCCGACGAGGCGCGCGGCGTCTTCCTCGCTCAGGTCGAGGCGTTGGACCTCGGACGCGACACTCTTACTGCGGATCCCGTGGCTGTGCAGGCGCAGCTGCCGGATGAACCCGGACGCCAGGATGGCCGACGGGAGCGCCACCATGGCCACGCCCGAGATCGCCACCAGCGACGCAAACACCTTGCCCGGTCCGGTAACAGCAACCACGTCGCCGTAGCCGAGGGTGGTCAGGGTCACGATCGACCAGTACAGGGCGAGCGGGATGTGGGCGAACGTATCCGGTTGCGCGGTGTGCTCGAATGCATACATGCCGGCGGCGGCGAGGACGGCCGTCACTGCGAACACCGTGACCGCAGCGACAAGCCCTGCGGCCTCCGCGCGCGCCACGTCAGCGGCAGTAACCAGCGCCTGCGAATAGCGCGTGCACTTGAGCAGCCCGACCATGCGCAGCACGCGCAACCAGCGCAGGTCCGCGCCGACGAGCGCCGACAGATAGAACGGAACGAGCGTTGCGAGGTCGATGAGCGCCAGCGGCGTCAGTGCGTAGCGCAGCCGCCCCGCAACCGAATCCGGAAAGCGCGGCTGGCCATCGCGGCGGCGCTCCTCCGGGGCCGCCCACAAACGCGCCGCGTACTCCAGGGTGAACAACACCATCGACGTCACCTCGAGGAGCGCGAAGGCGTCGCGATAGCGCTCGCCGACGGACGCCACCGATTCGAGGATGACGGCGAGCACGTTCGCGCCGATCAACACCTGCAGGGCGAGCGCCACGGTGCGGCTCGCCCGGCCCCCCGGCCGATTGTCGAGAAGGAGGAAGACACGCCTGCGGGCGCTCATGGCGAGCGCTACCGTAGCAGCACCCTACGCAAGGCGTGTGGCCTTGTCGGGCCCAAAGGCACTAACTATTGTGTACGGATGCGATATGTCGCGCGAGACGCCAAGGGCGCGATCGTGGCCGTCTTCGACCGGCCGCACGCCGCCGCGCCCGAGGCGATGAAGGAGTCCGACCCCGAAATGCTGGCGTTCGTCACCGGCATGGGATCGGAGGAGGCGCTGCGCCAGCATCTGGCGAGCTCGGAAAACGATTTGCTGCGCATCCTGGAAGACCTCATCAACGTGCTGATCGACAACAACGTGGTCCTGCTGACGGATTTCCCGCCCGGCGCCCAGCGCAAGCTCATGGCGCGGCAGAGCATCCGCGACAAGCTGCGCGCCACCAAGAAGTAGACGGGCCGGGACCACCGGCGGCGACCGGCGCGCGCCCGGAATTGATCGGACCCCCGCCTGGGCGGCCGCGCGCCGGTCGGCTAGGGTACAGCCCGCAACAGCTGCAGGGAGCCTCCGTGCGTCACTCGCCTCGCCCGCTTCGCGCAACCGTGTTTGCGGCGTACGCCGCGGTGATCGGATCCTTCGGCGGCGCGACGCTGGCGCCAGGCCAGGTCGCCACACCCGGCAGGCTTCCCGAACCGTTCTACGAGCACACGCTGGAGCTCAGCCGCGCGTTCGGACTGGAGATGATCGAGCGCCGACTGGCCCTGGTCGAGCGGCACCAGCCGCTGGCCTTCGAGCTCTACGTCGAGATCGCCGAGATGCCCACCGCCGACTTCGGCCGCTTCAGTGGCACGCTCGCTGCCAAGGACGCACAGCTGCACAATGACCTGTTCATCGCGTTGTGGGACGTGGTGAAGGCCATCCATTCGACAGATGACGTTCCCACCGCGGTGGCCAAGGCGCGCGCCCTGGTCGGCAAGGCACGCGAGCTCCTGATCGATCCGTCGCTCCTGCGCAACGAAGCGTTTTTGGCGGCGATGGCCGTCGACCTTTTGGTCGCCGGTGAAGGAGTCGGCGAAGCGTTCCAGGAGATGTTCCTCTCGCCGTGGCAGTACGCCAACGGCGTGGTGGCGCTGGAACTCGTCAAGGAGCGCTGGGCCACGCTGGAGCCGCGCGCGAGCGAGACAGCCAAGGACGAGGGCCGTGCCGCGATCGCCGTTCTCGACGACCTTTACCGCACGCCGACGCCGCCGGACGCGCGCGAGCGGCGGCTGACCCCGGAGGACGCCGAGGCGCCGGCGCAACGCCTGGCGGGCATTTTCGAGGACGTCGTGCGCGCGGA
Organism: Alphaproteobacteria bacterium; assembly: GCA_016869235.1. Classification (GTDB taxonomy): domain Bacteria; phylum Pseudomonadota; class Alphaproteobacteria; order UBA2966; family CAIVPW01; genus CAIVPW01. The sequence continues at coordinate 3,889 of VGER01000044.1, read as the reverse complement.
CCTGTTTCCGGGGCGCGACTTCGTGCGCCTCGCCAAGCACCTGCACGCCCTCACCCGCCAAGCGTGCATCGCCTACGACAACGGCGAGGAGGGCGCCGGCGACGAGACCATTTACGCCGTCGGCCACCACTACGGCACGCAGCTCGCGGCGCTGCTCGAGCTGACCGAGCCGCAGCTCCACGCCGGCATCGTCGAGCTGATGGGCCTGCTGGTAAAGACGGACGACCTGATCGAGGGCGCCGAGGCGGCGGAGCTGGAGCGCGAACGCAGGAAGCGCGAGGCGGCGATCGCCGCGCTGCGGCCCGGCGAGATGCTCGACGACGATGACGACGAGGAGCAGACCGCGCCGGGTTGGGTGGTGTGCCCCGACCTCGAGTTCCTGCTCGAGATCGCCATCGGCAAGCTGGGCGGGTAGCGAAGCGAGAATTCCGCGCCCTCGCCTTCTCAGGAGGCGGCCGAGAGGCGACGCAACTCCGCCGCGGCGCAGTCGGCGGCGTGGGCCCAGTCGCGGCCGATCTCCACCGAGCGCCGGAAATGCGGCGCCGCGGCAGCCGGGTTGCCGCTCATCAAGTGGAATTGGCCGAGGAAGAACGGGCCATCCGGATCGTCCTGTGGCATCGCGGCCGCCACTTCGGCCGGCGACGCGTCCCCCCGCAACAACTTGGCGAGCAGCGCCAGCCCTGCGTCCCCATCGTCGTTCCCCACCCGGGCGGAGTCGCGTGCGCCGGCGCGCATTCTCGCGACGTGGAGCCATAGTTGCCAGCGGCTGTTGGGTTCGAGCTTGGCGACCAGGGTGAAATCGGCGGCGGCATCGGCAAACTGCGCCGCCGCAAAGCGCAGCACCCCGCGTTCGGTGCGGGCCGGCAGATAGCTTGGGTCTATCTCGAGCGCCCGGTCGAAATCGGCAAGGGCACCGACGAAGTCTCCGGTCCGGACGCGGGCGTTGCCGCGATTGAAGAAGGCGCGAACGTATCGCGGGTCCAGGCGCAGGACGGCGTCGAACGCCGCCATGCCTTCCTCGAGCCGGCCGGCCGCGCACAGAATCAGCGCGAGGTTGTTGATCACGCCCGCGTCGGTTGGCGCCAGCTCGGCCGCCCGGCGGGCGTCCGCAACGGCATCGTCCAGCCGGCCGAGCTGCAACAGCGACACCGCGCGCGAATCGTAGGCGGCGTGCAACTTGGGGTCCTTGGCGACGGCGCGGCCGAAGTGGTCGATGGCGCGTTGATGGTCCCCCTCCCCGGCCGCGGCGAGCCCCACGCTGAAGAACGCATCCGCCTGGTCCTTGTTGCCGCCCACCGAGCCGAAGCTCGGATCGAAGGCCGCCTCCGCCGGCGCGACGATGACCGCGTCCAACACGGCTTTGCCGAGCGGGTCGCGCAAGATCCGGAACGCGATGTGGTGCCCAGCCGGCACCTTGCCGAGGCGTTTGTCGCCGCGCGGCAGCAAGGCGATCGCATCCGGCCCTTCCCACACGATGACGTGGTCGGCGCCCCCGGCGGCCCACGCCCGTATTTGCGCGTGGTAGGGCTCCTTGCGCCAGGCGTCCGCGCGGCTGGGGTCGACGTGGACGCCGATCACGCCTTTTTCCCGCGTGAGCACGATCCGCGAGCGCAACGGCTTCCATTCGTCGCCGATGCTCGAGTCGGTCAACCAGCTGCAGTTGAACTCGCGGCACTCGTCCGGGCGCTGCGCGTAGATGCGGCAGCCCTGACCCACGGCGCAGTGCATGCACCACTCGAACCGCGGCTTGTTCAGCGCGCGGATGTCGAACAGCTTGCAGCACAGCGTGCAGCTGCCGCACGAACGCGCCACCTCGTTCGCGGCGGCCGTTTGGCTCCCGCCCGGCCGCGCTGTTTCGACGCTCATCGCCTCACGTAGCTCAGAGGCCGGCGCGTGAGTCCCTCGCCACGCTATGGATTCCGCAGCTTAGCGGTACTGCGCGCACGCTGGCGCGTTGGTGTTGCCTCCGAAGAACACCGCGCATGCCGCACGCGTGATGGTCGTGACCCCGACGACCTCTTTGGTGAGGAAGTCGACCAAGGCGTCTATTTCCGCTGCCGTAAGAGGCGCCCCCAGGGCGGCTCCAGCCGGACCCGGCACGGGAATGCCGTAGCACGGCACCGTCGCGTAGGCGGCCTCGAGGTGGTAGGGCATGTCGCCACGCCCGCATGCGATGGTCTCCTTGAGTTCGGCGGGAGTCAGCCGCGTCCGCCGCAGGTTAGGGCCCGCCGGCATCTCCCCGCCGCCGCCACCCTGGGCGAGACTGCCGTGGCAGGCGGTGCAGCTGCCCCGCTGCCAGGCGTCCAAGCCGGGTTGCTGCTGCGCCAGACTGGGCGCGGCAAAAGTCACCACCGCCGCCCCAAGAGCGATCAGCACCGGACGCACGAGGGCCCGACCGCGGCCGGATCCGTTGACGCGTTCTTCCTTCATCTCCCTACCTCCCACGCGGAGTACGCCAGCCACCCGACGGGCCTTCCCCTCGGCCGGCAATGATATACCAGGCCATCCACTGCGTCATGGCTGGAGCGTGGCGCGCCCGCGGGGATGGGAGGTATCATCGAGCGATGCGCGGGGTTCTTCTTGCCGCCTTGATCCTTGCGGTGGCCGCGTGCGACCGCGAGCAAGAAGTCGCCAGGCAGAACGCGGACAACCGCGGGGCCGATGGCTACCCCGCCCCATCAGTCGCGCGAGCACGCGAACTCGCCTTTGCACAGGCGCCGCCCGTCGCCAATCCGAAAGTGGCCGCCGCGGCGGCGGCGGCCGCGGCCGCCGCCGAGACGCGCCGTCGTTTGGACCAGTGCGCCGAGGGCATGGCCTACCTGCAGCGGGACGTGGGTGGCATCCGCGGCGCCAGACGGCTGGGAGGCGCAGTGCGAACCGGGCTCGAGGCGGCGCTGGTCGCATACAAGGGCGAAGATCCGGAAGCTTGCCTCGCCGCGCTCCAGCAGCCGTTCGCCGCGCTGGGCCGCGCTTTCACGCCACGGCCGGAGCCGTTGTCGTGCGCACCCGCCATTGTCGGTACGATGCAGCAGATTTCCTCCCTGCGCGACTATCTGCGCGACGAGGCCCAGCGCTACCTGAACATTGCCGCCGACGCGTTGGAAGCGGGCGACAACGACTCTTGCGCGAACGCGCAGTTCGCCGGCTTCCTGGTCGTCCGCGACGATCTTCCCAATCCGTGATCCAAGCCCGAGGAGCCTCCAATGAAACGGACCGTTCTCGCAATCGCGCTGCTCCTGTTGTCCGCAGCCGGTGAAGCCGCGGCACAGACCCGCGAGGCCGCCTTCGTGGCTGGAACATCCAAGGAGTGCCCCGGCTGCGACCTCACCGACGCCGATTTCAAGATGCGCAACCTTGCCGGCGCGAACCTCGCCGGCGCCATTCTCACCGGCGCCATCTTCCACCGCGCCAACTTGGAGGGCGCCAACCTGGCGGGCGCAACCATCGATCAGTCGAACCTGAACAAGTCGATCCTGCGGCGCGCCAACCTGAGCGGCGCCAACCTCAAGGGCAGTTTCCTGTACGAGGCGGACCTGAGCGGCGCCAATCTCACCGGTGCCAACCTTGCCGAAGTTCGGGCGATGGAGTCCCGCATGATTGCGACGCGCCTGCAAAACGCCGACTTGACCCTCGGCGATTTCGAGAACGCGGTGATGAACAATGCCAATCTTTCGGGAGCGAACTTGAATGCGGCGTTCTTCCAGGGCGCCAACATGAACCGTGTCGACTTCACCCGCGCCAAAGGTCAGCAGGTGTACCTCAACCACGCCGACCTGCTGTCCGCCAACCTGAGTGGTGCCGTTCTCACGCTGACCAACTTCACGAAGACGAATTTCACGCGCGCGAATCTGTCAGGCGCCGATTTCTCGCGCTCCTCCTTCGCGGGCGC
>VGER01000043.1 GCA_016869235.1 Alphaproteobacteria bacterium | reverse complement strand
TGGCATCGCCACCCGCTACCACAAGCTCGCCCGCAACTTCCTGGCAGCCGTGGCTCTGGCCGCCACCCGCCTCTGGCTCAGGCATTATGAGTCCACGACCTAGTTATCGATCCTGCGTGTGTTCCCAAAGTGGCGGCATGACCTTGCCGCTTCGCAGATAGTTCAGCACGTTGTTGAGAAAGGCGGTGAAGTCACTGTTCTCTTGCGCAATTCGACTTGCGCTTGCCCAGTCAACCTCGTCGCGTTCCCGGGCGTGGATCAGAATTTGGCTTTCGCCCACGTTCTCGCGATCGACCGCGATATACCCAACGCCATGCAACGCACAAAGCATGTTGAGCCCTTCCAACGTCTCAGCGTCGATCTCGGCCGCTGCTAGGTAGCCACGATTTGCCCACAGAGAGTTCGACACCGCCTGAAAGAAAGCCTCGCGAATTGTCCCGACTGTTAGCCGGCGCTTGACTTCGATCGCAATCAACTTGGCCTTGCTCGTTGGCAGTTCGGTTGAAACCTGCTGCACGAGTTCGCCCCAAACTTGGCTGGGCACCAGCATTCCCACGATGTCGGGATGAAGCCACTTATTTCCGCCTCGACCGCGCCTGTTCGAGCTCGTGCCTTCGCGTATGCGCTTTGAAACGATGTTCAGCTCCTGATACAGGAACCGCTGCAGCGGTGCGTAAAGGGCATGCTCATTCGCATCTTCCTGTTCAGCGCGATTCTCGCTCGTTTGGCTCGTCGAATCACGGACTTCTGAGCCGCTGGTTGCGGCGACAGGTGCTGCATTCAAATCCGCATCCGGATCAAAAAAGAGCGCTTGTGGCCGACGTGAAGGATCCAGTGATATTGATCTATCGTTCCTAAGCACCGCCTTGCGATTCGCGTAAACCTCGCGTGTTACCTGCTCTTCAATCGTAGTGCGTCCGTCGAGATCACGCGCCTTCTGGGCAAACCGGTCTGGGTGCAACTGAATGAGCGCAGTCGCAATTTCGGCGGGCGTTAGCCGTTCCCGTGGCCGACTACGCAGGTAGTCCGCTATTAGTCTATGAAGCGGTGCACTCAACGCAGTTGCCCCTCGGCTCCCGCCTGCTGCAACTTATCATGCTATCCGCTCTAGCCGCGCTTCCTGAGCGTCCGCAGCCGCAGCGCGTTGAGCTTGATGAAGCCTTCGGCGTCGTGCTGGTCGTAGGCGGAGCCCTCTTCGAAAGTCACCAGGCTCTGGTCGTAGAGCGAGTGCTTGGATTTGCGGCCGACGACGGAGACGCTGCCCTTGTAGAGCTTGAGGCGCACCGTGCCGCTCACCTTCTCCTGGCTCTTGTCGATGGCGGCTTGCAGCATCTCGCGCTCGGGGCTGAACCAGAAGCCGTAGTAGACCAGCTCGGCGTAGCGCGGCATGAGCTCGTCTTTGAGGTGCGCGGCGCCGCGGTCGAGGGTGATGCTCTCGATGCCGCGGTGGGCGAAGTAGAGGATCGTGCCGCCGGGGGTCTCGTAGACGCCGCGCGACTTCATGCCGACGAAGCGGTTCTCGACGAGGTCGAGGCGGCCGACGCCATTGGCGCCGCCGAGCTCGTTCAGGCGCTCGAGCAGCTTGGCGGGCGACAACGGCTTGCCGTCCACGGCGACGGCGTCGCCCTTGTCGAACTCGACCTCGACGTAGGTCGGGTTGTCGGGCGCTTCCTCGGGCGCGACCGAGCGCGAGTAGACGATCGGGTCGGCCTCGATCCACGGGTCTTCCAGCACCTTGCCCTCGGAGGAGGTGTGCAACAGGTTGGCGTCCTGGCTGAACGGCGCCTCGCCGCGCTTGTCCTTGGGCACCGGGATCTGGTTCTTCTCGGCGTACTCGATGAGCGCGGTGCGCGAGGCGAAGTCCCACTCGCGCCACGGCGCGATGACGCGGATGTCGGGGTTGAGCGCGTAGTAGGTGAGCTCGAAGCGCACCTGATCGTTGCCCTTGCCCGTCGCGCCATGCGCGACCGCATCCGCGCCGGTCGCCTTGGCGATCTCGATCTGGCGCTTGGCGATGAGCGGCCGCGCGATCGACGTGCCCAACAGGTACATGCCCTCGTAGAGGGCGTTGGCGCGGAACATCGGGAAGACGTAGTCCTTCACGAACGTCTCGCGCAGATCCTCGACGACGATCTCCTTGATGCCGAGCATGGTGGCCTTTCGGCGCACGGCTTCCAGCTCGGCGCCCTGGCCGAGGTCGGCGGTGAAGGTCACCACCTCGCAGCGGTAGGTCTCCTGCAGCCACTTGAGGATGACGGAGGTGTCGAGGCCGCCCGAGTAGGCGAGCACGACTTTGCGCACGGGCCGCTGTGCGGACATCGAATGCTCCAAGAAGACGCTAGTGCCGGTCGAGGGCCGGCCAGCGGACGAAAGCGAATACCCAGATCAAGATCACGTTGACAAGGGGCAACAAGAACAACACCCCCCACCAGCCCGTGCGACCCGATTTCCGAGCGATCCGTGCGCGGGCCAGACCGTGAGCCAGATCACAAAGGCTGCGATGAGCCAGTGCCAAATGCTGAAAGTTCCTGGTCCGAACATCCGCTCACCTACCGTGGTGACGCGATCGTTGCTGACGTCGCCGGCCAACGCCGAAATGCGAGCATCAGATACACCAGGAGAAACCCGGCATAGGGCACGAATAGCATGAGCGCCCAGGCCGGATGGATGCCAGCCCGGCGACAGACGCGCCAGACCGGCCACAGTACTATCAGCACCGCGATGATGTTTGGGACGAGGTCGTCTAACACGTTAGTTCTGTGACGTAGCAAGAGCGGTCGAGCGCGCGGATTTGCGTTGACGCAAGCTATCCGATTTGAGCTGGCCGCAGGCGGCCAGGATGTCGCGGCCCCTGGGCGTGCGCACCGGCGAGGAATAGCCGGCGCGGTTCACGATGGCGGCGAAGCGGGCGATGGTCTCTTCGTCCGAGCACTCGTAGGGGCTGCCCGGCCAGGGGTTGAACGGGATGAGGTTCACCTTGGCGGGGATGCCGGCGATAAGCTGCACCAGCTCGCGCGCGTCGCGCTCGGAATCGTTCACACCCTTGAGCATGACGTACTCGAAGGTGATGCGGCGCGAGTTGGCGCTGCCGGGATAGCGGCGGCAGGAGTCCATCAGCTCGGCGATGGGATACTTCTTGTTCAGTGGCACGATCACGTCGCGCACCTCGTCGCGCGTCGCGTGCAGCGAGATGGCGAGCGCCGCGCCGGTGTCGTCGCCGAGCTTGCCGATCATCGGCACCACCCCGGCGGTGGACACGGTGATGCGCCGGCGCGAGATGGCGATGCCCTCGTTGTCCATCATCAGCCCGAGCGCCGCGACGACGTTGTCGTAGTTGTAGAGCGGCTCACCCATGCCCATGAGCACGATGTTGGTGATCATGCGGTCGTCGGGAAGGCTCGGCCATTCGCCGAGCTCGTCGCGCGCCAGCATGACCTGCCCCACGATCTCGGCGGCCGAGAGGTTGCGCACCCACGGCTGCGTGCCGGTGTGGCAGAAGCGGCAGGTGAGCGTGCAACCGACCTGCGGGGAGACGCACAGCGTCGCCCTGTCCTCGTCCGGGATGTAGACGGTCTCGACGAGCGCGCCGTCCGCCAGGCGCACCAGCCACTTGCGCGTGCCGTCCGCGGACACCTGCGCGCGCGCGATGTCCTCGCGGCCGACGTCGTAGACTTCGGCCAGCTTCGCCCGCATCTCCTTGGAGATGGTGGTCATGTCGTCGAAGGAGCGCGCGCCGCGGAAGTAGAGCCAGTGGAACAGCTGGTTGGCGCGCATCTTGCCCTTGGCGCGCTGCTCGCCCACGGCGACGGCGGCCTCGGCCAGCGCGGCGCGGTCCATGCCGACGAGCCTGGGCTTCTGCGGGACGCGCAGGGCCTCGGGGACGATGGTGCTGGCGACGTTCATCAGCGCGGACACGTGCGGTCGATCGCCGCCTTGGCAGCGGTGAAGCCGGACAGCGAGTAGGTGTCGGTCGTCTCGGTGCCGCGGTTCGACTTGCCTTTGACGATCATGCGGTTCCCCGCCGCCATGGCGCGCGCCATGCGGGCGTCGTCGTCCTTGGTGTAGGTCCAGGCGGTGTCGTCCTTGGTGAACAGCTTGAACTCGGTGGCGTCGATGGTCACCGAGACGACGTTGTTCGCCTCGAAGGTGTAGCCGTTGGTAACGCTCACCTCGTCGCGGATGCCGGGCTTGTGAGCGACGTGCACGTAGACGTCGCCGCGGTTGACGTTGCGCGGCTGCTTGTCGAGCGGCGAGGAGGCGATGTAGCAGACGCGATTGCGCCCTTCCATGTACTGCCACGCCGTCCAGTCGTTGAACGTGCCGATCATTGCCGGCTCCTGCGCCGCCACGCCGGCGGCGCCGAGCGCGAGAACGGCGAAGGCCGCGACGGGAACGAGCTTGCTCCTCTGCACGACGCCCTTCATCTGCACGTCAGGCCCATGGCGTTGTGGGCGGCGGTGAATCCGGTCAGCGAGTAGGTGTCGGTGGTGGCCGGACCGCGGCCGGCAGTTGCCTTCACCACCATGCGGGTGCCGGCGATCATGGCGCGCACCATCGCCTGATCCTGGGCCGGGGTCGGATTGAACGCGGCCGAGGCCACGGCGTTGGCGCCCGCCGGCGCGGCCGGCGACGACGGCGGTGCAACCCGCATGCGGAACTCGGTGGCATCGACGGTCACGACGGCAATCCCTTCCGGCTCGATGGTGTAGCCCGGCAGGACGCTGACCACGTCGCGCCTGTCTCCGTCGCGGGTCACGCGGACGTACACGGAGCCGCGCCGCACGGACTTCGGTTCCATGTCGAGGGGCGTGGAAGACATGTAGCACACGAGGCGTCCGTCAACCGTGGTGCGGAACGCGTTCCAGTCGCCGAACGTGCCGATCCACTCCTGGGCGGCGGCCGGCGGCGCCGCCAGCAGCACGGCGAGCGCCGCGCCGATGCTGACGCTCCTTCCCCGTGCTGCCATCGATCCCGCCCGCATGTCGCCCCGCGTTGTGGCGCGCAAATACGTCAGATTTGCGGACTTGGCGAGGACTCAACCGCTTGGGGACCGCACCGTATCGCCCGGTCATAATACGGTGCCGGGAACCTACATTTTGTGACTGGCCTCGCCGGAAAAATTCATCGAAATCAGCCCGCAGTCGCTACGCGAATCGACACATAATGTAGCACGCAGGGCGTTCGGGGTCAAGGGCCGCGGGAGCGAGGGTGCCGCCGAGGCGCCCGACGCCGGGTGCGCCGCCGCCGGTTCCCTCCGGTGATCACGTGAGGGACATCCGCTCAGTCGGCCGTGCGCGACGTGGCGCGTCTAGGACTCGGCGGACGTCGTCATCGCGTCCGGCTTCGGCTCGGGCGGACGCGACAGGCGCTCGGCGCGCCGCTCAGCCTCGGCCGCACGCCGCTCCCAATAGCTCGCCAGCATCTCGAAGTCCTCGACGTCAGTGGGAGACGCCGCGCTCCGCGCGCGCTCGCGCATCTCCGCCGCGCGCGTGCGCCAGACCAGGACACGATGGACGTCGTACGCCACCACCTACCACTCGTTTTCCCGCTGACCCGCATTGTGCCGCGGCATGTGAAAGCCGCAGCGTCGCAAGCGCACTATGGCCCGGAGCCGCGGTGATACCCCGAAAGGGATATCGAACGGGGCGATACCGCCATCTCGTGCAGGCACATCGACCAAGGGGCGGCAGCATCCGCAATCGCGCCGCCAAGGCTCAGGTCTTCTCCGGATTCAGACGCACGAGCCACTCCGGCAAAAGGGATACGTCCAAACCCGGAGGACGGACGTGGCCAGCGTATTCTTCGTCGGATTCGGAATTCTGGTTCTTGGCCTTGCCGCGGTGGCGGTCTTCCAGAACGTGGTGATCGGCCACCTGCAGCCTCACCTCGCCCGCCATCGGGCGCGGGTGCGCATCCTCACCGAGGCCGCGCTGGCGTCACGGCAAGCGCACGGCGCGCGGCGTAGCTGAGGCGGCGGCGGGCCGATGAACAGCCAGCGCCAATCGCCAAAGGCCTGGCGCACCCGCGCCGAGCACCTGCGCGAGCTGGCAGTGCAAGCGCGCGACGAGGTCACGCGCCAGCAACTCAACGAGCTCGCCGACACCTGGGAAACGATGGCCGATCGCGCCGAGCGCCATTTCGGCGCCGACATCATTCGCGTGCGCGATTGGCCGAACCCGATCCACCGCCGCGCGGAGGACCGCCAGCACTAGGCTGCTCGCGCTGGCATGCGGCGCCCCGGCGGCGCGCGGCGGCGCGGTCCTCGGGCAGCCAGCCGTTCTCGGCGTGCAGCGCCTTTTGCTCCCCGTAGCTGGCAAGCAAGCAGGTACTTGGCGCGCTCGCGCTCGTTCTGAGTGACGCCGTCCAGTACGTGGTCGAGGCATTGTCCGCGGCCGATCCGGCGCGTGGAAGCCTAAGGGCCGGCGCGCTGCTGCGCGTTGCGGATCCACTCCTTGGCGCGGCCGTAGTGCTCGATGGTCATGTACTTACGCATGGTGGCGACCACGCCGGCGATGACCGCCGCGTCATCGGTGAAGCCGACCGCCAGCAGGAAGTCGGGAACCACGTCGAACGGCAGCACGAAGTAGGCGAGCGCCCCGACCAGCGCCGCCTTCACCGCCACCGGGGTGGCCGGATCGACGGCGCAGTAGTAGGCGGCGATGGCGTCCTCGAGGAACGGGATGCGGTGCAGGTTGGCGCGCACCTTGTCCCAGAACCCCGCAGGAGGGACGAGGTCGACCTCGGAGGTGGAGCGCGCCATCCCCAGAACGTAGGCGCGGCGGGCGCGGCCGCCAAGGGCCGTCGTTGGACTTGCGCTTCTTGGCCGGCCGTCGCCCCGGCGCTATACGCTTGCCGCATGACCACCCCCGCCGACTGGTCGAAGGCGACGCCGCCGACGCTGGCCGATATCGAGGCGCTGGCCGACGCTGCCTATCGCACCATCCCCGAGGTGCTGCGCGCGCGAATCGCCGACGTCATGGTGCAGGTGATGGACTTCCCCGACGACGAGACCATGGCGAACCTGGAGTGCGAATCGCCGTTCGAACTGCTCGGGCTCTACCGCGGCATCGACCTGACGCAGCAGAGCGTCACCGCCGTGCGCCAGGAGGTGGATATGATCTTCCTGTACCGGCGGCCGCTGCTCGACTACTGGTGCGAGTCGGGCGAGCCGCTTGCCGACGTAGTACGCCACGTGATGATCCACGAGATCGGTCACCACTTCGGCTATTCCGACGACGACATGGACGACCTGGCGGGGCCGTTGTGAGCGAGCGGAAGAAGAAGAGCAAACCCCGGGTGCTGTTCGTGTGCATGGGGAACATCTGCCGCTCGCCGACGGCGGAGGGCATGTTCCGCAAGATCCTCGCCGACGAGGGGCTGGCCGACGCGATCGAGGTCGATTCGGCCGGCACGCACGACTACCACATCGGCGAGGAGCCGGACCGGCGCACGCTGGCGGCGGCGGCCAAGCGCGGCATCGACATCAGCTGGCGGCGCGGCCGTCAGGTGGCGCAGCGCGACTTCGAGCACTTCGACCTGGTGCTGGCGATGGACCGCGACAACCACCGCGCCTTGGTGGCGCTGGCCGGCGAAAAGGCCGACGGCAAGCTGCACCTGTTCCTCGACTTCGCGCCCGAGGCGGGGCGCAAGGAAGTGCCCGATCCCTACTTCGGCGGGCCGGAGGGATTCGAGCACGTACTCGACCTGGTGGAGGCCGGCGGGCGCGGCGTGCTGCGCGAGCTGAAGAAGCGCGGGCTTCTTTGATCGCGCGCGACGCGGTGCTCGACCGGCTGCAAGCGGCGATCGGCCGGCGGCCGACCGATGTGCGGCCGCTGGCGGGCGGATCGGTTGCCGAGGTCTACGCGCTGACGCTGCCCGACAAGACTGAGCTGGTTGCCAAGGTGGGCGCGCCCGGCGCCAAGCTCGCGCTCGAGGGCTGGATGCTGCGCACGCTCAAGGAGCGCAGCGAGTTGCCGGTGCCCGCGGTGGTGCACGCCACCGACACCATCCTGGTGATGGAGAAGCTCCCCGGCGGCGGCAGCATCGACGGCCGCGCCGAGCGTCAAGCCGCCGAGCTGATCGCCGCGCTGCACGGCGTGAGCGCGCCGGCCTTCGGCCTGGAGCGCGACACGCTGATCGGCGGCCTGCACCAGCCCAACCCCGAGAGCAAACGGTGGCTGCCGTTCTTCCGCGACCAGCGGCTTGTGTACATGGCCCAGGAAGCGGAGCGCGCCGGACGCTTGCCCGCCGCGATCGGCAAGCGCGTCGAGACGCTGGGCGGACGGCTGGACGAGTGGCTGGAGGAACCCGCGCGGCCGGCGCTCATCCACGGCGACCTGTGGGGCGGCAACGTGCTGGCGGCGGGCGGGCGCATCAGCGGCTTCATCGACCCCGCGATCTATTACGCCGACCCGGAGATCGAGCTCGCCTTCAGCACGCTGTTCGGCACCTTCGGCGCGGCGTTCTTCCGCCGCTATTGCGAGCTGCGGCCGCTGCGCGCCGGCTTCTTCGAGGAGCGGCGCGACCTCTACAACCTCTATCCGCTGCTGGTGCACGTGCGCCTGTTCGGCGGCGGCTACGTGGGGCAGGTCGAGGCGATCCTCAGACGGTTCGGGTGCTGACTACTCCGCGGCGTCGCGGGCGTAGGTGAGCGGGTACGTCACCTCGACGTGGTGCGTGGCGCCCTCGGAGCCGAGCACGCTGCGGAACAGCACGAACTCGTCGACGGCGAACGGGCCCGCCGCGAACGGCTCGTGGGCGGTGACGTAGCGGACGAAATTGGTCCAGCCGCCGCCGCGATCAAACCGCGCCAGCGTGACGTGCGGATGGAACTTGCGCGGCTCGGGCGCGATGCCGGCGCGGCGCACGGCGGCCTCGACCTTGCCCTGCAGCGTCGCAAGCGCCGCATTGAGGCGCACGCCGACCCACAGCACCTGCGGCCGCCCACGGGCGGTGAAGTCGCCGATGCCGGCCAGCTCGAGTTCGAAGCGCGGCGCGAACACCTGGCCGAGCGCATCGGCGATGTCGCCCGCGACCGGCGCGTCCACCTCGCCGACGAAGCGGAGCGTCAGGTGCATCTGCGCGGGATCGGTCCACTTGGCGCCGTGGAGGCCGGAGCACAACGCGGCGAGGCGATACTTGATCGCGTCGGGCAGCTCGATGGCGACTAACAGGCGCATACCGGACATGTGGCGCGACGCGGAGTCGAAGTCTAGCGGCCCTACGGGCGCTTCAGGTTCCAGGTGCGCGCCATGGAGGCGCGACGGCGGCGCGCCAGCTACACCTGCCGGACGCAGGCGAGCGTGCGCAGGTTGGTGTCGGCGGCGGGGTAGCCGTGACTGGCCGCGAGGGAGAAGTAGCGCGCCGCCTTGTTGCAGTCGGCGCGCACGCCCTCCCCGAGCGAGTACATCACGCCGAGGCTGTTGAGCGCGCCGGGGTAGCCGCGGTCGGCGGCGGACGTGTACCAGCGCAGCGCGTCCTCGAGGCGATTGGCCTGGCGGAAGGCGCGCGCCAGCTGGAACTGGAAGCGCAGCTCGTCGGGGAACATGCGCACCGCGTCCTGGCAGGCCTGGATCGCCGCCTCGGCGCGCAGCGCCGCGGTGGCGACGCCGGGACCGACGCGGCCGGGGTCGATGGGATTGCCGGCGAGCGAGTCGCACGCATGCAGCGGCGCCTTCAGAGGAGGCACCCCTGCCTGCTGCCCCAGCGACGGGGCGCTGAGCAGCACGAGGACCAGGGCGAGGCCGGCGTGGAGCATGCCGGAATGATGCTTTGACCCGAGCCCGCGAATCAAGCGCGGCTAAGCCTGGGAATCCGTGGGATCAGCGGGGGGAGGCGCCGCCCAGGGCCGCCCGCACGTGGGGCAGGATACCGGCGACGATGACCTCGACGCCCCGGGCGTTGGGGTGCATGCCGTCGTTCTGCAGCAGCGCCGGCTGCGCCGCCAGCCCTTCGAGGAAGAAGGGGTATAGCGGCACGCCGTGCTTTTGCGCCAGGCGCGGATAGATGGCGTTGAACGCCGCGCCGTACTCCGCGCCGAGGTTCGGCGGCGCCAGCATGCCGGCGAGCAGCACCGGGATGCGCTTGGCGCCGAGCTGCGCCAGCATGCGGTCGAGGTTGGCCTCGGTGACCGCGGGCGGGATGCCGCGCAGCGCGTCGTTGGCGCCTAGCTCGAGGATCACCAGCGCGGGACTCTCGGCGAGCGTCCAATCGAGACGCGCAAGGCCGCCCGACGTGGTGTCGCCCGACACACCGGCGTTGATGACGCGCGCATCGACACCGGCGCCGCGCAAGGCGCGCTCGAGGCGGGCGGGGAACGACTGCTCCGTCTCGACGCCAAGGCCGGCGGTGAGGCTGTCACCGAAGGCGAGGATGGTGATTCCCGCCGCGCCTTGCGCCAGCGCGACGCGCCACGGAATCGTGACCAGGGCGAGCACGAGGAGGACCCGCGCCAGAGCATGGCGACGATTGCGGGAGCGCGGGCGATGCTTATATGTGTGAGACCCCACCTGGAGCCGTCCCGTCATGGCTGATCCCGCCGCGAGTCTTGGCGCCCCCTTGGCCCTGGTCCGCTTGCAGGGCGTCGAGCTCACTCTGGAGAGCAGTGCCGGAGCGGTCAACATCCTGCGCGGCGTGGACCTCGACATCGCCGCCGGCGACACGGTGGCGGTGACCGGCGCCTCGGGCTCGGGTAAATCGACGCTGATGGCGGTGATCGCCGGGCTCGAGCGGCCCAGCAAGGGACGCATCGAAGTCGCCGGCCACGACCTCGGCACCATGGACGAGGACGCGCTCGCCTTGTTCCGCCGCCGCCATGTCGGCATCGTGTTCCAGTCGTTCCACCTCATCCCGACCATGACGGCGCTGGAGAACGTCGCCGTGCCGCTGGAGCTGGCCGGCCGCGGCGACGCCTTCGCGCGCGCCGAGGCGGCTTTGCGCGCGGCAGGCTTGGGCCACCGCTTCACGCATTATCCGGCGCAGCTTTCAGGCGGCGAGCAGCAGCGCGTCGCCGTGGCACGCGCGTTCGCCAACGAGCCTGCCCTGGTGCTTGCCGACGAGCCGACCGGGAACCTGGATTCCACCACCGGCGCCGCGATCGTCGACCTGATGTTCACCACCCAGGCGCGCATCGGCTGCACGCTGGTGCTGATCACCCACGACACCGGTGTGGCGCGCCGCTGCCGCCGGCATCTGCGCATGGAAGACGGCCGCCTGGCGATTCCTCCGGCGCTCGCCGCCAACGCATGACGCCGGCGCCCCGAAGCGTCGCGCCACTGTCGCTGCGTCTCGCACTGCGCGAGCTGCGCGGCGGCCTCAAGAGCTTCCGCGTGTTCGTCGCTGTGCTGGTGCTGGGGGTCAGCATCATCGCCGCGGTGGGATCGCTGTCGGCGTCGCTAGTGGACGGCTTGCGCGCCAACGCCCGCGCCCTGTTGGGCGGCGACGTCGAGGTGGACATCAACAACGTGCCGGCGAGCCCGGAGCAGATCGCCTACTTCCACGCCCAGGCGATCGAGGTCAGCGCGGTGCGCGGCCTGCGCGCCATGGCGCGGCCAGCGAGCGCGACCCTGCCGGCATTGGTCGAGCTGAAGGCAGTGGACGCGGCGTACCCGCTGTACGGGACAGTGAAGCTCGACCCGCCGCTCGACCTGCAGGAGGCGCTGGCCGCCAAGGACGGCGGCGGCGGCGCGGTGGCCGAGCGCGAGCTGTTCGAGCGCACCGGCGCGCGCGTCGGCGACCGCATCACGGTGGGCGAGGCGAGCTTCACCCTGCGCGCCGTCATCCTCGAGGAGCCGGACCGCACGGCGGGTCCGTTCTCGCTGGGGCCGCGGCTGATGATCGCCGACCGCGACCTTGCCGCCACCGGCCTGGTCGTGCTCGGCAGCCTGCTGAGCTACGAGTACCGCATGCGCCTCGCCGCCGGCGCCGACGTGCAGGCGTGGCAGACGGCGTTGCGCGCCGCGTTTCCCGACGCGCCGTGGCGGCTGCGCAACTACACCGCCGCGCAGCCGCAGGTGCAGCGTTTCGTCGACCGCTTCGGCGCGTTCCTGATCCTGGTGGGGCTGACGGTCCTGGTGCTGGGCGGCGTCGGCGTCGCCAACGCGGTGCAGAACTACATCCACAGCCGCACCGAGACAATCGCGACCCTGAAGTGCCTCGGCGCCGACGGCGGACTCATCTTCCGCGTCTATTTCTGGCAGGTCGGCGCGCTGGCGGCGATCGGCATCGCCATCGGGCTGGCGGTCGGCGCGATGGCGCCTCTGCTGGCGCCACCGCTGATCGGCGACGCGGTGCCGGTACCGCTCGAGTTTGCCATCCATCCCGGCGCGCTTGCCGTCTCGGCGCTGTACGGCGCGCTGACCACGGCGCTGTTCGCGCTGTGGCCGCTGAGCCGCGCGCGCGAGATCCCGGCGGCGGGACTGTTCCGCGCCATCGTCGCGCCGACGCGGCGGCTGCCGCGCACTCCCGACCTGGCACTGATGGTCGGTGCGGGCGCGATCCTGATCGTCATGGCGATCTTCGGCGCCGGCAACCCGATGTTCGCGGCGTGGTTCATCGCCGGCGCGCTCGGCGTGCTGCTCGGATTCCGCCTGGCGGCGCTCGCCGTAGTGCGCGTCCTGCGCGCGCTGCCGCGGCCGCGCAACACCATGACGCGCCTCGCCGTCGCGGCGCTGACGCGTCCCGGCGCCCCCACCGCCAACGTCATGCTGTCGCTCGGCGCCGGACTCTCGGTGCTGGTGGCGGTGGCACTGCTCGACGCCAACATCACGCGCGAGGTGCGGAACGAGGTTCCCGACAAGGTGCCGGCGTTCTTCTTCCTCGACATCCAGGCCGACCAGGCGGAGGCGTTCGACGCGCTGCTGCGCGCGACGCCGGGGGTCGAAAGCAGCGAGCGCGTGCCGACCCTGCGCGGCCGCGTCGCCAGCGTCGGCGGCGTCTCCAACGAGGAGATGCGCCAGCGCACCGGAGGCCATTGGTGGCTGCGCCAGGAGCTGACGCTCACCTACGCCGCGGCGCAGCCCGACGACGCGGTGGTGATCGGCGGGCAGTGGTGGCCGGCGGATTACGCGGGAGCGCCGCTGATCTCGCTCGATGCCGAAGTCGCGCGGGAGCTCGGCATCAAGATGGGGGACTCGGTTGCGTTCACCATCCTCGGCCGCGAGATCGCCGCGTCTGTCGCCAACTTGCGCCGCGTCGACTGGGAAGGCATGGGCCTGAACTTCACGGTCATCTTCGCGCCCGGCACGCTCGAGCGCGCGCCGCAGACCCACGTCGCCAGCGCCGTGGTGGCGCCCGCACAGGAAACGCCGGTGTTCGCGGCGGTCAGCGCCGCGCTGCCGAGCGTCACCATCATCCGGGTCAAGGACCTGATCGAGCGCGTCACCGGCCTCATCACCCAGATCGGCACGGCGGTGCGCGGCGTCTCCCTGCTCACCATCGCGGCGGGCGTGCTGGTGCTGGCCGGCGCGGTGGCGGCGGGCCGGCGCCAGCGCCTGTACGATTCGGTGATCCTCAAGGTGCTGGGTGCGACGCGCGCCGACGTGCTGCGCGCGACGCTGCTGGAGTACGCCATCCTCGGCGCGCTGACCGTGGTGCTGGCGGCAGCGGCCGGCACCCTCGCCGCCTGGAGCACGGTGACGTTCTTGATGGAGATGGAGTTCGCCTTCGCCTTCGTGCCGGTGGCGCAGGCAGGCGCCGGCGGCCTGGTCCTGGTCGTGCTGCTCGGCCTGGCCGGCACCTGGACGGTGCTGAGCCAGCGCCCCGCGCCGGTTCTGCGCACCGCCTGATCCCGGAGTGCTTTTAGCGCACGTGCAGGTGCGAAATGGCAACGCTCGGAAGCCAGCTTGGAAAGGCTTTCACACTCCCTGTGACGGACTAGCAACCGGCGACTCACGCTTCTGCTTGCAGTGGGGGGAGAGGAGCGTAAAGTGATGGGCGCGATGGCGCGTGCTTGCCCCGTGACTCGCCCTCCGGCCGGCGGAACTCCCTTTGCGCCGCGCCGGACGTACCTACCTCCCGTAGGTGCGTGGCGCGGCCGGTGGTTCGTGGAGACTCCCACGCAACCGGCTCCGCCACGTTCCTCTCCCTGCCGAGCCGGCTGCCCCGCAAGCGCCTGCGGCGTCAGCCCGGCTTGAAAACCCGGGGTTTTCGGGCCATATGGGGTGCACGCGTCCCGGCGGTTTCCCGGGGCATCGCAAGGAGTTTTCGACCCATGACCGAACCCCGGCTCGAGTACGGCAGGTTGGGCGTTGCCGCTCCCGTCGCCATCGACGAGGGCCTGCGCTCCTACATGCTGCGCGTCTACAACTACATGGCCGCGGGCCTCGCGTTGTCCGGCGGCATTGCGTTCGCCATCGCGCAGAACGAGGCGCTCCTGGCGTCGATCGCCCAGGCCGGCCTGTTGTTCGCGCTGTTGCCGTTCGCCTTCGTGCTGCCGCTGAGCTTCGGCATCCGCCGGTTCAGCGCGGCGACGGTGCAGCTCCTGTTCTGGGGCTTCGCCGTGACGATGGGCATCTCGCTGGCGCCGCTCGCCATCATGTACACCGGCGAGTCGATCGCCCGCGTGTTCTTCATCTCGGCGGCGGCGTTCGGCGCGCTCAGCCTGTACGGCTACACCACCAAGCGCAACCTCGCCCCGTTCGGCACGTTCCTGCTGATGGGCGTGATCGGCATCGTCATCGCCTCGCTGGTCAACCTGTTCCTGCAGTCGAGCGGGTTGCAGTTCGCCATCTCGGTGATCGGCGTGCTGGTGTTCGCCGGCCTCACCGCCCACGACACGCAGATGGTGCGCGAGTGGTACGCGGAAGGCGACGAGAGCGACGTGGCCAACAAGAAGGCGGTGTACGGCGCGCTCAACCTGTACCTCGACTTCCTGAACCTGTTCATCATGCTGTTGCGTCTGTTCGGCGATCGCCGCTAGACGGCAAAGCACACGCAAACGCAAAGAGCCCGGCGGGAATCCGCCGGGCTCTTTTGCTTTCGAGGTGCGTATTAGTGCCTACGAAACCAAGCGAATGTCGCGGGCGGCCGTGACCGTGTTGAATGGCGTCCATGACCAACCGGTCCAAGCTTCTACTGATCGCCGCCGCCGCAGTCGTCGTGTTCGCCGTCAGCGCCTAGTACCAGCGCGACCTGGCGATTGCGTATCGTGCCGTCGCAACGGGCAGCCAGGTGGCCGAGACCGCCTGCGGGCGGATCGAATACGCCTCGGTCGGCAACGGAGACCGCACGGCCCTGCTTGTGCACGGCGCCGGCGGAGCGGGCGCGCGCTAAAACGTTGCTGCAGAGCATCCTCCCTGTCAGGCCGCGCCGCCAAGGGTTGGTGAACGACGCGTTCGTCACCAGCCACCCGCGCCCGTATGAATACGAGCGCATCACGGCGCCGACGCTGGTGATCAGCGCCGCCGACGACCTGTTCGGCACCTACGAGATCGGACGCTACGTCGCCGAGCACATCCGCGACGCGCGCTTTGTCGGATATCCGAGCGGCGGCCATGTGTGGATCGGCCACGACGCCGAGATGAAAGCGACGGTCATCGAGTTCCTCGACGCCGCCGTGGGGCGTACGCTCGCGCAGCACTAGCCGCGCAAACGAGAAGAACCCGGCGGGAAACCGCCGGGCTCTTGTTTGCAGCGCGGCTAGAGTACGCGCGGCGCGCCGTCGAACACCTTCAGCACCGCGCGCAGGTCGGCGCCGCGGCGCAGCACCTGGCCGTCGCCGCCGAGCACCGCGTAGGGTGCCGAGCCTTTGCCGCTCCACTTGAGGATCTGATACGTCGGCCCTTCCTGGGCGCCGCCGCGCACGACGGCGAACGAGGCGTAGCTCGGGGCGAAGTCGAGCGCGTAATCGCGCCAGCGGCCGGCGACGACGTTGCGTCCATACACTTGCAGGATGAGGTCCAACTCGTTGCGGTTGAACACCGTCACCTTGTGCCTCCCCACCCGGGTCCCTGCGAGCCCCCGAGCGGGGCGGTATTCCTCGATACTGACGACCTCCGCCATGATTTTGGCGCCTCCCACTTGTCGCCGCGCACGCGTTCGTTACCGAACAATGATGCCACCGCCCCGCGCGCCTGAAAAGGCGTGCCCGGCGCCCGCGCCCGGCAAACCGGGCTGTTAGTTTTGTTAAGGGTTCGCGCGCGGATCGAGCGCGTCGCGGAGCGCGTCGCCGACCAGGTTGGCGCCGAACACGACCAGGGCGATGGCGAGGCCGGGGAAAATCGCCAGCGTCGGCGCCTGGTCGAGGTACGTGCGCGCCTCGAACAGCATGCGGCCCCAGCTCGCGTGCGGCGCCTGGGTGCCGAGGCCGAGGTAGGAGAGCGCGGCCTCGGCGAGGATGGCGATGGCGAAGCTCGCCGATGCCTGCACCAGCACCAGCCCGGCGACGTTCGGCAGCACGTGGTCCAAGGTGATGCGCCAGCGCTCCTTGCCGAGCGCCTCGGCGGCGCGGGCGAACTCGGTCTGCCACACCACGCCGGCGGCGCTGCGCACCAGGCGCGCGAACACCGGCACGTTGAAGATGCCGATGGCGAGCGTCGCCGTGAAGGCGCCCGGTCCCAGCCACACCGCCAGCAGGATCGCCGACAGCACCGCGGGGAACGCGAACAACAGGTCGGCGGCGCGCGAGATGGACTCGTCGAGCCAGCGGCCCGCGGCGGCGGCGAGCAGGCCGAGCGCGCCGCCGACGACGACGCCGATCGCCACGGCCAGCGCGCCGATCCACAGGGCGTTGCCCGCGCCCTCTAGCAGGCGCGAGGCGACGTCGCGGCCGAACGGATCGGTGCCGAGCCAATGCGCGGCGGACGGACCGGCAAGCCGGTTGGGCAGGTCGAGGGCGTCGGCAGGATACGGCGTCCACACCAGCGAGAGCAGCGCCGCGAGCAGCGCCACGCCGAGGCAGGCGAGCCCCGCCCACAGGCCGGGCGAGCC
>VGER01000042.1 GCA_016869235.1 Alphaproteobacteria bacterium | reverse complement strand
TTTCGAACTTCGCCCTGAAGGGCCGAGAGCTGCAGGTTTCCTTGCGTTCGCCGTTCGACCTGATGGTCAACCGGCCGGATCATGCAAGTTGGCTGGGGGACCTGGATTCGAACCAAGACTGACCGGTCCAGAGCCGGTAGTTCTACCGTTAAACTATCCCCCAGCAGGGACAGCGCGGATGGCGGGCAAAGTAGGAGGCACATCCGGCGATGTCAACGCGGCCGGCCGCGTCCACGGGCGCGTCAAAGCCGCGGCGCCGTTGGTTTTCTGGCCCTCGCTCGACTGCCTCGCCGAACCTGTTACAGTGGCCACAAACGCGCCGGCAAAGTTCCGCCGCAGCGCGAGGGATGAGTACGGTGCGTTCACCTAACGGAGGCTTGGGCCAGGCCGCGAGCGGGCGATCGAGCCAGGGCGCTTTGCGCAACGCGCGCGACGAGGTCGATGGCACCGTACGTCCCGAAGAGACGTACGCCGCGGTCGACCTTGGCACCAATAACTGCCGCCTCCTGATTGCACGGCCGGCCGGCGACGGCTTCCGGGTCGTGGACTCCTATTCCCGTATCGTGCGTCTCGGCGCCGGCGTCGCCGAAACGGGCGCGCTGTCCGAGGCGGCCATGGACCGCACGGTTGCTGCGCTGTCGGTGTGCGCCCAGAAGATGCGCCGCAACAACGTCACCCGCGAGCGCCATGTCGCCACCGAGGCGTGCCGGCGCGCGCGGAACGGCGTCGAGTTCCTGCGCCGCGTGGAGGCAGAGACCGGCTTGCGCCTCGACGTCATTCCGCCCGAGGAGGAAGCGCGCTTGGCGCTCTCAGGGTGCGCGCCGATGCTCGATTCGGCGTCGGAGTTCACGCTGGTGTTCGACATCGGCGGCGGGTCCACCGAGCTGATCTGGGCGCGCCTCGTCGCCGGCGAGGAGCCGCGCATGCTGGCGTGGACGTCGCTCCCCTGCGGCGTCGTCACGTTGGCCGAGGCGCATGGCGGGCGGGAACCCGATGCCGCCGCCTATGAGCGCATGGTGCGGGACGTGCAGGAGCGCCTGGTCGCGTTCGAGGCCAAGCAGCAGCTGCGCTGCTACTTCGAGGAGAGGGGCGCCCGCATGGTCGGCATTTCCGGCACGGTCACGACGCTCGCCGCGGTCCTTGCCGACCTGCCGCGCTACGACCGCTCGCTGGTCAATGGCACCTTCGTATCCACCAAGGATCTCCTCAGTGTCTCGCGCCACCTGGCCAACATGACGCACGCCGAGCGCATGGCGCATCCGTGCATTCGCCGCGGTCGCGCCGATCTCGTGCTGCCCGGTTGCGCCGCGCTCGAGGCGATCCTGCGCACGTGGCCGTCGGGTGGCGTGCGCGTGGCCGCTCACGGCCTCCGCGAAGGCATCTTGCGCTCGCTCATAAGCAACCACGCCGTCGTGGGCGCCGCGCGCGCCTGACGGCGGTGGTCGGGAAAGGCCCAGGCCGCGACAAGGCGCGCCGCGGCAGCAAAGGTCGTTCTCGCAGCGCCGGCGATGTGCGCGCGCCCAAACCGAAAGCTGGCCGCTCGATTTCCTCGCAGCGCTGGCTGGCGCGCCAGCACAAGGACCCATTCGTCGCCGACGCCAAGGCGCAGGGCTACCGCTCCCGCGCCGCGTTCAAGCTCGCCGAGATCGACGACAAGTTCCGCTTGCTCGGTCCCGGCAAGCGCGTGCTCGATCTCGGCGCCGCGCCGGGCGGCTGGACCCAGGTTGCCGTGGAGCGCGTGCGGCCGGCGCCGGAGCGCGGCGCGGTATTCGCCGTCGACGTCGCGCCGATGGATCCCATCGCCGGCGCCACCGTGCTGGCGCTCGATCTCTCCGAGAATGCGGTCATCGGCGCGCTGCCGGCGCGGCTGGGCGATCTCGTCGATCTGGTGCTCAGCGACATGGCGCCGGCGGCGAGCGGCAACCGCACGGTGGACGCCCTTCGCGCCGCTACGCTCGCCGAGTCGGCGCTGGCGATTGCCGAGTTGGTGCTGCGCCCCGGGGGCGCATTCGTCGCCAAGGTCATGCGCAGCGGCCAGGAGACCGCGTTCGTTGCCGCGCTGAAGGAACGCTTCGAAAGCGTGCGCACCTTCAAGCCCAAGGCGAGCCGCCAGGACTCGGCCGAGATTTACGCCGTCGCCACCGACTTCCGCGGCTAGCTTAGCGCTTAAGTTCCCTCAGACGCACCCAGAGGCCTGGGCTGCGCTCGATGGTCCAAAACCACCAGCCGTTCACACCGCGTCGCCGGACAACTGCCATGGCCGCCGCTGAAGGGCTCTCGAAGACGTCCCCATTCCAGCGAATCGAGCCATCCCTTCGTAGACGCGCCCGAAACTCTCTGCCCTTGTAGGTTGCTCTCAGCGGCGCTGGTGCATGCCGAGCTAGCCTTTGAGGTGCCCCGCCGTCGCGACGTTCACCGTCATTCGACGATACGCGCAAACGCCCAACCATCTCATCTACGACCCGCTTAATCTTCTCAGTTACCTTGCGTCTGAATGCGCGCTTCAGGTCCTCCGAACGGAGGAACTTGCCTTTCTGCCTATTTCCAGAAGCTTTGATGGTTCTAAGGATTAGTGCCTCAAGCTCGCGCATATGAGCCGTGTTGACAGTGAGGTAAACGCTGAAACGATCCCAGGCGTCGCCATGTCGGTCACGCAAGTGAGCCTTCAATCTGCCGCCCAAGTTACTGGCGAGCCCAACATAGTAGAGGCGGTCCTTCCGATAGAGCGCATAAATGCCGTGGCGGCGGCGGACAAATTCGCGGATCACGTCCTGATACTCCTCAAGCGCACGGCGCGAGAGATTCTCGAGGTGTTGGATGACCAGTTGTTCACGCTTCTTTCGTCGAGACATGTTGCTTGCCAGCGGTTTAGGGCGGTGTACGACGCAAGGACGGGGCTCGGACCTTAGCGCCGCACCAGTCGCTTGAACTCGGTGCCGGTGCCCGTGACCTCGCCGCGCTCGTCGAGGGTGAAGCGGATCACCGTCTCCTCGCGCTTACCCACCATGTGCAGCGTCGCGTAGTGGATGATCGACACGGTCGGGTTGAGCTTCTCCACCGTCACCGAGACCGGCACCAGCTCGTCGCGCGAAGTGGCGAGGTACTGATGGACGTTGACGATGTACTCGCCGGGAATGAACCCGCGCAGCGTCACGGTCTCCTGGTTGATCGGGCTCCGGATCCTGTCCGTGCCGCCGGCCTCGTTGCGCATGGCGATGGTGTCGCGGTAGTTGCCGCGGTCATCGCGGTCGAGGTGCATGAGCCCCGCGTCCTTCTGGTGATACCAGACGGTGCCGCCCAGCGGATCCTGCACGTAGAGGTCGATGTCGTCAGGATGGTTGTCGGGCCAGGTCGCCGTGATGAGAAACTCGGCCTTGGGATCGGTCTTCTTCTCGGTGTCGGTCGGGTTGATGAGCATGAAGGCGACCAGGAACATGAAGGTGAAGCTCAACAACGCGTTGAAAAGCATGTCCTGGAACGGATAGAAGACCTCGCCTTCGTAGAAGAAGCCGTCCGAGGACCGCATGGGGTCTCCTTCCCGGACCGGTGCCCGGACCGCAATTCTAATCCCGCCGCCACGGCACGTCGCAGCGCGGGAATCCGCCGTTCCCAGAGTCCTAGGATTCGGGAGGCGAACGCCCTATATTCCGCCCCCAATTCGTTGGGCCGGCTAGGCGGGCCGGTAGTTCGGCCACGGTGCCGCACAAAAGGAGCCCCATGGAGTTTCGCGAGGCTTATACGTTCGACGACGTCCTCCTGAAGCCCGCCGCCTCCTCGATCCTGCCTGCCCAAGCCGACACCAAGACCCGCCTCACCAGCACCATCACGCTCAACATCCCGCTGATCTCGGCCGCCATGGACACGGTGACCGAGGCGCGCCTCGCCATCGCCATGGCGCAGGCCGGCGGCATCGGCGTCATTCATCGCAACCTCGATATCGAGCGCCAGGCCGAAGAGGTGCGCGCGGTGAAGCGCTTCGAGTCCGGCATGGTGGTCAACCCGCTCACCATCGGGCCCGACAAGACCCTCGCCGACGCCCTCAAGATGATGGAGCGGCATCACATCTCCGGCATCCCCGTGGTGGAGTCGGGCGGCAAGCTGGTCGGCATCCTCACCAACCGCGACGTCCGCTTCGCCACCGACCGCAAGCAGCCGGTGCGCGAGCTGATGACCAAGGACGACCTCGTCACGGTCAAGGCGGGCGTAAGCCGCGAGGACGCCAAGCGCCTGCTGCACAAGCACCGCATCGAGAAGCTCCTGGTCGTCGACGACTACTACCGGTGCATTGGCCTCATCACGGTGAAGGACATCGAGAAGTCGCAGGCCCATCCGGACGCCTGCAAGGACGAGCAGGGCCGACTGCGCGTCGCCGCCGCCACATCGGTCGGCGACTCCGGCATCGCCCGCGCCGACGCGCTCATCGAAGCGGGGTGCGACGTCATCGTGGTGGATACGGCGCATGGGCACAGCGCCTCGGTGCTCAAGACCGTCAACCGCATCAAGTCGAAGTCCAATTACGTGCAGGTGATGGCCGGCAACGTGGCGACCGGCGAGGGCGCCCAGGCGCTGATCGACAACGGCGCCGACTCGGTCAAGGTCGGCATCGGGCCCGGCTCGATCTGCACCACGCGCATCGTGGCGGGCGTAGGCGTGCCGCAGCTCACCGCCGTGTTGGACGTCGCCGAGGTGTGCCGCAAGAAGGGCGTGCCGATGGTCGCCGACGGCGGCATTCGCTTTTCCGGCGACCTCGCCAAGGCGATCGCCGCCGGTGCCGACGTCGCCATGATCGGCTCGCTGTTGGGCGGGACCGAAGAGGCGCCGGGCGACACATTCTTCTACGAGGGGCGCTCGTACAAGTCCTACCGGGGCATGGGCTCGGTCGGCGCCATGCAGCGAGGCTCCGCCGATCGCTATTTCCAGGCCGAGATCAACGATTCGCTGAAGTTGGTCCCGGAAGGCGTCGAGGCGCGCGTGCCTTACAAGGGCCCCACCGCCGCGGTGCTGCACCAGCTGGTCGGCGGCCTGCGCGCTGCGATGGGCTACACCGGCAACGCCACCATCGCCGAGATGCAGAAGAACTGCCAGTTCGTGCGCATCACCGGCGCCGGCCGCCGCGAAAGCCACGTGCACGGCGTGCACATCACCCGCGAGTCGCCCAACTATCCGGGCGGGATGTACTCCGGGGAATAATGACGCCCGCGGCGCGGACCGAATCCGCCATCGGCCTCCTCGACCAGATTCTGTCCCAACCGCGCGAGCCCGCCGACCGGGTCGTCGCCGGCTGGTTTCGCCAGCGCCGCTATGCCGGCGCCAAGGACCGCGCCTACATCCAGAACCTCGTGTGGTCGGTCCTGCGCCGCCGCGGCGCGCTCGAGTGGTCGCTCGGCCACGCGGATGTCGGCGAGGCTAGTGCCCGCTCGCTCGTCCTCGCTTCCCTCGTAGCGGAGGAGGGGCTCGACGACGCCGCGCTTGCCGATCGCTTTTCCGGCGCCGAGCACGCGCCGCCACCGCTGACCGATACCGACCGCGCCGCCGTCGCTGCCGTGCGCGCGGTGGGTGACGGCGCACCGGACTGGGCGCTCGGCAACTATCCGCCCTTGCTGGACGAGCCCCTGCGCGAGGTGTTCGGCGACGACGCGGCTGCCGAGACGGCGGCGCTCGCTGAGCGCGCCCCGGCGGACCTGCGGGTCAACACGCTGAAGGCGGACCGCGACGCTGCCATTGCCGCTCTCGCCCGGGAAGGCATTACCGCGCAGCCGACGCCGTTGTCCCCCGTAGGCTTGCGCCTGGACGCTCGGGCCAACGTCGCCGGCTCGAACGCCTTTCGTGACGGCCTCGTCGAGGTACAGGACGAAGGCTCGCAGCTTGTCGCGTTGCTGGTCGGTGCCCGGCCGGGCGAGACCGTCATCGACTGGTGCGCCGGCGGAGGCGGCAAGACGCTGGCGCTTGCCGCGCAGATGCAGAACGAGGGCCGATTGATCGCCTTCGACGTCGCCGAGACGCGTCTGGAGGCGGCGTCCCACCGCATCGCCCGCGCCGGCGTCACCATCATCGAGACGCGTCCGATGCACGAGGCGGCCACGGTGCTCGGCTCGATCGGCGAAGGCGCCGACCGCGTCCTCGTCGACGCGCCCTGCAGCGGGTCCGGCGCCTGGCGCCGCAATCCCGCCGCCAAGTGGCGCACCACGCCTGCCACCATCGCCGGCCACGCCGGCCAGCAGCAGGCCATTCTGGCCTCCGCCGCTGGGGCGGTTCGCCCGGGCGGCTCGTTGGTGTATGTCACCTGCTCGCTGTTCCGCGCCGAGAACCAGAACCAGGTGGACGGGTTCCTCGCGGCACACCGGAATTTCCGTCTCGGATCGGTGGCGGCGCGCTGGCGCGAGGTGATCGGACCCGATCCGCCGTCCGAGATGCCGCTCCTGCTGCTCACCCCGCTGGAGAACAACACCGACGGTTTCTTCATCGCCATCTTATACCGCAAGAGCTGAATGTCCGACCGTCGCGCCGGAGGCGCACAAACCAAGAAACCCCATGAGTGATCGAATTCTCATCGTCGACTTCGGATCGCAGTTCACGCAGCTGATCGCGCGGCGCGTGCGCGAGAGCGGCGTCTACTGCGACGTGGCGCCGTTCCAGTCCGCGGCCGCGGCGCTCGCCGCTCAGCCGACCAAGGGCGTGATCCTCTCCGGCGGCCCGGCCTCGGTCCTCGAAGGAGCATCCCCGCGCGTCGCCGACGAGATCTTCCGCTCCGGCCTGCCGGTGCTCGGCATCTGCTACGGCCAGCAAGCCATGGTCGCGCAGCTCGGCGGTGTGGTGGAGGCGGGGCACCACCGCGAGTTCGGCCGCGCCCATGTCACGGTGAAGGACGATTGCGCGCTGTTCGAGGGCGTCTGGAAGCCCGGCGCGCGCGAGCAGGTGTGGATGAGCCACGGCGACCGCGCCACCAAGCTGCCGCCCGGCTTCCGCATTGTCGGCGAGAGCGAGGGCGCGCCCTTCGCCGCCATCGCCGACGACGCGCGCAAGTACTACGGCACGCAGTTCCACCTCGAGGTCGCGCATACCCCGCATGGCGCGCAGCTGTTGCGCAACTTCACCCACAAGGTGGCCGGCTGCCGCGGCGATTGGACCATGGCGGCCTTCCGCGAGCAGGAGGTCGCCGCCCTGCGCAAGCGCATAGGCAAGGGCAAGGTGATTTGCGGCCTTTCGGGCGGCGTCGACTCATCCGTGGTCGCCGTACTGTTGCACGAGGCGATCGGCGAGCAGCTCACCTGCATCCTGGTGGACAACGGCGTCCTGCGCGCCGGCGAGGCCGAGACCGTCGTCGAGCTGTTCCGCAGCCACTACAACATCCCGCTCGTGCACCGCGACGCGTCGCAGCTGTTCCTCGGACGCCTCGCCGGCGTCACCGATCCCGAGAAGAAGCGCAAGATCATCGGCGCCACCTTCATCGATGTGTTCGACGAGGAAGCGAAGAAGGTCGGCGGCGCCGAGTTCCTCGCCCAGGGCACGCTCTATCCCGACGTCATCGAGTCGGTGTCGTTCGCCGGTGGCCCGTCGGTCACCATCAAGTCGCACCACAACGTCGGCGGCCTGCCGGAGCGCATGAGGCTGAAGCTGGTGGAGCCGTTGCGCGCGCTGTTCAAGGACGAGGTGCGGGCGTTGGGGCGCGAGCTCGGCCTGCCGGCGAGCTTCGTCGGCCGCCACCCGTTCCCCGGGCCCGGTCTCGCCATCCGCATTCCGGGTGAGGTGACGGCGGAGAAGCTCGCGCTCTTGCGCCAGGCCGACACCATCTACCTGGAAGAGATTCGCGCCGCCGGACTGTATGACGCCATCTGGCAGGCGTTCGCCGTGCTGCTGCCCGTGCGCACCGTCGGCGTCATGGGCGACGGCCGCTCGTACGACTACGCCTGCGCCTTGCGCGCCGTCACCAGCACCGACGGCATGACCGCCGACAGCTACCCGTTCCCGCACGAGTTCCTGGGCCGCGTCGCCAACCGCATCGTAAACGAGGTGCGCGGCATCAACCGCGTCACCTACGACATCACCTCGAAGCCGCCCGGCACGATTGAGTGGGAATGAACATGGTCCCCACCGCCAAAATCCTTCTGCTTGGCTCCGGCGAGCTCGGCCGCGAGTTCGTCATTTCCACCAAGCGGCTGGGATGTCGGATCATCGCCTGCGACAGCTACGCCGGTGCCCCGGCCATGCAGATGGCCGACGGAGCGGAAGTCTTTTCCATGCTCGACGGTTCGGCGCTGGGCGCCGTCATCGAGAAGCACAAACCGGACTTCATCGTTCCCGAGCTCGAGGCCATCCGCACCGAAGTGCTGAAGGAGTACGAGGGGCGTGGCTTCAACGTCGTTCCCTCCGCCCGCGCGACGCAAATGACCATGAACCGCGATCGCATTCGCGAGGTTGCGGCACGGGACATCGGTCTGCCGACCTCGCGGTACTTGTATGCCGAGACGCGCGAGAGCTTCGGCGCCGCCGTCGCCAATGTCGGCCTGCCTTGCGTCGTCAAGCCGGTGATGTCGTCCTCCGGCAAGGGCCAGAGCACCGTGCGCAAGGCCGAGGAGGTCGACGCAGCGTGGGACTACGCCATTACCGGCATGCGCGGCGACCGCACGCGGGTCATCGTCGAGGCGTTCGTTGCCTTCGACTACGAGATCACGCTGCTGACGATCCGCACGCGCGACGGCGTGCTCTTCTGTGATCCCATCGGCCACCGCCAGGAGCGCGGCGACTATCGCGAATCGTGGCAACCCCATGCCATGTCGGCGGCGGCGCTCACGTCGGCGCAGGACATGGCGCGCAAGGTGGTGGACAACCTCGGCGGGTACGGCTTGTTCGGCGTCGAGTTCTTCGTCGTGGGCGACAGCGTCATCTTCTCCGAGCTGTCGCCGCGGCCGCACGACACCGGCATGGTGACGCTCATCTCGCAGAACCTGACCGAGTTCGACCTGCACGCGCGCGCGATCCTCGGGCTGCCGATCCCGTCAATCGCCCAGCTCGGACCGTCGGCGTCGGCCGTCATCCTCGCCGCCCGCAACGCCGAGACCTTCCGCGTCACCGGACTGAACGACGCGCTGCGTCCGTCCGTGCCCGGCATCCGCGTCGACGTGCGCATATTCGGCAAGCCGTCCACGCGGCCCTGTCGCCGCATGGGCGTCGCACTCGCCCTCGATCCGAACGGGGATACCGACACGGCGCGGGCCGCCGCCCGCGCCGCGGCAGAGCGCATCAACATTTCCTATTGGACCGCAGAGCGGCAACCAGTTCCTCCAGCTGGTTGAACGTCTCAGCCGTGATGCCGCAGGGGCTGCCGGAGGCGATGGCGGCGTCGAGCGCCTCCTTCGACGGATAGAGGTCGCGCAGCACGACCCGCGTCGCGCCGGCGGTCTCCTCGAGGGCGACGGTGCTGACGGGGCCGTCCGGGCTTTCGTCATTGGTCCAGACAATTCGCGCGTTCGGTGTCAGTTCGAGGTACCTGCCGAAGAACGCCATCGGCTGCTCGAATGCGGCGTGGCGCATCAACAAGCGGTACCCGCCGCCGACGCGCACATCGATCTCGCAGGACGGGATGGTCATCCCCATCGACTTTGGTGCCCACCACCGCTGGAACAACTCGGGCTTGGCCCACGCCTCGAAGACGAGACGCGCGGGCCCGTGGATGGTGCGCGCAAACACCAGCTCGCGCTCCGACGTCCGTTCCCCGGTGGTTGGATTGTTCACGGTGGTGGCCTTATTTCTTGCGTGCATCGGCCTTCTCCTTGCCGTGCAGGTGCGCGACAACATCGTTCAGTGCATCGAAGCGAGCGTCCCACAGCTGGCGCTGCTTCTCGATCCACGCCGCCTCTTCGGCTAGTCCGCGCGGGTGGAGCCTGCAGGTGCGAACGCGTCCGACCTTCTGCGTGGTGACGAGGCCCGCCAGCTCCAGCACGCCGACGTGCTTCTTCATGCCGGTCAGGGTCATGTGGAACTTGTCGGCAAGCTCGCTGATCGAAGCGTCGGCGCGCCCGAGATGCTCCAGGACGCCGCGCCGGGTGGGGTCCGAAAGGGCGCCGAACGAGGCACTGAGGCGGGGTGCTGTATACGGAACCATATGGTTCAGTATAGACAAGCACGCAGGCCGCTGCAAGATCGTCGATTGCTTGCTAGAACGCTCTCCCCAAGGGGGATCGCATGCCACGCAGACTGATTTCGTCGGGGTCCGAGTTCGAGCAGAAGATCGGCTACAGCCGCGCGGTGGTCGACGGCGACTGGATGTGGATGTCCGGCACCACCGGGTTCGACTACGCCAAGCGCACGATCTCCGACAATGTCGTCGCCCAGTGCGAGCAGGCGTTCGTCAATATCAAGGCGGCGCTCGACCAGGCCGGCTTCGCCTTCGCCGACGTGGTGCGCTGCGTCTACATCCTGCCTAACGCCGCCGACTTCGAATCGTGCTAGCCGGTGATGGGCAAGTACCTCGGCGCCGTGCGTCCCGCCATCACCATGATGGAGGCTGCGCTGTCCGATCCGAAGATGAAGATCGAGATCGAGCTGACGCTGAAGAAGCGGGTCTAGCCCGGCCTAGCGCACCGCCTTGGCCAGGGCGCCTTGCAAGTACGCCATCGCGTCCTGCCATTTCGGGTTGTCCCAGCGGCGCAACATCTCCTCGCCGCTGACGTTCTCGACGCGCTGCTGGATCCAGTAGGCGTTACCGAACGGGTCGCGCACCCGTCCGACCTTGTCGCCGAAGCCGAGCAGCGTTACGCGCGTCACCACCTCGGCACCCGCGCGCACGGCGCGTTGCAGCGTCGCCTCGACATCCTCGACGTAGAGGCGCAGGAATCCCGGCGTCGGTGGCCACCCCTCGGGCGCGTCGAACATCATCACCATGGCGTTGCCGATGCGCATCTCGGCGTGGCTGATGCGGCCGTCGGGGCCGTTGATGAGTCCTTCCTCCTCGGCGTCGAACGCGACCTTCAGGAACTCCATCAGGCCGGCGGTGTCTTCGCCGATGATCCATGGTGTGACCGACGTGTAGCCGTCGGGAATCGGTTTGATAGCGGCCGGCATGAGTCCCCCGGGGTGTCGTAGCCCCCACGAAGATAGAGGCGCACTGGGCCTCACCGGAAGGTGTGACTCACGCCACGCCCTGCGCCGGCTTGCTGGGCCACTCTGCCAAGGCAGGGGGTCAGCCATGATCAAGCCGGGCGGCGAAAAAAAAGCCCAGGACAAGGGTGCCCATGCCCAGGGTGGTCACCCCGACAAGCCGCTCGCCGAGAAAACGGCGCCTGCAGCGGCGCCCGCCGCTAAGGCGCACGCGGCGCCGGCAGGCGATCCCACCAAGTTCGGCGGCGGTCTCATTCCGGTCGACGACGCCAAGCGCGTCGGCAGCTTCGCCGCCGTGGCCCGCTGGGTGTTCGGACTCATCGGCGGCGTGGTGATCGTCGCCCTCATCAGCGCCCGCCCGGCGTGGCTGTTCGGCGTCGTCGGCGTGCCGGTGGTGCTGGCGTCCTATTTGTTCGGGACGTTTGCCGGCGGCCGCGTCTCCCGCAACTACCTGAAGCAGTACACCGGGCAACGGTAGGCCGCCGCCGCGCCGACGCTCTCAAGCGCATCGTCCACACCGGGACCATGGAAGGGAACGTCGCCATGGCGTCCGGCATGGCCGACGGCATGGGCCAGAGCTACGACCGCCTCGAGGCGCGGGTCCTCAAGAAGCCGGCCTGACCAAGGCGCGGCCGGGGCCGGCGACGGCGGCCGGTCGGCCGCCGGGGGAAGCCGGGGGCTGCCCAAATCACCCAGCACAGGGCCGCCCGCTCCCTGGACTATGGGCGCCGAACCTGCTATCTCCGCGCGTCACCTGATCGGCCCAAGGGGTCGTCGGGCGCAGGATTCGATTGGAGAGGTCAGACCGCTAGTGGTTCAAGTTATCGTCCGCGACAACAACGTCGATCAGGCCCTTCGAGCCCTCAAGAAGAAGATGCAGCGCGAGGGTGTATGGCGCGAGATGAAGATGCGCCGGGCCTACGAGAAGCCCTCCGAGAAGCGCGTTCGTAAGGTTGCAGAGGCGTTGCGCCGCCAGCGCAAGCTCGCCCGCAAGCGCGCCAGCAACCAGTAGCCGACCGCGCAAGTACGGTTGGGCCGCCCAGCCTCCGGCTCGGCGGCCTTTGCGTTTCTAGACGGCACGTGAAGAGGCCGAATCGAGGCCTTGCCACCGCCGCCGGAAAGCCTTACCGAAACAAGACATTCCGCCCAATTCGGGCATTTCTAGCAGGGCTGCCAATGGCCGTCACCGCACCGATCTGCGACTTCGGCTGGAAGGCTGTGGACTTCAACCTCCTCGGCATTGACGGCAAGCGCTGTCGCCTCGCCGACGTGAAGGGCAAGAACGGCACCCTCGTCGTGTTCATGTGCAATCACTGCCCGTACGTGAAGGCGGTGATCGACCGCATCATCCGCGACGCCCGCGACCTCCAGTCCCACGGCATCGGCGTCGCCGGCATTAACGTCAACGACGCGGTGCAGTACCCGGAAGATTCCTACGAGAACATGCAGCGCTGGGCCCGCGAGAAGAACTTTCCGTTCCCCTACCTGGTCGATCCCAGCCAGGAGGTTGGTCACAAGTACGGAGCCGTGTGCACGCCGGACTTCTTCGGCTTCAATGCCAACCTCGAGCTGCAGTACCGCGGCCGCCTCGACGAATCGAAGAAAGAGGCCGCGTCGCCGGCCGCCCGCCGCGAGCTCTACGAGGCGATGCTGCAGGTGGCCAAGAGCGGCAAGGGTCCGGCGCAGCAGATCCCGAGCATGGGCTGCTCCATCAAGTGGCGTGAAGATCGCGCCGCCGCGGCCCAATAGGAGCACCCGCGGGTGTCGGACATCTTTCGCGAGGTCGACGAAGACCTACGCTCCGAGCACTACGAGAAGCTGTGGAAGAAATACGGCCGCTTCCTCATCGGCGCGGCCGTCAGCGTGGTTGTCGTGACGGCCGCCTGGCAGGGCTGGACGGCCTGGCAGCGCGGCAAGAACGAACGCAACGGCGAGCGCTTCATGGCCGCCGTACAGCTCGTGCAGCGCGGCCAGCCGGGCGCCGCCATCACGCTGCTCGAGGCGCTGGAAGGCGAAGCGGGCGGGGGGTATGTCACGCTCTCGCGCTTGCAGCGCGCCGCGGCGCTGGTCGCGGTGGGCGATCGCCGCGCAGCCATGAACATCTATGACCAGGTCGCCGCCGACACCGGCATCGACAAATCGCTGCGCGATCTCGCCGCGCTGCTCGCCGCGCAGGCTCTGATCGACACCGCCGACCGCGCCACGATCGAGCGGCGCACCGCGCGGCTCAACCTCGAGGAAAACCCCTACCGCTTCGCCGCCCGCGAGCTGCTCGCGCTCGCCGCCATGAAGGCGAACGACACCGAGGCGGCCAAGGCGTTGCTCACCGCGCTTGCCGACGACCCCGCGACGCCGCAGGGCGCCCGCGCCCGCGCCACCGAAATGCTGGCCGCCATTGGCGCGTAGCCGCGTCCATCCGCGCGCACCGGCGCGCCTCGCGGCTGCGCTGCCGGCGCTGCTTGCGCTGGGCAGCTGCGCCTGGCTGGGCGACCTGTTTACCGGTGCCGACGAGCCGCCGCTGCCCGGCGCGCGTCTCTCAGTGCTCACGCTGGAAACGAAGCTCACGCCAGATCCCGAGCTCGCGCGGATGGACATCCGCCTGCCGGCGCCGTACCGCAACCCGGACTGGCCGCAGGCGGGCGGGCATCCCACCCACGCGATGCACCACCTGGCTCTGGCCGATCAGATCGCCACGCGCTGGACCGAGAGGATCGGCGCTGGAGCCAATCGTGACCGCAAGATCACCAGCGCGGCGGTGGTCGGCAACGGCTTGGTGTTCGCCATGGACGCCACCGGGTCGGTCAGCGCCTTCCGCGCCACCGACGGCGCGCGCGCATGGCGCGTCGAGGTCGTGCCGCGCGGCGAGGAGCGCGGCGCCATCGGCGGCGGCGTTGCCCTCGACAGCGGCGTTCTCTACGTCGCCACCGGCTATGGCGACGTCATGGCCCTGCGCGCCGACAACGGCGAATCGATGTGGACGCGGCGGCTCGGCTCGCCGCTGCGCGGCGCGCCGACCGTGACCGCCGGGCGTGCCTTCGTGCTTACCGTCCACAACAAGCTCCACGCACTGGCGGTCGATTCCGGCGAAGTCGTGTGGTCGCACACCGGCATCCAGGAAGTCGCCGGCCTCGTCAACGGCGCCAGCCCGGCCGTGGTCAGCGGCCTCGTGCTCGCGCCCTACACGTCCGGCGAGCTGTTCGCGCTGCGCGCCGACAATGGCCGCGAGACCTGGTCCGACACCCTCACCCGCACCGGCCGCCTGGTGGCGCTCGCCGACATCAGCGACATCGCCGGCCTGCCGGTCGCCGACCGCGGCCGGGTGTTCGCCGTCAGCCACGCCGGCACGCTGACCGCCATCGACATCATTACCGGCGATCGCGTGTGGGAGCAGGACCTCGCCGGCGTGCAGACGCCCTGGGTGGCGGGCGAATACCTCTACCTCGTCACCACCTCGGCCGAGGTCGTGGCGGTCGCCCGCGACGGCGGCGGCATCCACTGGGTGCACGCCCTGACGCGCTATGGCGATCCCAGGCGCCGGCGCGACCCCGTGCATTGGTACGGTCCTGTGCTGGCCGGCGATCGCCTGATCCTCGGCTCCAGCCAGGGCGAAGTGGTTGCGCTGTCGCCGTACACCGGCAGCGTGCTCGGCACCTTCCGGGTGTCGGGCGGCGTCGCGGTCCCGCCGGTCGTTGCCGACGGCACGCTCTACATCCTCACCGACAACGCCACCTTGTACGCGCTCCGCTAGCACCTTCCTCTCCCGCTTGCGTCGCTCCGGATGGGGCGCGCGGGCCAAAAGCGCCCAGAAATTTTGGGTCGGGTGAGGGTGTAAGAAGACTCGCCGCTCATGCCCGCAAGACCTTTCACCGTCGCCATCGTCGGCCGGCCCAATGTCGGCAAGTCCACGCTGTTCAACCGGCTGGTTGGCCGCCGCGCCGCCCTGGTGGACAAGACGCCGGGCCTCACGCGCGACCGCCGCGAAGGCGAGGCCAAGCTCGGGCCGCTGCGCTTCCGCGTCTTCGATACAGCCGGTTACGAGCCCGGCCGCGAGGGCAGCATCGAGGCGCGCGCCTGGGCCCAGACCGAGGCGGCGCTCGCCGACGCCGACGTGGCGCTGCTCGTCGTGGACGCCCGCGCCGGCGTCACCCCCGCCGATCAGGACTTCGCCCGCGTCGTCCGCGCCGCGCGTAAGCCGGTGGTGCTCGTCGCCAACAAGGTCGAGGGCAAGGCATCCGACGCCGGATTCTACGAAGGCTTCTCCCTTGGGCTGGGCGAGCCCGTCGCCATGTCCGCCGAGCACGGATTGGGCCTCGCCGACCTGCACGCGGCCCTGGCGCCGCACGTGCCACACGACCCGGACGCGGAGAAGGACCCCAAGCAGCGGCGGCGGAGGAAGAAGGACGCAACGCTTCCGCCTGCGGATGAGTCGCCCGCGGCCGCCGGTGAAGCTCGGGAAGAGACCGCGCCCCACGGTCCGCTGCGTCTCGCCATCGTCGGCAAGCCGAACGTCGGCAAGTCCACGCTGGTGAACCGCCTGGTGGGCGAGCAGCGCGTCATCACCGGACCCGAGCCCGGTCTCACCCGCGACGCCATCGCCGTCGCATGGGAATACGAGGGCCAGCCGGTCCAGCTCGTCGACACCGCCGGCATGCGGCGCGCCCAGAAGGTCACAGGCGACCTCGAACGATTGTCGTCCATGGACTCGCGCCGCGCCATCGGCATGTCCGAGGTGTGCGTGCTGGTGCTCGACGCCACCGAGCCGATGGGCCGCGCCGACCTGTCGGCGGCGGCGTTCGCCATCGACGAGGGTCGCGCCGTCGTCATCGCGCTCAACAAGATCGACACGGTCGCCGACCCCAAGGCAGTGCTGCGCGCGCTGCACGATTGCCTGGAGGACTCGCTCTCCCAGGTGCAGGGAGTGCCGGTCGTGCCGATTTCTGCGCTTACCGGGCACGGCGTGCCGAAGCTGATGCCGGCGGTGCTCAAGCAGTACGAGCTGTGGAACACGCGCATTCCCACCGCGCCGCTCAATCGCTGGCTGGAGGGGATCCTCGCCGCCAATCCGCCGCCGGTCGTCAACCGCCGGCGCATCCGCATCCGCTACATAACGCAATCGAGCGCGCGGCCGCCGACGTTCGTGCTGTTCGCCAGCCGGCCGGGCGAGCTGGCCGACTCCTACGTGCGCTACGCCGTCAACGACCTGCGCGCCCGCTTCAGGTTGCCCGGCGTTCCGATCCGCATGTCGGTGCGCAAGAGCGCGCGCACCAATCCCTACGACAAGGGCTGAGGGCTACGCGCCGGCCGGCTGACGCTGGCGCATGACGTGCACGCGCGCCGCCAGGCATTGGCGCAAAACGTCGTCCGACTCCTGCGTCAGCACCGCGAGCAGGGCCTCTTGTTCCAGCAGGAGGATGCGCAGGGCGGTGGCGCGCTCGGAGAGCCGCTGGCGCTCTTCGCGCAGCTCGACGGCGGTCCGGAGCGGGGCGGCGTCCACGAGGGCAGCGTACCTCAGATCGCCTGCAGCCTCCCCTGATAGACCACAGGGCCGATTGGCGCCCCGGTGGGTGATCCGCCCGGCGGCTCCAGGCTGACGGCCAGCGCCACGGTGCCGCGCAGGCGGGGCGGCAGGAAGACTGAGCGCGATCCCCGCTTGTCGAGCAGGCCCAGCGAGCGCGGCGGCGCATCGCCGGCGATCAGCCACAGCTCCGCGGCGCGGCCCACCGCCGCCGCGGCGGCTGCGTCCGGATTGCCGGGGCGCGCCGTCAGCACCGTGTTGCCCGCGGCGTCGCGGGAGACGTTGATCGCCCAGGCCATCTGCGCGTTCGGGTCGCCGGTGACGCCGATCCAGGTGGGGGTGCGCGTGAAGGGCGTCAGCCAGAGGAGGAGAGCGAGCGCGAAGGCTACCCCCGCGCCGCCCAGCACCTGCCGCCAGCCGGGCCGCGGCAGGGTATGCCAGGCGACGGTGCGCGCCCAGGCGCGCCCGCGCCGCAGGAACTCCGTGCGGTGGGCGATGCGGTCCCACACCTCCGACGGCGGCGCCACCGGCGCGGTCGCCTCGGCGAGGGGAGCGAGCCGCGTCTCCCATTCGCCGACAAGGCGCGCGAAGCCGGGCTCG
>VGER01000041.1 GCA_016869235.1 Alphaproteobacteria bacterium | reverse complement strand
GCCCACATCGAGGGCCTCGGGGCTCACGCCCACATCCCCACGCACAGGACCCGCAAGGTCCAGCGCACCGTCGACAAGGCCATCTACCGTCAACGCAACCTCGTCGAGCGCTTCTTCAACAAGCTCAAGCACTTCCGTGGCATCGCCACCCGCTACCACAAGCTCGCCCGCAACTTCCTGGCAGCCGTGGCTCTGGCCGCCACCCGCCTCTGGCTCAGGCATTATGAGTCCACGACCTAGTTGAGCACTCCGGCCGCCATCATGGCGGCGCGCACTTTTTCGCGCGTCCCCTCGGTCGGTCCGACCAGCGGCAGCCGCACCTCGGCGGAGCCGCGCCCCAAGAGGCTGACCGCGTACTTCACCGGCGCCGGCGAGGTTTCCAGGAACAGCGCCGAGTGCAGCGGCATCAGGCGATCCTGCAGGGCGAGCGCCTCTTTCCAGTCGCCGGTGAGGGTGGCGGTCTGGAAGCGAGCGCACAACGACGGCGCGACATTGGCGGTCACCGAGATGCAGCCGTGGCCGCCGTGGGCATTGAAGCCGAGCGCGGTCGCGTCCTCGCCCGACAGCTGGCAGAACTTCGGGCCAAGCAAGAGGCGCGTTGCCGAGACGCGGGCGATGTCGCCGGTCGCGTCCTTGATGCCGACGATGTTCTTGAGTCTGGCGAGGCGCTCGAGGGTCTCTGCGGAGAGGTTCACCACCGAGCGGCCGGGGATGTTGTAGAGCACCAGCGGCAGGTCCACGGCGTCGTGGATCGCCTTGAAGTGCTGGTACATGCCCTCCTGGGTCGGCTTGTTGTAGTACGGCGTCACCAGCAACGCGCCGTCGGCGCCCGCCTTCTTGGCGTGGCGCGTGAGGTCGATCGCCTCGTCGGTGGAGTTCGAGCCGGTGCCGGCGATGACCGGCACGCGCCCGTCGGCCGCCTCGATGCACAGCTCGATGACGCGGTGGTGCTCGGCGTGGCTGAGGGTCGGCGATTCGCCGGTGGTTCCGCACGGCACGAGGCCGTGCGTCCCCTCGGTCACCTGCCAATCGACCAGCTCCTGGAACGCTTTCTCGTCGATGCCGCCGTTCTTGAACGGCGTGACCAGGGCGACGATGGAGCCAGAGAACATGCCGGGAGCGCTCGATGCGCGGCGTGCTGCTGATGCGCCAACAACACTCAAACAAGGTTAATGAGGCCGGACCATAGCATTTCATGCGCCGTGATCAAGCAATTGCAGTCACTTGATCACACTTTGGATGCTGTTCCCGGTTGCTCGAAGCGACAGCCGCCGTCTACTTTTCCAAAGCACCCGGACCGGCGGCGAGACCGGCGCGTCTTGGCGTGGCGCGAATTGGCGGGGGTGCGTGGGTGGGGGAGCTGCGCGTGGTGCGTTTGCTGTCATTGGCTGTACTAGCGCTGGGCCTCGTGGCCGTGGCGCCGCGACCCGCCGGCACGGCCGGCTATGCGCCGCTCACCATTCTCGACGACAACACCTACCGCACGGCGTTCCTCGCCGCCGCAGTCGGCGCATGGGGACGCGCGTTCCAGTTGGCGGCGCTGGCCGAGAACAAGACGCCAACCAAGGTCCTGCAGTGGATGTTCCTGGCGGACCACGACAGCGGCGCGACGTTCAGCGAGATCGCCGCGTTCCTCGCCGACAATCCGCACTGGCCGCTCGCCGAGACGCTGCGCCGCAACGCCGAGGACGCGCTGGCCTCCGAGCCGCTCGGCCCCCGCTCCAACCAGATGGCGCTCGCCTGGTTCGAGAAGTACCCGCCGCGGACCGGCGCCGGCATGGTGCGCTATGCGCAGGCGCTCGACGCCAACGGCCGCCCCGGCGAGGCGGCGAACTGGGCCAAGCGCGCGTGGACGACGATGGCGCTGCCGCACGCCGCCGAACGGATGCTGTCGCAGACCTGGGCGCGCCAATTCACCCAGGCCGACCACGAGGCGCGACTGGACGCGCT
Source organism: Alphaproteobacteria bacterium (assembly GCA_016869235.1). Lineage (GTDB taxonomy): Bacteria > Pseudomonadota > Alphaproteobacteria > UBA2966 > CAIVPW01 > CAIVPW01. The sequence continues at coordinate 15,973 of VGER01000041.1, read as the reverse complement.
GCTGTGGCTCGGGCGCCCGAACGAGGCGCGCAAGCTGGTATCCAGGATCCCGCTGCACCGCCGCGCCGTCGCCGAGGCGCGCATCGCGCTGGCGACCCAGGCGCCGGGCGTCGACGCCGCCGTCGCCAAGGTCGTGGGCGAGCAGGCCAAGGAGCCGGGCTTCGTCTATGAGCGCGTGCGTTGGCGCCGGCGCAACGGCAACACCCAGGGCGCCATCGACCTGCTCGCGCCCCTGCCCGCGCAGAGCGCGCACGAAGATCCGTGGTGGGACGAGCGCGTCGTGCTGGCGCGGCGCGCGCTCGAGGCCGGCCGCATCACCGACGCGTACAGGATAGCCGCGCAGCACGGGCAGACCGATCGCGCCGACATCGCCGAGGCAGAATGGCTGGCGGGATGGATCGCGCTGCAGTTCCTCAAAGAGCCGAAGGACGCGTACGCCCACTTCCAGAAGCAGCATGCGCAGGTGCGCCTGCCGGTGAGCATCGCGCGCGCCGCCTACTGGCTGGGCCGCGCCGCCGAGAAGATGGGCGAGCGCGTCACCGCCGACGGCTGGTACGAGCGGGCCGCGCGCCATCCGACGACCTACTACGGACAGCTCGCCGCCGAGCGCGTGCGGGAGCGGCCGACCATCGCCCTCCCCGCCCAGCCGCTGCCAACCGGCGACGAAGTGCACACGTTCTACCAACGCGAGCTGGTGCAGGTGGCGCTGTTCCTCGCGGCCATCGGCGAGGAGGACCGCCTGCGCCCGTTCCTCATCCGCATGGCCGAGGACGCGGCGACGCCGAGCGAGCGAGCGCTGGTCTCCGATCTCGCCGCGCGCGTCGGCCGCACCGATCTCGCCGTGGCGACGGCCAAGCTCGCCGGCCAGGAAGGCGTGCAGCTGCCAGCCTCGGCGTATCCGATGCTGCCGGCGGCGCCCAGGCTCGCCGACGTCGAGCCGGCGCTGGTGCTGGCGCTGGTGCGCCAGGAGAGCGAGTTCTATCCGATGGCGCGGTCGTCGGCCGGCGCGCTCGGGCTGATGCAGCTGATGCCGGCGACGGCGCGCCGCGTCGCCACCGCGCAGAAGGTGAATTACGAGCCGAGCCTGCTGACCCAGGACCCCGCCTACAACCTGCACCTCGGCACTGCGCACCTCGCCGACCTGTTGGTGACGTTTCGCGGCTCCTACGTCCTGGCGCTGGCCGCCTACAACGCCGGCGAGGGCCGCGCGCGCCAGTGGATCCGCCAATACGGCGACCCGCGCGTGGCGACCATCGACATCGTCGACTGGATCGAGCAGATCCCGATCGAGGAAACGCGCAACTACGTGCAGCGCGTTATGGAGAACCTCACCGTCTACCGCCACCGCCTGTCGGGCGCGGAGACGCCGGTGACGCTGACGAAGGACCTGCGCCGCTAGTTACTGCGGCAGGGCACCGCCTGGTTGTTGCCGAACACAGTGTTGTCGATCGGCCGCGGCGTGCGGCTCCACGACAGGTCGAGGCCGGTGATGAAGTCGCCGCCGACCTGCTTGGCCAGCACCAGCATCTCCTGCTGCCCGCGCACCCCGTCCACCTCGGAGCTGGTTGAGAAGGGCTTGCTGTGCAGGTGGGTCAGGAACCCGTCCACGATCTCGAAGCGCAGGTCGCACACCTGCTTCAGGTACTGGTTGGCATTGGCGACCTTCAGCCCGACGACCGCGGACTCGTACATGCGCACCTTGCGGGCGCTGAGCACCGGCACGCTGAGCGAGCCGATGACGATGCTGCCGGCACCGGAGGAGACCGCCTGGGCGGCGCCCTTGGTCTCGGCGGCATCGGCGACGACGGGCAATAGGACGGCCGCGACGACGGCGGCAAGAAGGCGCATGACCGCGAGCCTAGCGGGGGCGCTGACGTGAGACAAGCGGGCCGGCCGGGGCTCAGCCGCCACGGCGGAGATCGCCCACATAGGCGGCGACGCCGACCTGGCGCTCGCGGCGCAGGCGCTCGGCGGTAAGGATCGAGCGCACTTCGTTGATGGCGCGGTCGAGATCGTCGTTGATGACGATGTAGTCGTACTCCTGCCAGTGATCGAGCTCGCGCCCCGCTCCTTCCATGCGGTGGCGCACGACGGCGTCGGAATCCTGGGCGCGAATGTGCAGGCGGCGCTCGAGCTCACGCACCGACGGCGGCAGGATGAAGATCGTCGCGAGGTCGGCGCGCGCGGTGCGCATGAGCTGCTGCGTGCCCTGCCAGTCGATGTCGAACAGCACGTCCTTGCCGGCGGCCAGGCGATCCTCGACGCCGGTCGCCGGTGTGCCGTAGCAGTGGCCGAACACCTCCGCGTGCTCGAGCATCGCGCCGTCGGCGACGAGCCTGTCGAAGCGCGTCCGGTCGATGAAATGGTAGTCGACGCCGTCCACCTCGCCGGAGCGCGGCGCGCGCGTCGTCACCGACACGGACAGTTTCAGGTCCTGGTCGGCGCCCAGCAGCCGGCGCGAGATGGTGGTCTTGCCGGCGCCCGACGGCGACGACAGCACCAGCATCACGCCCCGGCGCTTGACGTCCGTCATTCGCCAAGCTCACTCAAGGTTTTGCACCTGCTCGCGAAAGCGGTCGATGACCGCCTTGAGCGCCAGGCCGACGCGCGTGAGCTCGGCGTCGGAGGACTTGGCGCACAGCGTATTGGCTTCGCGCGCGAACTCCTGCGCGAGGAAGTCGAGGCGGCGGCCGACGGCGCTGCCGGCGGCGAGCAACTCGCGCCCCGCCTCGGCGTGGGCCGAGAGGCGGTCGAGCTCCTCGCGCACGTCCGCCTTGATGGCGAGCATGGCAACCTCCTGGGCAAGCCGGTCAGGCGGCAGCGGCGTCCCCTCGCCGATCAGCGCCGACACCCGCTCCTGCACGTGGGCGCGAATGGCGTCCGGCTGCGCCGCCGCGCACCGGCTGGCGTCGCCGGCCAGCGCAACGATCTCGTCGAGCTGTGCGCGCAACACGGCGACGAGGCGCGTGCCCTCGGTGCGGCGCGCGGCGTTGAGGCTCGCCAGCGCGCGGTCGAGGTCCTTGACCATCGCCTGATCGAGCTGGTCGCGCTCTGCCTCGGACTGCTCCGGCTCGCCGATCTCGACGACGCCCGGGATGGCGAACACCGCGTCGAGTGACAGCGTGCCCATGCCGCCCGAGATCTCGGCGGCGGCGGCCATCACGCGGCGCACCAGCTCATCGTTGATGGTGACGGTGCGGACGGCGCCGGGGCGCATCGTCTGCAGCGACACCGACAGGCTGCCGCGCGACAGCGCCGCGGCGCTGCGCTCGCGCACCACCGGCTCCAACCGGTCGAGCCCGGTGCCCAGGCGGCAGCGCACGTCGAGGCCGCGGCCGTTGACGCTCTTCACCTCCCACAGCCACATGCTGCCGTTGAGGGTGCCTTCCGCACGGGCATAGCCGGTCATGCTGGCGACGGAGCCCATCAGTCGAGCCTCTGCGGCCCGGCGTCACTCAGGGGGCGCGCCTCCGGCACGACGCGCGTCGCGCGATAGCGCACGACGTTGCGATTGTGCTCGTCGATAGTGGCCGCGAACGCGTGGCCGCCGTTGCCGTCGGCGACGAAATACAACTCGTTGGTGTCGGCAGGATGCAGCACCGCCTCGAGCGCGGCGCGGCCGGGGTTGGCGATCGGTCCGGGCGGCAGGCCGTTGATGCGGTAGGTGTTGTAGGGATGGTCCGCCTCGAGGTCGTCGCGCGTCAGCGCCACGCCGTCGGGACGCCCACGCAGCTTCAGCCCGTACTCGACCGTCGCGTCGGACTGCAGGCGCATGCCGCGGCGCAGGCGATTGTGGAACACGCCGGCGACGCGCGCCCGCTCCGAGGCGACACCGGTCTCGCGCTCGACGATGCTGGCGAGAATCACAGCCTGCTCCACGGTCTGCAGTGGCAGCCCGGGAGCGCGCGCCGCCCACAGCGAGGCGAGCAGCTGCGACTGGGCGGCCTGCATGCGCGCCAACAGCCCGGCGCGCGTGTCGCCCCATTCGTATTGGTAGGTCTCGGGCAGGAGCGCGCCCTGGGCGATGGTGCGTGGAACCTCGCCGGCAAGCGCCGGCGCCTCGGCAACCAGGCTCAGCACCCGCTCCGTGGTGAACCCTTCCGGGACGGTGAGGCGGCGCTTGTGGGTGCGGCCGTCCACCAGCTGGCTGGCGACCTCGGCGGCGGTGATGCCCGCCGGGAAGCGGTACTCGCCGGCCCGCAAGGCGTCGGCGTCGCCGGTGAGGCGCACGTACAGCGCGAACATCTGCGGGTGGGCGACGACGCGTTCCCGGTGCAGCACGGCGGCAATGGTGTTCAGGCCGGAGCCGCGCGGCAAGACCACAAGCGTGTCGGCGGTGGAAGGGCCGGGAGAGCGGATGGCGGAGACGCCCACCGCCAGGACGGCGAGGCCCAGCGCCAGCACGAGGCTGAACGCGAGACTGGCAAGCCTGAGTCCCGCGCCGACCATGCTACGGGGCCGGCGACATCACCAGGGTGGCGTTGGTTCCACCAAAGCCGAAGGAGTTCGACAGGACGTTGCGGATCGACCGCTGCTTGGCCTTGTGCGGCACCAGGTCGAGGTCGCAGCTCTCGGACGGATTGTCGAGATTGAGTGTCGGTGGCGCCGTCTGATGGAGCATCGCCAGCACCGAGTAGATCGCCTCGACGGCGCCGGCGGCGCCGAGCAGGTGACCGATCGCCGACTTGGTCGAGCTCATCGACAGCTTGTAGGCGGAGGGATCGAACACGCGCTTGACCGCGCCGAGCTCGATCTCGTCACCGAGCGGCGTCGAGGTGCCGTGCGCGTTGATGTAGTCGATCTGGTCCGGGTCGAGGCGCGCGTCCTTGAGCGCGGCCTGCATGGCGCGCGCGGCGCCGTCACCGGTCTCCGACGGCGCGGTGATGTGGTACGCGTCACCGGACATGCCGTAGCCCTTCACCTCGGCGTAGATCTTGGCGCCGCGGCGCCTCGCGTGCTCGAGCTCCTCGACCACGACGACGCCGGCTCCCTCGCCCATGACGAAGCCGTCGCGGTCCTTGTCCCAGGGGCGCGAGGCCTTGGTCGGCTGCTCGTTGAAGTTGAACGACAGCGCCCGCGACGACGAGAATCCCGCCACGCCGAGGCGGCAGATGGCGGCTTCGGCGCCGCCGGCGATCATCACATCGGCATCGCCGCGCTGGATGATGCGCGCCGCATCGCCGATGGCGTGCGCGCCGGTGGAGCAGGCCGTGACCACAGAATGGTTCGGGCCCTTGAAGCCGAAGCGGATCGCGACCCAGCCCGACAGGAGGTTGATCAGCGCCGCGGGGATGAAGAACGGACTCAAGCGGCGGGCGCCACGCTCCTTCACGGTGATAGCCCCCTCCTCGATGGTCGAGAGGCCGCCGATGCCGGAGCCGATCAGAACGCCGGTGCGGTTGCGCTGCTCGTCGGTCTCGGGCTTCCAGCCGGAATGCTCGACGGCCTGGACCGCGGCGACGATGCCGTACTGGATGAAGATATCCATCTTGCGGCGATCGGGACCCTCGATCCACTTGTCGAGATCGAGCTCGCCCTCGCCCTGCCCGCGCGGCACGAAGCAGGCGATCTTGCAGCGCAGGTCGTCGGTCTGGAACTCGGTGATGGCGCGCGCGCCAGAGTGACCCGCGATCAGGCGCCGCCAATTGTGCTCGAGACCCAGGCCAAGGGGCGTGACCAGCCCCATGCCGGTGATGACTGCGCGCTTCATTGCTTATTTGTCCCCGAGGGGGGCGGCCTATGCAACAACCAACGCGGCGCTTGGGTGGCGCCGCTTTCCCGTCGCCGTGAGCACCCAGGCAACACCGACGGTGCGGGCCTGGGCGCCGAGACTTGCATCCGCGCGTCAGCTCGCGGCGGTGTGCTTGTTCAGGTAGTCGACCGCGTCCTTGATCGTCAGGATCTTCTCGGCGGCCTCGTCCGGGATCTCGCACCCGAACTCCTCCTCGAACGCCATAACCAGCTCAACGGTGTCCAGACTGTCGGCGCCGAGGTCATCGATGAAGCTTGCGCTTTCGGAGACCTTGTCATTCTCCACGCCCAAGTGGTCGACAACGATCTCTTTCACGCGCGCGGCGATATCTGCCATGGCATTCCGTTTCCTAAAGATTGGTCCGGCGGCCCCAGGCCTGATCCCCCGCCACTCTCCCCGAGGGCAATTTGGTGGGCCGCGAAGCCGCTGCCTACCACACTTTGGAGATTGGAGCCAAGTAGAGCCAAGGGGTGGCCGCCCCGCGCCCTAGCTGCGGCTTCAGATCATCACCATGCCGCCGTTGACGTGGAGCGTCTGGCCGGTGATGTAGGCGGCCTCTTCGCTCGCCAGATAGACCACGGCAGCGGCGACGTCGGCCGGCGCGCCGAACTTCTCGGCGGGGATCTTGGCCGCCAGCTTGGCGCGCTGCTCCTCGTTGAGCGCGCTGGTCATCGCCGTGTCGATGAAGCCGGGCGCGACACAGTTAACGGTGATGTTGCGCGAGGCCATCTCCTGGGCGATCGCCTTGGTCATGCCGGCGAGGCCCGCCTTGGCGGCGGCATAGTTCGCCTGGCCCGGGTTGCCCATGACACCGACGATGGAGGTGATGTTGACGATGCGGCCCCAGCGCTTCTTGGCCATGACCTTGACCGCGGCGCGCGACAGCCGGAAGGCGGCGGTGAGGTCGACGTCGATCACCGCCTGCCAGTCCTCGTCCTTCATGCGCAGCACAAGGCCGTCGCGATTGAGGCCGGCGTTGTTGACAAGAATGTCGAGCCCACCCAGCGCCGCCTCGGCGCGCGACACCAACTCGGCCGTGGGCGCCGGGTCGGACAGGTTGCAGGGCACGACATGGGCGCGCGAGCCGAGCTCGGCCGCGACCTTGTCGAGTGCCTCCTGACGCGTGCCGGACAGGGCGACGGTGGCGCCCTGGGCGTGCAGCGCCTTGGCGATTGCCGCGCCGATGCCGCCGGAGGCTCCGGTGACCAAGGCCTTCTTGTCGGTGAGCGCGAACATCATTTCCTCGCCTCGGCGAACGCTTTGATGTCGCCGGCGGTCTCGACCGCGAACGTGGCGAGCGCGGGATCGATGCGCTTCACGAGTCCCGTCAGCACCTTGCCCGAGCCGACCTCGACCACCGTGTCCACGCCTTCCTTGGCCATGGCGGCGACCGTCTCGCGCCAGCGCACGCGGCCGGTGATCTGCTCCACCAGCAGGTCGGCGACCTTGGCCGCGTCGCGGACGGCGGCCGCGGTGACGTTGGCGACCACCGGCGGCGACGGCGCCTTGAACGCGATGGCGGCCAGCACGTCCTTCATCTCCTTGGCGGCCGGCGCCATCAGTGGCGAATGGAACGCGGCGGCGACCTCGAGACGCACGGCGCGCTTGGCGCCGGCCTCCTTGGCGAATACTTCCGCCTGCTCGATGGCGACGGTATTGCCGGACAGGACCACCTGCCCCGGCGCATTGTCGTTGGCGACGACGCAGACACGGCCGGTCGCCGCCGCGGCACGCTTGGCGACCTCGTCGATCCTGGCGATGTCGTCGATGCCGAGCACCGCCGTCATGGCGCCGGCGTCGCCGGGAGAGGCCTTCTGCATGGCGCGGCCGCGCGCGCGCAAGGTGCGCGCCGCGTCGGCGAGACCGAGCGCGCCGGCGGCGGCAAGGGCCGTGTACTCGCCGAGGCTGTGGCCGGCGACCAATGCCGCGTGCTGCGCCGGAACCAGTCCCGCTTCGTCCTTGAGGACGGCGAGGACCGCCATGCTCACCGCCATCAGCGCCGGCTGCGTAATGTCGGTGCGTACCAGGTCGCTGGCGGCGCCCTCGAAGATCACCTTGGACAGATGATCCGACAGCGCATCGTCGACCTCCTCGAACACGCGGCGCGCAACGGCGAACTCGGCCGCCAGCGCCTTGCCCATGCCGGACTTCTGCGAGCCCTGACCGGGGAATACCAATGCGAGTTTCATTCACGATCCGGATCTTGCCGCGGCGTGGCCCTCAATACTGGGCGGATGCGGCGCCTTCAAGCCAGGAGCGCGCCCATAAGGCCGTTCCACACCGGATTGACTGCACGAAAGCGCGGGTTCCTAATAGACACAGCCGAATCGGGCATCGGCCCGGTCCGGCATAACCCTGGGGAGGGTATGCCACATGAGCATTCGTAACCGTGCGCTCACGTCGACTGTGTTGGGCGGCATCCTTGCCGTCGCGATCCTGACACCCGCCGTTGCCCGCGAGGCGACGCAGGGGCGTCTGGAGAACGCCGACACCGAACCGCAGAACTGGCTGATCGGCTTCCAGAACTATTCCTCGCACCGCTACTCGCGCCTTAACCAGATCAACCGCAGCAACGTCGACAAGCTGCGCGTCGCGTTCGTCCTGCCCATGAACGATGGGCTGCGCGGCCGCAACACCGCCAACTTCGAGCAGCATGCGCTGGTCGATGACGGCTTCCTGTTCATCGATTCCGGCAACGGCATGACCTACAAGGTCGACGTCCGCTCCGGCACCAAGGGCATCGTGATGTGGAAGGCCGACGCCGCCGTGTCGAAGGAGCTGACCGGCGCCGAGCGCGGCATGGCGTTCTGGGGCAACAACGTCTACACCGACCTGCTCGACGGCCGCGTCATCGCGGTGAACCGTGACAACGGCGAGTTCGTCTGGGACAAGCAGATCGCCCGCGTCCCGCATCCGAAAAGCTCCGGCGTCAACGTCTCCAAGGAGAGTTTCTCGGCGGCGCCGCTCGCTGCCGACGGGAAGATCATCGTCGGCCAGTCCAACGGCGACGGCGGCACCCGCGGCTGGGTGGCGGCGATCAACGCCCTCAGCGGCAACGAAGTGTGGCGCACCTACAGCGTGCCGGCGCCCGGTGAGTTCGGTCACGATACGTGGGCCGACGACCACGGCGCCTGGAAGACCGGCGGAGCCGCTTTCTGGACCACCGGCTCCTACGATGCGCGCCAGCGCCTGACGATTTGGGGCGCCGCGCAGCCCGTGCCGATGTTCGACCCGGAGTTCCGCCCCGGCGACAACCTCTACTCGAACAGCGCGATGGCGTTCGACATCGACACCGGCAAGATCAAGTGGTTCTTCCAGTACACACCCAACGAGTCGTGGGACTACGACGAGCAGGGCGTGCACATGCTGGTCGACGCACCGTTCGGTGGCACGGCGCGCCAGATGGTGGTGCACTTCGGCCGCAACGGTTTCTACTACCAGCTCGACCGCACCAACGGGCAGTTCATCAGCGCCACGCAATACGTCGACCTCGTGACGTGGACGGCCGGCATCGATCCGAAGACCGGCAAACCGATCGAGCACAATCCGAGCCTCAAGCTGCAGGCGTACATCCCGGCGACACGCTGGGCGCGCGCCGACACGGCGCCGAAGACCGCCTGCCCGGCGCTGCCGGGCGGCACCCGCTGGCAGCCACCGGCCTACAATCCAGTGAAGCGCATCGCCTACCTGGCGGGCGAGGATGGCTGCCAACGCCACATGATCGTGCCGGCCGTAACGCTGGCTGACGGCGGCATCGACGAAAAAGGCCGCCGCGCACCCGGCACCCGCGCCGACTTCGGTCTGCACGGACTGACCGCCGCCATCGACGTCACCACCGGCAAGGTCATCGAGCGCCTGGCGACGCCGTACGCCAACCAGTCCGGCATCCTGGCGACGGCCGGCGGCGTCATCTTCACCGCCACCGTCGACGGCGCCGTGCTGGCGCTGAACGACGAGACCCTGGCGGAGCTGTGGCGTTTCGAGACCGGCATCGGCATCAAGGCCCCGCCGATCTCCTACTCCGTCGGCGGCAAGCAGTTCATCGCCATCGCCGCGGGCGCGCAGCAGCCGGCTGGCTTCCCTGAGCTGGGGGAGCGCGGCTGGGGCGCCTCGTTGTTCGTGTTCTCGCTGTAACGAGGCAAGGAGCGAGACCAGATCCCGCTCCCGCAGTTGTCACGCGACGAGCGTGGCGAACTTGCGCTAACGAGCACGCATTGGGGCAGACTGAGGGGCGGGCTGAAAAAGCCCGCCCCCTTTGTTTGCGCTAGTTGGCGCGGCGGGGATATTCGCGGCACTTGGCGCTTTCCTGACCGGTGAACGCGACGCACTCCTCGAAGGTGGGCGCGCCCTTGCCGACGAACTCGGCGAAGATCATCGCCACCAGGGCGCTGATCTGGCGGTCCGCCAAGAAGGTGCCGGCTTCGGGTGGCTTGGCCGCCCCCACAGTCGCCGCCGTCATGCCGAAGCAGCGATTGGTGCCGCTCCAGGCGTTGCGCGCGAAATACGGCATCTCGGAAGCAGGCTTGCCGCAGCGCACCAGCTCGATCATCTGCTCGGCATTGAGCATGGTCGTGCGCAGGTTGGCGCCCTGTGGCGCGAGCGGGAAGTCCTGCACCCCGTTCGCCATGGTGCCGTGGCATTCCTTGCAGTTGACCTGGGTCATCCAGACCTGCTTGCCCAGGGCGACATCGCCGTCTTGTGCAACTGCGCCGCCAGCAGCAAGCACCAGGCCGAGCGCCAGCAGACCTGCTCTACCCATTCGCAACCTCCCACGCATCCGGACAGATTAAGGCACGCCGCCAAATGCGATACTATCCGCAGATGCGCGCCATGCTCGCCGCGGCCGCCCTCCTCCTGCCGCTATCCGCGGCGGCACAGCAGGCGCGCACGGAAACCGGCCTTTACGCACCGTCGGTATGGGACTTGAAGCTGGGCAGCCATGCCCTGGAACTGCCCACCGACGACTACATCGAGTACGCGTGCGGCACCAACGGCGGTCCTCCGTCGCTGGTCCTGGTCGACTGGCGCGAGCACGGCAAGTGCCGGCCCGAGGCCAGCGGGCTGCGGGAAGTGTACTTCCAGTACGACGACGAGATGGAGTACTGGGCGAAGGCCAACAACGCCGAGGTGCAGATCCGCGTCTACGAGTACACCTCGGCCTACGGGGTTCCCATCATTCCTTCGGCGCTGTTCGACCCCGACGGATTCCTGCGCGGCATCCGCATCGTCACCGATGCGCGCGTGCCCGTCGAAACGCGTGAGCGCGGCGTCAGCTTCGGCAACTACTTGATGGCACGCTACGGCGACGGCGGCTGGAGCTGCATAGATCTGCCACGCCTCGAAGGGGAGCAGCCGTACCAAAGCGTCTACGTCAAGCAGCGCTGCGAAAAGGACCTTGCCGATCCGGCGGCGCGCGTTTCGATCGAAATCCACAATTATCGCAAGCCGGGGCAGACGGCGATCGACCTCAACAACCTGTTGCCCACCGAGGGCAAGTTCGAGAGCACGACGCGCTTCGAGCTGACGCTGACGCAGGCGATCCCGGACGCAACGCGCCGCGCCGCCGCCCTGGCGGCGGCACCGCGCCCAGCCACCGAGCAGGACTTGCTGGCGCTGAAAGCGCGCGACTGCGCCGGCTGCGACCTGCGAGGCGCCAATCTCAAGCGCGCGAACTTGGCCGGCGCCAACTTGGCCGGCGCGAATCTCGCCGGCGCCAACCTGCACGGCGCCATCCTGGCGGGCGCGAATCTGGCCGGCGCCAATTTGGAGAAGGCCAACCTCAACCGGGCTGACGTCAAGCGCGCCAGCCTCGCGAGGGCGAACCTGAGGGGCGCGATGCTGTACGAGTCGCGCTTCGATGCCGCCGAGCTGACGGGCGCCGACCTCACCCAGGCCTTGGCGGGGCGCATCCAGCTGATTCGCGCCAATCTCACCGACGCCAAGGTGCTGGGGGTCGACTTTCGCAACGCCCGCCTCAACGACGTCACCTTCGCCGGCGCCGACTTGAGCTTCTCGTGGCTGCACGAAGCCGTGTTGACCCGTGCCAACCTGAGCGGCGCCCGTCTGATCGAGTGCGAGATGGTTGCCGTAGACTTGGTCGAGGCAAAGCTGACCGGCGCCAATCTACAGGCCGCGGACCTCATCCGCGCCAACCTGCGCGGCGCCGACCTCAGCGCCGCCGACCTGTCGTATGCGCGCCTGACCTTCGCCAATCTCGCAGACGCCAAGACCGCGGGCGCGGTGTGGCGCGAGGCACAGCTGCCCCCCGGCTTCGCCCCCCAATAAGCACCAGGGTCCTGCTTGCGTCCGTCGCGGCGGCGCCGCACGCACTGCGTGCATGCAGCGACTGGAAGGGCTGTGGATGAACCTTCGAGCTCACGCCATGCGTCGGGCGCAGCCCGCCATGACACAACCCTAAGTATTCTTGTGTGACAAAACCGCACAGCGTCCGGTTGCGCCTGGGTTCGCGCGACGGTACGTAACAGGCAGGATTGGTTCGCGGTGGGGGGGCCGCACAGGTGGTGCCCGGGCATGGTGGACTTCGACAAGGGCAAGCGCTGGCGGGCTCGGGCGGAGGCGCTGCGCGGCATTGCCGATGGCGCCAGTGACGCGGTCGCGCGCCGCAGTCTCCTGCGGCTGGCAGGCGAATGGGAGCGGATGGCGGATCGCTGCGAGCAAGCCGAGCGCCTGCGGCAGCCGCCGCCGCCCGCCGCGCCGCCGCGGCCGCACAGGCCCAAGAAGGCTCATCCGCAGGAGTAGGCCACGGGCAAGCCGGCGCCGGTAGTGCTTGCGAATCCGGGCTTCTTGGCTATATTCCGCGCCTTCGCGACTCCTTGCCGGCCCCCAGGGCTTCGCCCCGGGCCGGCTGTGGACACCGCCCTCATGGGGAGGCCGGAGGTCCCGACACAGCCATAGGGAGCTGAATTTGCCGTTCTACGAGAACGTTTTTCTTGTGCGACCCGACGTCTCCACCCAGCAGGTGGAGGCCCTCGCACAACAGTTCACCGACATTCTGACCGCGCAAGGCGGCAAGGTCCAAAAGACCGAGCAGTGGGGCCTGCGCAACCTGTCCTACCGCATCAAGAAGAACCGCAAGGCGCACTACGTGATGTTCACCATCGACGCGCCGCCGGCCGCCGTCGCCGAGATGGAGCGCAACATGCGCCTCTCGGAAGACGTGCTGCGCACCATGACCGTGCGCGTGGACGAGCTCGAGGAAGGTCCTTCGGCGATGCTGCAGAACAAGGGCCGCGACGAGGGCCGTGGCGGCCGCCGCGAGCGTCGCGGCGGACGCGACGGCTACGACCGCGACTTCGAAGGCGGCCGCGATCGCGATTTCGATGGCGATCGCCGGGCCGACATCGAGGTCCCCGATGCCATCGCCGATGAAGGAGTCGAGCCATGAAGAGCGGGAAGGTCGGCGTAGGCGACATGGGTGGCGGCGGCGGCCGCCGTCCCTTCTTCCGACGCCGGAAGACGTGCCCGTTCTCGGGCCCGAATGCGCCCAAGATCGACTACAAGGACGTGCGACTTCTCGGCCGCTACATCTCCGAGCGCGGCAAGATCGTGCCGTCGCGCATCACCGTGGTGTCGGCGAAGAAGCAACGCGACCTCGCCATCGCCATCAAGCGGGCGCGCTTCCTGGCTCTGCTGCCCTACGTCTCGGAGTAAGGAGACAGCCATGGAAGTCATCCTGCTCGAGAAGGTCGAGAAGCTCGGCCAGATGGGCCAGGTCGTCCGGGTGAAGGACGGCTACGCCCGCAACTACCTGCTGCCGAAGAAGAAGGCGCTGCGCGCCACGGCGGCCAACCACGAGCGCTTCGAGAAGGAGCGCGTCGCCCTGGAGAAGGTCAACGCCGCGCGCCGCTCGGCCGCCGAGACGAACGCCGGCGCGCTCGATGGCAAGACCTGCGTGCTGCTGCGCCAGGCGTCCGAATCCGGCCAGCTGTACGGCTCGGTGACGGCGCGCGACGTCGCCGAAGCGGCGTCGTCGCTGGGTGTCACCGTGACGCGCACGCAGGTGTCGCTCAATCGTCCGATCAAGAACCTCGGCACGCACACCGTGCGCGTCTTCCTGCATCCGGAAGTGCCGACCACGGTGAAGGTGATCGTGGCGCGCTCGGAGGCGGAAGCCGAGATCGAGAAGCAGCGCGCCGCCGGCGTCGATGTCAGCGGCACGACCGCAGGCGGCGGCGAAGGCACGGCCGCAGCCGAGCAGTTCTTCGAGGAGGGCGCGGGTCCGCGCACCGAGGCGGCGGGCGAGGCGGAAGCCGCGCCGGCCGAAGGCGAGGCCCCCAAGCGCAAGAAGCGTAAGGCCAAGGCGGAAACCGCCGAAGCCGAAGAATAGTCTCGTCCACCAGACGCAGACGCAAAGGGCGGGACCGGAAGGCCCCGCCCTTCTTTTTTGTCGCGGCGTGCCGGCCCCGTGCCGGAAAGGGAGAGGTCCCGTCCAAGCGCGCACAGGGCACGCAGCGCGTGCAGCCGTCGGAGCGGCCGCCGCAACGTGTAGTCACCCGAAGTCGGGCAACCACAACAGACTGCTGTGTGCTGGCCTTCGAGCGCGGGACGGATGGCGCTCTCGGGTATCCACCCGACTGCGCCTCGGCGCGGCCGCGGCAAGGATGGCGGCCGCCGCGCCCACGCGGCTTCGCCACAACAGCTTGTCGCTCGCGCGCAACGCCGTAGAATTCGGTTGTTACGACGAGCGAGGGTGCAACCGTCGCATGTTGTTTCCGATCGAAGGCTTCCTACGCCGCGTGGTGGTGCGCGGCTCGCTGTCGGTGATAGACGCGGACGGCGGCGTGCACCGTTACGCCGGCCGCGAGCCCGGCCGCACCTTGACGCTGCGCTTCCACACCCGCCGGCTGCCCTGGCGCCTGTTGGCGGCGCCTGACCTCGCCTTCGGCGAGGGGTACATGGACGGATCGCTGACCGTCGAAAACGGCGACATCGCCGACGCGGTTGGATTCCTGTTCGAGAACATCCACCGGAGCGGCGACCACTGGACGCGGCGCTGGAGCCACCGACTCGCGCGCCTGGTGCGCCGGCTGCAGCAGTACAACCCGGCCGCCCGCGCCAAGCGCAACGTCGCCCACCATTACGACTTGTCGGCCGACCTCTACCGCCTGTTCCTCGACCAGGACATGCAGTACTCCTGCGCGTACTTCCGCGAGCCGGACGAGTCCCTCGACGCCGCCCAGCGCAACAAGAAGCTGCACATCGCCGCCAAGCTCCTGCTCGACCGCCCGGGCCTCAAGGTGCTCGACATCGGCTCGGGCTGGGGTGGCCTGGCGATCGAGCTGGCGCGCCTCGCCGGCGCCGACGTCACCGGCGTGACGCTGTCGGAGGAGCAGCTCAAGGTCGCCACCCAGCGCGCGATGGAAGCGAGCCTCGCGCCGCGCGTGCAGTTCCGGCTGCAGGATTATCGCGCCGTGCAGGGCCAGTTCGACCGCATCGTCTCGGTCGGCATGTTCGAGCACGTCGGCATCAACCACTACCCGCAGTTCTTCGCAACGTGCCGCCGGCTGCTGGCGGAGGACGGCGTCGGACTGCTGCACACGATCGGGCGCTCCGACGGGCCGGCGCACACCAACACCTGGATCCGCAAGTACATCTTTCCGGGCGGCTACTCGCCTGCCTTGTCGGAGATCGTGCCGGTGATGGAGCGCGCCGGCCTGTACATCACCGACATCGAGGTGTTGCGCTACCACTATGCCGAGACGTTGCAGGCCTGGCGGCGGCGCTTCCTGGCCAACCGCGCCCAGGCGGTGGCCCTGTACGACGAGCGCTTCGCGCGCATGTGGGAGTTCTACCTCGCGGCGTCGGAGGCCGCCTTCCGGTACTCCAACCACGTCGTCTTCCATATCCAGTTCTCGCGCCGGAAGGACGCTGTCCCGGCCTGCCGCGACTACATCGGCCACACGGAACGCCGCCGCGACGAGCGGCGCGAGAGCGGTCGCCAGAGCCGTCACGACGACGCCGCCTAGCCGCGGCGATGGCCGCCGCCGCCGTCCCGCCTTAGGGTGGCGGCGTGGCGAGCGAGCGCCGTGCCGAGATCCGCATCGATGCGCCGCGGGGTAGCCTCTGGCAGGCGCGCTAGTACCCGGAATCAGGAATGAGTGACACGGGTTGCGAGGTGTCTTTGTCGGACCTTTGCGGCGGTCCAGGAGAACGGCTTGGCGCGCTGGTTGTAGCTGGCGACGAAGTCATCGATACGGGCCC
>VGER01000040.1 GCA_016869235.1 Alphaproteobacteria bacterium | reverse complement strand
GACACGCGGCACTCCGCGCGGCTTGTTGGGAAGCAGCGGAGCGATCAACGCCCACTCCCCGTCGCTGAGATCGAAGCGCGCCATCGTCAAGCTCCCACAGTTTGGAAGCTTGAATCACAGCCGGCCCCTAAAGGGAATCCCTTTTATGGGTACAGGACCTAGGCGGGCAACCGAACGACGAACGCCTTGCCCCGGCCCGCCGGGATCACGTCGAGCGTGCCGCGCAGCTGGTCCAAGAGCCCGGCGATCAGGTGCAAGCCGAGTCCGCCGCCGCCGCGCAGGCAGAAGCCCTCTGGCAACGGTCCTTCGTCGTCGACCGAGGCGATCACTGCCGCGCCTTCCTTCTTCAGCGCGACGCGGATGTCGCCGCCGCCCGGCGCGGTGCCCTACTTGGCGGCATTGATGACCAGCTCGTTGATGATCGGCGCCAGCGGGATGGCGACGTCGGTTGGCAGCCGGCACGCCTCCGCTTCGCAGTGGACGCGCGCCAGGGTGCTGCCCGACAGCGCCGTCACGAGGTCCTTGCACATCTCCTCGAGGAACGTGCCGAAGGCGAGCGATTCGACATTTTCGTCGCGGTAGAGCCGCTGGTGCACGCGCGCGACCGTCGCGACCTTCGCCGCGACCTCGTCGAACTGCTGCCGCGCCTCCTCGTCGCCGATGCCGGCGCGGCGCTGGTCACTGCCGTCCCGGGCGCAGCCGGGATTGCCGTGTGGTCTCCGAGGGGCGACACCATGAGCGACATCGACCTCAGGAAGGCGCGCAATGATCTCGTCGCGGCGGTGGTCGAGCAGCTGGCCCTCCTGCACGATCAGGATGGCGAAGATCGGCAGCGCCGCCAGCAGAGTCAGCAGGAACAGGCGTGTGGCGAGGGACATGCGTTACCGGCCAGTCGGTGGAGCCGCGCCGGCGCCCAGCGCCGACAACATGGCCCGGCGCAGGTCCACCGCGTCGAACAGCTTCTTCACGAACGGCCTGCCTCGCAATCCGTCAGGCACCGCTGTCCGTCCCATCCCGGTGACGAAGACGAACGGCTTGCGCCGCACCGCGAGTTCTTCGGCGAACGGTGCGATCGACTCCTCGCCGATGCCGATGTCCAGAATTGCGATATCGAAGCGATGCCCTTGCGCGAATTTGAACGCATCGGTCACGCGCCACGCCCACCCCGCGCTCTTGCAGCCGAGCTCGGCGAACATCGATTCCAGATGGTGCTTCTGTGTAGCGTTTCCTCGACGACGAGCACCCGCAAGTCCGTCTCCATCCCGCCGCCAGCCGGGGCGAGACCGCGGTCATGGCGACGGTAGTGGACATCAGTGCGCGCAAGCGCGCCGAGGACAGCCAGCGCGTGCTGGTGCGCGAGCTGCAGCACCGCACCCAGAACATGTTCTCGGTCGTCCATTCCATCGTCAGCACGACGCTGTTTCCGGCCGTGACCTCCGTGCAGGCCAAGGCCGACTTCACCGGTCGCCTGAAGGCCCTCGCCGAATCCTACGAGCTGATCGGCGAGACCGACTGGCAGTGCGCGCCCCTCGCCGAGTTGCTGCGCCGCCAGCTTGCGCCGTTCGCCGGGCACGTCGGCATCCGCGGCTGCGAGGTGCGGATGCCAGTGGCGATGGCGCAGCAGCTCGGCATGATCGTGCACGAACTGATCACCAACGCGTCAAGTACGGCGCCCTCTCGAACGACACCGGCCGCATCGATGTGGCCGGCCACGTCGACGGGGACGCCTTCTCGTTCACCTGGCAGGAGTACGGTGGACCGGCAGTCGCGCCCCCGACCCGCCAGGGCTTCGGCAACATCGTGCTGCAGGGCGTCGCCGGCCAGTTCGCGGACAAGGTCGAGATGACCTTTCCGCCGGCCGGGCTCGAGTATCGCCTGCGCATTCTATTGGGACGCCTCGAGGTGCGCACGCCGCGGGGCGCACCTTCGGCCATCAGGTGATCCTACACGAAAAGTATTGATACGAAATGAGATATCTGGTATAGGGAGGACCAGCCAATTCGTTTGAAAGGCCCTCCCATGAACCAAGAACCGCTTGCCCCGCTGGACGAAGACTCCTCGGCCGACGACACCCCACGTAATTCCGCCGCTATTACGGTGAGACGCGATCCGGCGACCGGAAGGTTCGCCCGCGGCAATCCCGGCAAGCCTAAAGGCGCCCGCAACAAGGCGACCCTGATTGCCCAAAGCCTTTTGCAAAGCGACGCCAACGCTCTGGTGCAGCGCGTCAAGGAGCTGGCCATGAGCGGCAGCGTCACGGCCATGAAGCTGTGCCTCGACCGCCTCGTGCCGCTGCGGCGCGAGCGCGCGGTCGAGTTCGATCTGCCCCATATCGAGACGGCGAATGACGCCGTCCTCGCCGCCGGCTGGGTGACGGCAATGGTGGCGAGCGTCGAGATGACGCCCTCCGAGGGCCAGGCGATCTCCTCGATCATCGAGACCCTTCGCCGCGCCATCGAAACCGCCGAGCTCGAGCGGCGCATCCTCCTCCTCGAAGGACGCCCGACGTGAAAGTCGGGCGCGGCAGCCGCGTGGGCGGCATAGAGCGCCGCCGTGAGGCCGCAACAAAACCGGCCCCGGCGTGCCGCGTGATAATGCGCAAGACCGAGCTCATTCCGGGTTGCGGCTGGATGCAGCGCGGCGTTCCCTGGCATGGCGAGGATGATGCGCAACCCGAGCCAGCCGATGACAGTCCGGTATGGGAGCCGGTTCCGCTCCGCCGGATGGACGCGGCTGACCTCGAACAGGACCGCCTGGCCAAGGCGCAGCCTTTGATTCCGGGGCGAGTTTCCCCGCCACGTTGACTCTGCCACCCCCCCGCCCCCTTATTGTCGCCTGGGAGGCTGGCGGGCGGACGAGGCCCTCGCCAACCCGGCCAGGTCCGGAAGGAAGCAACCGTAACGAGCCGGCCTCGGGTCGTTCGTCCAGTCTCCCGCCTCTCCGCCGGCCGCCGGCGAATCTCTCTACACTGACCCCGATGCCCGAGGCCAAGCAGCAGGCGTATCGCGTTCTGGCGCGCAAGTACCGGCCGACGACGCTCGCCGAGCTCGTCGGCCAGGACGTGCTGGTGCGCACCCTCACCAACGCCTTCGCAACCGGCCGCATCGCCCACGCCTTCCTGCTTACCGGGGTGCGCGGCGTCGGCAAGACGACGACCGCCCGCATCATCGCCCGCGCCCTCAACTGCGTGGGGCCGGACGGCAAGGGCGGCCCCACCATCGCGCCGTGCGGCGCGTGCGAGCACTGCCGCGCCATCGCCGAGGACCGCTCGGTGGACGTGCTGGAAATGGACGCCGCCTCGCGCACCGGCGTGGACGACATCCGCTCCCTCACCGAGGGCGCTCGCTACGCGCCGGTCTCGGCGCGCACCAAGGTCTACATCCTCGACGAGGTCCACATGCTGTCGAAGGCGGCGTTCAACGCGCTGCTGAAGACGCTCGAGGAGCCGCCGCCGCACGTCACCTTCGTGTTTGCCACCACGGAGTCGCGCAAGCTGCCGCTTACCATCCTGTCGCGCTGCCAGCGCTTCGACCTGCGCCGGGTTGAGCCGGCGCTACTCGCCGCGCATCTGTCCAGCATCGCCGCCAAGGAAGGCGTGCCGCTCGCCGAGGACGCCGCCCTGTTGTTGGGCCGCGCCGCCGACGGCTCGGTGCGCGACGGCCTCTCGCTGCTCGACCAAGCGATGGCCCTCGCTCAACAGGAAGGCATCACCGCCGCCCTGGTGCAGGAAATGCTCGGCCTTGCCGACCGCTCCCGCACCTTCGATCTGCTCGATGCGTTGCTGGGCGGCGACGTCGCTGGCGCGCTCGGCCACCTGCGCGCGCAATACGACCTCGGCGCCGATCCTGTGCTGGTGCTGCAGGATCTCCTCGACCTCGTCCACTGGCTCACGCGTCTCAAGGCGGTGCCGACCAGTCCCGACTGCAACGCCCGCACCGCCGTGGAGCAGGAGCGCGGCCGCGCCGCCGCCGACAAGGTGTCGATGCCGGCGCTGGCGCGCGCCTGGTCAATGCTGCTCAAAGGGCTGGAGGAAGCCGGCCAGGCGCCCGACCCGATGGCCGCGGTCGAGATGGTGCTGGTGCGCCTCGCCTACGTCGCCGATCTGCCGAGCCCGGCCGAGGTGGTCGAGAAGCTTTCCGCCAAGTCGAGCGCCGAGACCCGCACCGCGGTGCGGGTCGCGCCGGTGAGCAATCCGCCGGCGCCGCTGCGCGAATCCTCACGTCCGCTACCGCAAACCGGGTCAGATCCGGGGCCCCGGGCTAGGGCCAACTTTGATCAAGATGCGCGCCTCAGGCGCGACGAGGCCGGAGCGCGGCCGGGGGCAGATAAGATCTCGCCGCGCGACCGCCCGCCGGTGCAACGGGCGAAAGCCCCCGACGTTCCGCTTGCCGCGCGGCCGACGCTGGCGTCGCCGCCGACCGAGGCCATTCCCGACATCAAGACGTTCGGCGACGTCGTGCGCGTGTGTGGCGAGCGCGGCGAGCCGCGCCTGCGCGCCGAGCTGATCCAGGGCGTGCACATCGTCAGCTTCGCGCCCGGCCGCATCGAGCTGCGCATGGCGCCGCGCGCGCAGAAGGATATGCCCAGCCGCCTCGCGCTGACGCTGCAGGGGTGGACCGGGCGCATGTGGTCGATGGTGCTGTCGACTCAGCCCGGGCAGCCGACCCTCGCTGAGCAGGAAGCCGCCGTGCGCGAGCAGCGTCTCGCCGAGGCTCGCACTGATCCCGCCGTGCAGGCGGTTCTCGCCGCCTTTCCGGGCGCCAAGATCCGCGAAGTGCGCGATGTGCAGAAGGCGCCGCCGCCGATGCCGGACGCGGCCCCCGACGAGCCCGGTGACGAGAGTTCATAGGAAGGTCCAATGCTCAAGAACTTCGGTCAGATGATGAAGCAGGCCAAGGAAATCCAGGCCCGCATCGAGGAGGCGCAGGCGCGCATCGCGACGCTCGAGGCGACCGGGACCTCCGGCGGCGGCCTCGTCGAGGTGACGCTCAGCGGCAAGAGCGAGCTGAAGCGCCTCAAGGTCGACCCGAGCCTGTTCCGCGAGGGCGACGCCGAGATGCTCTCCGACCTGGTCGTCGCCGCACACAACGACGCGCGCGCCAAGGTGGCTGAGCTGGTCCATTCCGAGATCGGCAAGGCCACCGGCGGACTGTCCCTGCCGCCCGGCTTCGGCCTGCCGATTTAGTCGATGGACTCCCCCAGCCCCGGCGGCGGAGAGCTCGAACGCCTGATGCAGCTCCTCGCCCGCATCCCGGGCCTCGGCCCGCGCTCGGCGCGGCGCGCCGCGCTGCACCTGATGCGCAAGCGCGAGGCGCTGCTGGTGCCGCTGGCCGAGGCGCTCACGCGCGCGGCCGCCAACGTGCGGCGCTGCGGCGTGTGCGGCAACCTCGACTCGACCGACCCGTGCGCGATCTGCCGCGATGCGCGCCGCGACACCTCGATCCTGTGCGTGGTGGAGGATGTCGCCGACCTGTGGGCGCTCGAGCGCGCCGGCGCCTACCGTGGCCGCTATCACGTGCTCGGCGGCACGCTGTCGGCGCTCGACGGCGTCAATCCGGACGACCTCGCCATCCCCTCGCTGCTGGCGCGCGCCCGGTCTCCCGAGGTGCACGAGGTCATCCTCGCCACCAACGCCACCGTCGAAGGGCAGACGACGGCGCACTACATCGCCGATCGCCTCATCGGCAACGAGGTCAAAGTCACGGCGCTCGCCCATGGCATGCCGATGGGCGGCGAGCTCGACTACCTCGACGACGGCACGCTGGGCTGGGCCATCAAGTCGCGGCATCCCGTCTCATGACTCCCCGCCTTCCAACCCTCCCCCGCTTACGGGAGAGGGCAGGGAGGGGATGTCAGTGCGAGTCTCGTCGCTATCGGCGCTGCAAACGCGTCGCCTTGCGGCCGCCGCCGCGCGTCGCGCCGGTGGTGCGCTTCCCGCGCGCCGCGCCGCTCGCCATGGCCTTGCGCTTCGCTTTGGCACTGGTGGAGCGCGCGGACCGCGTCATGCCCGCCTCGGCGCGCTTCTTCGTGCCAGCCTTGCGGGTGGTGGTGCTGCGGGTAGTGCCTTTCCTGGCACCGGTGCGGCCCCGTGCGCCGGCCCTGCGGGGAGCGGCATTCTTGGTGCGGGCGCCGGCGGCCTTCTGGCTGCGACGTGTGCTGGCGGCGGCGCGGCGGCGGCCGGTCCCGCGCGCGCGCGTCGACTCCTCTTGGTCGTCGATCCGGTAGCCGCCTTCCTGCATCGACTTGCCTCTGGCCCGGCCCGCCGCGCCGGCCGCGCTCGTCCTGCCAGCCGTCGTCCGGCCGCTCCACGTCCGGTCCGCCGTGGCGCCGGCCTCGCGTCTGCAGGGTCTCCTGCTCCTCCTTGTCGTCCATGTCCGCGTCGCGGTCCTCGTCCTCGTCCCAGTCCGAGTCCTCGTCTTCGTCCTGCATGCGCGCCGAGCGGCGAACCGCATGAGCCGTGTGTTGCGCTCAAGCATGCCGGCTCAGCGGCGGCATCGCCGTGACGCCGCCGCGAGAGGCGAGGGCGATGGTGGGCTACTACTGGCGGGGGAACAGAGTCGGCGTGCGCTGCTCGACGGCCGACGGCTGCGTCTCGTCGAGCGCGAGATCCACCTCGCGGATCTTCTCGGCGCGCCGCTGAATCTTGTCCAACGACGTGCGCACCTCGCCGAAGCTCCTGGTGGTCGTCTCGAAGTTGGCGCCGACCTTGTTGATGCGGTCGTTCAGGCGCTGCATGTCTTCCAGCAGCACCAGCACCTCGCGCTGGATCCCCGCCGCCTGCTCGCGCATGCGCACGTCGCGCAGGATGGCGCGCACCGTGTTCAGGGTCGCCCACAAGGTGGACGGCGAAACGATGTAGACGCGGCGCCGGAACGACTCCTCGACGCAGTTGCGGAAATTCGCGTGCAGTTCGGCGTAGATCGCCTCCGACGGCAGGAACAGCAGCGCCGACTCGGCCGTCTCGTTGGGGACGATGTACTTCTCGGCGATGTCGGCGATGTGGGTCCGCACGTCGCGGGTGAAGTTCCGCTGCGCCTCGACCCGTGCGACTTCGTCCTTGGCGTTGCGCAGCGCCTGGTAGCTCTCGAGCGGGAACTTGGCGTCGATGGCGATCGGACCCGGCGGGTTCGGCAACAGGATGATGCAGTCGCAGCGCATGCCGTTCGCCAGCGTCTTCTGGAACGAGTAGGCGGACGGCGGCAGCACCGCCTCGACCAGATCTTTGAGCTGGACTTCCCCAAACGCTCCCCGCGCCTGCTTGTTCGACAGTATGTCCTGCAGGCTGACGACCTGGCTGGAAAGCTCGGTGAGGTTCTTCTGGGCGGCGTCGATGACCGCCAGCCGCTCGCGGATCTCGCCGATGGTCTTCTCCGAGCGGCCGAGGCCCTCGCCGACCCGGGTGCCAAGGTCGTTCAGCCGCTCGCCGACGCGTGATCCCAGCTCGTTCAGGCGCTCCCGGACGGTGTTGTGCACCACCTCCTGGGCGGCGCCGAGCTCGATGAACATGTCGCGCAGCCGCGCCACCTTGGCGGTGGCGACCAGGACGGCGATCAGCAGGACGACCAGGACCACGACCGCGGCAGTGATCGCCGCCGGCACCATCCAGGGGGAAAGCTCCATGAGCGGGAAGGTAGCATCGTCGCGCGGCACGTGCTTGACGCCTTCACCGCGCGAAGCCAAGTCTTGCGCGCATGCCGGCAGACAACAAACCCTCCGCGACGGGTAAGGGTGCGGCGACGCCGAGGCGCGTGCGCGCCGCCATCGAGGCGAAGCTGCGCGATGCGTTCGCGCCCGACCTTTTGACGGTCATCGATGAATCGCACCGCCACGAAGGACACGCCGGCTGGCGCGAGGGCGGCGAGACTCATTTCCGCGTCGAGATCGTCGCGCCGGCATTCGCGGGTGTGGCACGCACCGAGCGGCATCGCCGCGTCCATCGCGCGCTTGCCGAGGAGCTGGCCGGCGGCGTGCATGCGTTGGCACTGCGCGCGCTGGCGCCGGGAGAGGCGGGCTAGGCACGCGGGCCATGCTCCATGAGCTCAGCTCCTGCAACCCGTCATAGCACCGAACACGCATCTGTGATACCAACCTGCTAAGTGTGGGAGCGGTCCTGTGCGTCGGGGGATGCGTGGCAAGTTCTCTGGTCAGTCGGAACGTGCGCATTGCCGGCCGGCGTACCAGCGTCCGTCTCGAACGCGAGATGTGGGACGCGCTGGCCGAGATCGGCCGGCGTGAGAACGCCAACCTCAATCAGCTGTGCACGCACGTGGTGCACAGCCGGCCGGACGGCGGCTTCACGTCCAACCTGCGCGTCTTCATCATGAACTACTTCCGCGTTCTTCAGAGCGCGAACGCCAGCACCAGCGGCAGCACGACGAACGAAGCCAACGTCGACAGCGCGACGCCTCCCGCCACGTCCTCCGGCGCGGTCTTGAACCTCTCCGCCAGCAGGTAGTTGAACACCGCCGACGGCATCACCGCGTCGAGCACCAGGACGCCGCGCTCCAGAGGCGAGAGGTCGAAGGCCCAGGCAACCGCCAGGCCGCCCGCCAACCCGATGCCCAGGCGCAGTCCGGCCAGCGTCGCCGCGCGCCGGGTGTTGCGTATCTGCAGCCGCGACAGCGACACGCCGAGCGACAGCAGCATGATCGGGATGGTGAAACCGCCGAGGATCTCGGTGGCGCGCAGCACGAAGGTCGGCGCTTCCAATCCCCAGTGCCCCGCGACCGCCGCCAGCGTCGCATAGAGCAACGGCGCCTTGAGCAGCTCGGTCGGCGCCAGCCGCCCCGAGGCGATCCAGATGCCGACCGACGAATGGGTGACCGAGCCGATGGTGAAGACGACCACCGCCAGAGCCAGGCCCGTCTCGCCGAAGGCGAAGAAGGCGACGGGCAGGCCCATGTTGCCGAGGTTCGGGAAGACGATCGAATTCAAGAAGCTGCGCACGTCAAGCCGCAGCGCGCGCAATGCGATGGCGCCAGCGATCCCGAACGTCGCCAGGGCGGCGAGGGCCGCCAACGCCAGCCTCTGCACGCCGGGCGTGAGCTCGAAGTCCACCAACGTCGCGTAGGTGAGGCACGGCCCGCCGACATAGTAGACGACGGCGCTGGTGAATCCCGCGTCGAACGGCTGGCGCAGCCGGTCCCAGGCGACGCCCACCGCCAGGATCAGGGCGACAGGCGCCATGACCTGGAAAATGACGGTCAGCATGCCTCAGGCAGCGGCGGGTACGGGCCGCCGGGGCGGCGTGATGCGCAGCAGAGTGATCTGGTTGCGCTGCCGGCGCAGTACCTCGAAGCGATAGCCGTGGAACGTGAACACCTGCCCCGCCTCGGGGATGGTGCGCGCCTCGTGCAGCACCAGTCCCGCCACCGTCGTCGCCTCGTCATCGGGCAGGGTCCACTCGAAGCGGCGGTTGAGGTCGCGGATGGTGGTGGCGCCCTCGACGATGTAGCTGCCGTCCGCCTGCGGCCGGATGCCGGCCGCGGCGACGTCGAACTCGTCGGAGATGTCGCCGACGATCTCCTCGAGGA
Organism: Alphaproteobacteria bacterium; assembly: GCA_016869235.1. Classification (GTDB taxonomy): domain Bacteria; phylum Pseudomonadota; class Alphaproteobacteria; order UBA2966; family CAIVPW01; genus CAIVPW01. The sequence continues at coordinate 8,844 of VGER01000040.1, read as the reverse complement.
TGTCCTCGAGGGTGACCAGTCCCATGAGCGCGCCATACTCGTCCACGACCAGGGCAAAGTGGGCCTTGCGGCTTCGGAACGCCTGCAGCTGCTCGCGCAGGTTGGTCGTGCTCGGCACGAACCACGGCTCCTTGGCAAGGTTGACGATGTCCAGGGTGGCGATGTCCTCCTTGTGCGACGTGATCGCCGCCAGCACGTCCTTGACGTGCAGCACGCCGACGACGTTGTCCGGATTGTCGCGATACAGCGGCACGCGCGTGTACTGCCCCTCGAGCACGCCCTCGAGCAGCTTGGCCGGCGGCAGGCCGGCGTCGAGAACGAACATGTTCTTGCGGTGCACCATGATCTCGGACACGTCGACGTGGGCGAGGTCGAGGATGCCGCCGAGCATCTGCCGCTCGCCGCGGCCACCCGCCTGCAGGCCATACAGGTCGATGGCGCCGCGCAGCTCCTCGTGGGCGACGGCTGCGCCCTTGGGCGCGCGCACCCGCAGCACGCGCAGGATGAAGCCGACCAGCGCATCCACGGCGATGCTGACCGGCCCCACTACCGCGACGACCATGCGCAGCAGCGGCGCCACCGCCAGCGCGACGCGCTCGGCATGCAGCAGCGCGTAGGTCTTGGGCAGGATCTCCGCGAACACCAACACCAGGATGGTCATGATGGCGGTGGCGTAGGCGACGCCGGCATCACCGAACGCGCTGATGAGCACGCTGGTGAGCAGCGCCGAGCTGAGGATGTTGACGAGGTTGTTGCCGATCAGCACGGTGCCGAGCATGCGCTCGCGCCGGGCGTTCAGCTTGGCGATGGTGGCGGCGCGGGGGTTGCCCTTGCGCTCGAGGTGATGCAGGCGCGCCTTGCTCGCCGTCGTCATCGCCGTCTCCGACGCCGAGAAAAACGCGCTGATGACGAGCAGGAAGAAGATCGCCACCAGGGACAGGAGGATGGTAGTGCGCATGGGGAGCGGAGAAGCTTATGCGGCGAGCTCGGCGTCGAGCACCCCGAGCACGTCCGACTCGCCGATCTCGCGGCTCACGAACGCTTTGCCGATCGCCTTGACCAGGATGAAGGTCAGGGTGCCGCCCTTCACCTTCTTGTCCTGGCGCATGTGGTCGAGAAGCACGCGCGGATCCCATCCTTTGGCGGGGGCGGCCGCCGGCAGCCCGGCGGGCAGGCCGATCTGCGCCAGGTGGCGCCGCACCCGGGCCGTGTCGGCGGCGCCAACCAAGCCGAGGCGCTGGGACAGCTCAAACGCCAGGACGAGCCCTGATGCCACGGCCTCGCCGTGCAGCAGGCGCCCGTCGTAGCCGAGCTCCGTCTCCAGCGCGTGCGCAAAAGTGTGGCCGAGGTTCAGCAAGGCGCGCGCGCCGGATTCGCGCTCGTCGCTCTGCACGATCTCGGCCTTCATGCGGGCGCTGGTCAGCACCGCGTAGCTCCGTGCGGCGACGTCGCCGGTGATCACCAGGCGCCCGTTCTGCTCCAGCCATTCGAAGAAGCGCCCATCGCCCAACAGGCCGTACTTCACCACCTCGGCATAGCCGGCCAGCAGCTCGCGGCGGGGCAGGGTGTCGAGCGTCGCCACGTCGGACAGCACCAGCCGCGGCTGATGGAAGGCGCCGATTAGGTTCTTGCCGTGGCGCGTGTCGATGCCGGTCTTGCCGCCGATCGCCGCGTCCACTTGCGCGAGCAGCGTGGTCGGGACCTGGACGACCGGCGTGCCGCGCCGCAACGTCGCCGCGGCAAAGCCGGTGATGTCCCCGACCACGCCGCCGCCAAGCGCCAGGATGGTGTCGGTGCGCTCGATGCGGGCATCGAGCAGCTTGTCGAGGAGCTTCTCGAGGTGAGCGAAGCTCTTCGTCTCCTCGCCGGCCGGCAGCACGATGGCAGTGGCGGCGATACCGCCGCGCGCCAACGCCTGGGTCAGGGTTTCGAGGTGCAGCCGCTCGACGTTGCTGTCGGTGACCACGGCGACGCGCGGCCGTGCAAGAAGCGGCGCGATGTGGCGCTCGGCCTCGGCCAATAGCCCACGGCCGACGACCACGTCATAGGCGCGGTCGCCCAATCCCAGGCGAACGGATCCGAACACGCTCATCGTCTCAGGCCCGCGCCTTTGCCGGGTCTTTCAGCGCGGCGAGGATCGCGTCCACGACAGGCTCGTGCGGCCCTTCGCCGGTGTCGATGACGATGTCCGCCTTGGCATAGATGGGATAGCGCTCTTCCATGAGCTGGGTGACCCGCTCGCGCAGGTCGCCCGCCGCGAGCAGCGGCCGCTGCGTGCGGCTCTTCTCCAAACGGCGCACCAGGGTGTCGATGGCGGCGCGCAGCCACACGGACGTGCCGACGACGCTGATGCGCGCCCGCGTCTCGGCGTCGAGGAAGGCGCCGCCTCCCGTTGCCAGCACGTGCTGCGGCCGGTCCAACAGCCGGGCGATGACGCGGCGCTCGCCATCGCGGAAGGCCTGCTCACCGTGGCGCGCGAATATGTCGGAGATCGACTCGCCGGCGGCGGCCTCGATCTCGGCGTCCGCATCGACGAACGGCATGCCGAGGCGCGCGGCGAGGCGGCGGCCGATGCTCGTCTTGCCGGCGCCCATCAAGCCGACCAGCACGACGGTGCGCTGGACTGCGGCACGGTCGTTCATTGTCACTGCTGCTCGGGTGCGCGCCGGGTGTGCAACGGCAGCCGCTGAAGCGCCAAGCCGGCGTCGAAGGACTGTCGCATCTTCGCCATATTCCTTAGTCTATCCTCTTAGCACACGTCGCGGTGGGGCGCGCCTCTGGGCTCGGCCGCCCGGCGGCTCGCCTGCGGCCCGCCGCGGCCTTCAGGCGCAGACGGCGCAACGATAAGAATCGCGGTCCCCCGCGCAGCAAGGACGGCTCCCACGGCAAACACCCGACTTCAGCGCCCGACGCCATCCGACCGCCGCTCCGGATCGCGCCTGTTGGGCGCGTTCCTGTTGGTGCTGTTGGTTGCGATCGCGTCCGGCGCTGTGTTCCTGGCGATGTGGGATATCCCGGCGCCGTCGCAGCGCATCGAACAGACAATTCCCACCGACCGCTTCCCGAAGTAACGCTCGCGCAGAAGCCGATGCACTCTCCTTTGCTCGTCCGTTTGTGCGCGACCGCCGCGCTGCCGCTGGCCCTGGCGCTGCCGCTGTCGTTGCCGGCGTTTGCTCAGGAGCGCCCGCAGCCGCTCGTCGTGCCGCCCGGCCCGGCCGAGGTGGCGCCGTTCGATCCGGCGCGGCCTACGCCGCTGCAAGGCCCGCGTCAGCCGGTTGCGCCGGGGCGACTGCCCGACGGGAACATCGAGGTCGGCCAGTTGCGCGAGATCGACCCATCCGTGGTCGGGCTGCTCGACGATCGCACCGGCGGGCTCGGGACGTCGATGTGGGGTGGCACGCCGCGGCCACGCGTGGAGATGCTGTTGCCGCGCCTGCCGATGGGCACGTTCTCGCCGGCGATGCAGGATCTGTCCCGGCGTCTGTTGCTGACCACCACGGCGGTCCCCGCGGGGCAGGCGATCGCGCCCAGCCTGCTCGGACTGCGCGTCGAGCGCTTGATGGCGGGCGGCCGCATTGCCGAGGTGAACGAGCTGTTGCGCGTCGCCGCGGTGCCGGTGTCCGACCCGGCGCTGTCGCGCGCCAACGTGGACGCCATGCTGCTTGCCGGTGATTTCGGCGGCGCTTGCGCGAAGGTGCCGGCGCTCATGCAGGCCGATCCGTCGCCGTATTGGCTGAAGACGCTGGCATTCTGCCGCGCGCTGGAGCGCGATGCGGCTGCCGTGACACTGGCAACCACGTTGCTGCGCGATCAGGGCCAGGTCGGGGACGAGCCGTTCTTCGCGCTGATCGCCGCGCTGCCCGCAGCCGGCGGAGCTCCGGCCGTCACCAGCCTGGTCGATCCGACGCCGCTCCATCTCGCCATGCTGCGGGCCGCCAACCAGGCGGTGCCCGCCGACGCCGTCAAGGGCGCGCAACCGGCGATCTTGCGCGCCATCGCCACGGCGCCGAAGGGCAACGCCACCGTCGTTCCGCTCGAGGCCATCGACGCCGCGGAGCGCGCCGAGGCCGCGGGGGCGCTGGACACGGCAACCCTGGCCGAGATTTACCTCGCGGTGACCTACGCCGATGCGCAGATTGAGCAGGCGCTCGACCTCGCGGCGCGCGAGCAGGGCCCGCGCGTCAACGCGCTGCTGCATCAGGCCGCGCAGGTGTGGAACGAGCCGAGCCGCCGCGCGGCGGCGCTGCAGGCGGCCTGGAAGGCAGCGCGCGCCGAAGGCATGCTGGGGACGGCGGCGCGGGTCAACCTCGCTACGTTGCGCAAGGTCACGCCGGCGCCCGAGCTGCTCGGCTTCGCCCCCGATGCCATGCACGCCGCGCTCGCCGCGGGCGACCTCGAGCTGGCGTGGAGCTGGCTCGATCTTGCCGTGCGCCAGGCCAGCACCATCACGCCCCAGGGCGCGAACACCCAGGCCATCGCGCTTGCGGCGCAGTTGTGGCCGCTGCTCCAGCTCGCCGACCCGGACAGCGCGCGCCAGCGCTCGTCCTCGCGCAACGCGAATTGGTGGCAGGAGCTGCCGCGCTCTCCCGAAGGCGCCGAGGCGGACAAGCGCGCCTACCTCTACACGCTGTTCGCCGCCCTCGGTGAGCCGCTGCCGCCGGCGGCGTGGGAGCCGTTGCTGCTCGGCGGCCCGTTGGCGCGCACCGCCCTCGCGCCGAGCGCCGCCCTGAGCAATGCTTTGGCCGATGCGGCCGGCAACATGCGCATGGGGGAGACGGTATTGCTGACGCTGATGATGCTGGGCGATGTCGGACCCGAGGGCGCCGACGCGCTCGCGGTCACCGAGGCGATTCGCGCCTTGCGCGCCATCGGCCTCGACAAGGAGGCGCGCGCCATCGCCGTCGAAGCCGCACTCGGGCACGGCATTTGACGCCCGGGCGGGGGCGCGCGTGAAGAAGGTTGCGCGCTCCGCGACGCCGAACGACCAGCACGTGTCGTCGTTCCTCGAGATGATGTCGGCAGAGCGGGGGGCCGCTCGCGCGACGCTCGTCAGCTACGGCCGCGATCTCGCAGACTTCGCCGCGTTCCTGACTCGGCGCGGCGTCGCGCCGGCGCAGGCCGACTCCGAGACGGTGCGGACCTACGTGGTGTCCCTGCATCGGCGCGGGCTGTTGGCCGCGACGCAGGCGCGGCGCCTCGCCTGCCTGCGCCAGTTCTACCGCTTTCTTTGCAACGACGGGGTGCGCAAGGACGATCCAACCGGCACGCTCGACGCCGTGCGGCGCACGCGTCCGCTGCCCAAGATTCTCAGCGAAGCGGAGGTGGACTCTCTGCTCGCGGCGGCGCGCGCGCAGCTAGGCCTGCCCGGGCTGCGACTCCTGGCGCTGCTCGAGCTCTTGTACGCGACCGGCCTGCGCGTCTCGGAGCTGGTATCGCTGCGCTCGTCGGCGTTCCGCGACGATCCGCGGTTCCTGCGCGTGCGCGGCAAGGGATCGGTCGAGCGGCTGGTGCCGCTGTCGGATCCCGCGGTCGCGGCGGTGCGCGCGTTCCGCGACGCCCTCGCCGATCCGTCGGCGAAGGCTTCGCCGTGGCTGTTTCCCTCCCGCGGCACCAAGGGCCACCTTACCGAGCGCCGCCTCGCCCAGATGCTGAAGGAGCTCGCCGGCTCCGTCGGCCTGCCACCGGCTCGGGTGTCGCCCCACGTTTTGCGGCACGCCTTCGCCAGTCACCTGCTAGCCAATGGCGCCGACCTGCGCGCCGTGCAGAAGATGCTGGGCCACGCCGACATCTCCACCACCCAGATTTACACGCATGTGCTGGAGAATCGGCTGCAGGCTCTCTTGCAGCGCCATCCGCTGGCAGACTAGGTTGCCCGTCCATCACACAGGGGGTCGGTTTCTATGAGCTTCACGCTGCCGAAGCGGGCGGTGCCGCGTCTCAACCGTTCGGAACTGGCTGTGCCGGGGTCGCAGCCGCGCATGATGGAGAAGGCGGCGCAAAGCGGCGCCGACGTCATCTTCCTCGATCTCGAGGATTCGGTGGCGCCCGACGACAAGCCGGCCGCGCGCGCCAATGTCATCGCCGCGCTGAACGAGCTCGACTTCGGCGAGTCCACCGTCTCGGTGCGCATCAACGGCCTCGACACGCACTATATGTATCGCGACGTGGTCGATGTCATGGAGAAGAGCGGCGAACGCCTCGACCTCATAATGATCCCCAAGGTGGGCACGCCGGCCGACGTCTACGCCGTCGACATGCTGGTGACGCAGATCGAGCACGCCATGCAGCGCAAAAAGAAGATCGGCGTCGAGCTGATCATCGAAACGGCGCTCGGCATGCAGAATGTCGAAGCCATCGCCGCCGCCAGCCCGCGCAACGAGTCGCTGCATTTCGGCGTCGCCGACTATGCCGCCAGCACCGGCGCGCGCACCACGGTGATCGGCGGCCCCAACCCCGACTACGTCGTGCTCACCGACAAGGACGCCGAGGGCAACCGCGACATCCACTGGGGCGACATGTGGCACTACGCCATTGCCCGCATGGTGGTGGCGGCGCGCGCCAACGGCCTGCGCCCGATCGACGGCCCGTTCGGCGACATCACCGACAAGGACGGCTACCTCGCTCAGGCTCGCCGCGCCGCGGTGCTCGGCTGCGAGGGCAAGTGGGCCATCCACCCCAGCCAGATCGAGCTCGCCAACGAAGCCTTCAACCCGCCCGAGAAGGAAGTAGACCGCGCCAAGCGCATCCTTGCCGCCATGAAGGAAGCGCAAGCGCAGGGGCGCGGCGCCGTGACCCTCGATGGGCGTATGATCGACGCCGCGTCGGTGCGGCAGGCCGAGGTCATGGTCGCCAAGGCGAAGCTCATCGCCGGCGCCGGCCGCTCGAAGGCGGCGGGCAAGGCGGAAGGCGCCAAGGCCGAAAGCAAGCGTGCCGCGCGCGCCTAGCGCGATGGGGAATTGAGATGAGCACGTTCCTCGAATTCGAGAAGCCGATCGCCGAGCTCGAGGGCAAGATCAAGGAGCTGCGTCATCTCTCCGACCAGGGCGAGATGGACATCACGGCCGAGATCACCAAGCTGCAGACCCGCGCCGACCAGCTGCTCACCGAGACCTATGCGGCGCTCACCCCGTGGCAGAAGACTCTCGTCGCCCGCCATCTCGACCGGCCGCACTTCACGCACTACGTCGCCGGGCTCATCGAGGACTTCACGCCGCTTGCCGGCGACCGCGTGTTTGGCGACGACCGCGCCATTCAGGGCGGGCCGGGACGCTTCCGCGGCCGTTCGGTCATGGTCATCGGCCACGAGAAGGGCATCGGCACCGACGGCCGCATCGCCCACAACTTCGGCATGGCGCACCCCGAAGGCTACCGCAAGGCGGCGCGCCTGATGCAGATGGCCGCCCGCTTCAACCTGCCCATCCTCACGCTGGTCGATACGCAAGGCGCGTATCCCGGTGTCGGCGCCGAGCAGCGCGGCCAGGCGGAAGCCATCGCCCGTGCCATCGAGATCGGGCTCGACGTGCGCGTGCCGGTGGTCAGCGTCATCCTCGGCGAGGGCGGCTCCGGCGGTGCGGTGGCGCTCGCGGTCGGCAACAAGGTGCTCATGCTCGAGCACTCGATCTACTCGGTGATCTCGCCGGAAGGATGCGCGGCGATTCTGTGGCGCAGCTCCGACAAGGCCAAGGATGCCGCCGAAGCGCTCAAGCTCACCGCGCAGGACCTCTACAAGCTGCGCGTCATCGACGCGATCATCTCCGAGCCGACCGGCGGCGCCCAGCGCCACCCGCAGGAAATGGTGACGCGGGTCGGCGCCGCCATCGCCACGGCGTTCGCCGATCTCGACGACATCGAGAATCCCGACTTCCGCGCCATGCGGCGCAAGAAGTTCCTCGACATGGGCAAGGTAGGGCTGGCCTAACGTCTAGCCGCCCGCCGCCGCCTGCGCGGCGATGACGCTGAGCGGGAACAGCCCCACCGTGCGCAGCCGCCGCTCGTCGGGATCGGCTTCCAGCCCCGGCGCAAACTCGGCGCGCACCCAAAGTCCCGGATCGGTGAGCGAGAAGCGTCCCGGCATCACCGCGACGCGCCAGCCGTGGTCGTCGAGCACGCGCGCGGTGGCGTCGAACATCGCCGCGGTCTGCGGCGCATCGGTCACCCCCAGCCGCAGCCGCGACGACGGCGACACGCGCTCCATCAGGAAGGCGAAGATCAGCCAGTCGCGCGCGCCCGCCGGCGGGGGTGCGGTGCGCCAGCGCACGCCTTTCTCCAGCGCGAGGCGCAACAGGTCGGCGTGGGTCGGCGGCACCGTGCCCGCGGCGTCCGGCACGTCGGCCGCGTCGAGCACGAACAGCGCCACTTCCGGGTTGAGCGCGAAGATCGGCGCGATCTCGATGTTGAGCACGGCGATCGGCTCGTCGGCGAGTGAGTACTCGATGGAGAACAGAATCGTCGCGCGGCGGTCGAGCTCGTCGGCGAACTCCAGCTGGCCGGCGACGACGCGGCCCTGCGGCGGCACGCGCGGCGAGTACTCGACCGGCGCATATTGCAGGAGCTTTGAGTCGCGCCACTCGATGGCGGGCAGGGCGCTGCGCGAGGCGTCCACCTTGGCGCCGGCCTCGTCGGTGAACTGCACCCCGGCGGCGAGGCCGGTGCCGCCGCTCAGGCGATCGATGATGGCGGCGGCCACGCGCACCGCATCGAGCGGCATGTTGGTCTGCGTCGTCGCCAGGGGGCGCGGCAAGGGATAGCGCGCGGGCGGCAGGCCCGGATCGGCGTCCACCACCGCGACGGGCGGGGGCGGGACGGCGGGGACCGCCGCGGCGGGCGGTGCCGGCGCATCGGCAA
>VGER01000039.1 GCA_016869235.1 Alphaproteobacteria bacterium | reverse complement strand
CGGGCGTGGCGCCGCTGCCGGAGCGGGCGCGGGCTGCGGGGCAATCGCCACCGGTGCCGGTGCCGGTGCGGCCGCCTCTTGGGGCGCAGCGCAGGCGGCAAGCATGCCGCATAGCGCAAGCGCCGGCGTGAGAGGCAGCCTCATGGGCGCACCCGGTTGGGAAAGGCGGCGGCGGGTGGAGTGCGCGTGGCCGCGGGAGCGATCGCCGCGGGTGCGGCGGCATTCGGTGTGGTCGAGGTGGCGCGCAGCAGCACCGGAGCCGCGCCGGCGCTCGGCTGATACACGGTCTTGAAGAAGAACCCGGGTGCGGCGCCGAGGGCGAACGTCGCCCGCTCGGCGACGACGCCCCAGCCGTCGTAGTCGAGCGCCAACGGCAGGCCGGAGTAGCCGGCGATGCCGGTCGAGGTCTCGCTGGTGCGCAATGCCACGCGCGCATCGGGCGAGGTGCGGTCGAGCACGAACGTGAGGACGTAGTATTCCGCGGGCACGCCGCCGCCGGTGCGGTCGGCGACCTCGGCAACCGAGCGCAACAGCGCGGGCAGGCTGGTGGCGCCGCGCTCGACCCGGCTCCATGCCGACGCATGGACGAATGCGACATGGACCGCCGGCTTGTCCGGGGCCGCGGCGGCGATGTCGGCGCGGGTGAGCACGATGGCCTCGCCCTCGAAGGAGAACTGCGCCACCACCGAATAGAACGCGCGCCGCGCCGTGGCGTCGACGAAGGCGAGCGCCGCGGCAAGCTCGAACACGCCGCTTGCGCCGGTGGCGGCGACGCCATAACGGGTGATCGCCACGCCCTCGAGGTCGAAACCCGCCAAGCCGCCGCGCGCCGTGCGGATGCCGTCGGCGGCGGCCGGGTTGATGCGCAGCGGCCACAGCGGCGTCGGATGCTCCAGATCGCGCATGCCGGCGATGATGCCGCCGAGCAGAACGCGCATCTCCCAGGGCAGCGGCAACGCGCGCTGCGGTGCGACCGGAGCGGTGCGCAGGCCGAGCGCGGCGCGCCCCAGGCCGCGCTCCCGACGGTCCGCCTGCTGCAGCTGCGTGCTCGGCGCGTAGCCGCCGCCGCGCGCCGCCTCGAAGAAGAAGTTGGCGACCGCTTCCTCGATGGGCGCGGTGGTGGCATCGGCGGCGGCTTTCTTCTCTACCGCGTCCATCACCGCGCACCAGGTCGGGTCGGGACACTGCGTGCGCTCGTTGCGCTGGCGCAGGCGCGTCTCGATCGCCCCGGCGACGCCACGCGCCGCGTTGTGCACGACGATGTCGGCATTGGGCCAAAGCAGCGCGACATCGTTGGGATCGGTGCGCTTGACCAGTGCTTCGAGATCGGTCAGGGCGCGCACGTTCGCTTCATGCAGCGCACGCGTCGGCCGTGCCTCGATGCTCCACAGGGACGCATCGGTACGCGGAGCCGGACGCGCGAAGGTGTCGGCGGCAATCGGCTCGGGCCACAGGGTAGTGTCGGGCGCCGGCCGGTCGGCGGCTTCGGCGGCGATCAGCGGCGCCGGCGCGCGCGGCAGGAACCGCGCCGAGTAGGCGATTTCATCGGCGAGCGCCTTGACCGTCGCTTCGGCGCGGCCGTCGGTGGGACGCGTGCCAATTGCCTGAAAGGCCGGGTCGGTGAACGGCCACGCCGCCGTCAGCCCGCCCACCTCGGCGGGCGCAAAGCCGCGTGGCGCTGCCATCGTCGCCTGGCCGTGCGCCGGGGTGTGAATTGCGAGAAGCGGAAGCAGGACGGCGAGGAGTACGCCTGGCACCTGGCTTGCCCGAATTGCTGGCGCCATCGTTCGCGCGCTTGGCGCCGCAGCGCCGTAGATGCTCAAGCCGGGTCACGGGCTCCAATGTCCGCGTTGGCGGCGATGAGACCGTGGCCGGGCCAGAGCGAAGCGTCCCCCTGCGCGGGATCATAGCACCGCGCTTCGGGGCAGCAAAGAATCAGGCCGATAGGCCTCCGGGGTGGCGGAGTCTCGCCACCACGGCGTCGGCGATGCGCTCGCACCGGGCGCCGTCGAAGGGAAACAGATCGGCGAAGGCGACCCCGAAACGCCCTCCCAGCGCCTGGCGCAGGAGCAAGCGCGCGCGATGCAGGCGCGTCTTCACCGTCTCGGGCTTGATGCCCAAGAGGGCCGCAGTCTCCTCGGTGGAGTTCTCCTCGATCTGGCGCAGCACGAACATCGCACGGAAGGCGTCGGGAAGGGCGGCCACGCACTCCTCGAGCAGGAGACGCGCGCGCTCGCGCGACTGCTGCGTCTCGGGATTCATCGTGTCGGACGTCGCGACCATGAGGGACTGCGCCCCTACGCCTGCCGATTCGTCGCCCAGCGAATTCAGGTCGACGGTGGGACGCCTGCGGCGCAAGCGTCCCAGCGCTTCGTTGGCGGCGATGCGCGTCAGCCATGTGCCGAGCTGCGCGTCGCCCAGATACGAGTCGAGGGCGGACAGCGCACGCACGTACGTCTCCTGCACCACGTCCTCGGCCTCGCTGTCGTCGCGCAGGATGGCGCGCGCGGTGCGATAGAGCTTGCGGTTGTAGCGGCGCACGATGCCGCGCACCGCCACCTCGCTGCCCTGGCGGGCAAGCGCGATGAGCACGGAGTCGCTGAACGTGTCGGTCGCGGCGGCAGATTGCGGAAGTGCCATGGTGTGCCTAGTGGTGAGCGAGGCCGACGGCCGCATTGGGGAGCGCAACGCGCGCACGGGCGACAATCTCCTCGACGCTGGGAAGTAGGCCCAGGACGGCGGCGGGCAAGGCCGCGTCGTCATAGGGCAACGAGCGCCCCGCGCCCACGACGATGCGCCCGGCCATGCCGGCCAGTTCGTGCGGACGGCAGAAGTAGTCGTAGACGCCCGGCTCCGTCAGCCGCACGGCGAACGTCTCGCCCGGCAGGAGATAGTCTGAGTCCCACCCCGGCGAGCCGACGGGGATGCGGCGCTCGTACGCGGTGGCGGTGTGGGCGTTGCCCGCATCCCGGTTGGTCCACCGGATCGTCGTGCCCACAGGCACATGCAGGCCGATGGGATCGAACCACACATGGCTACCGTTGGCGGTGCCGGCCATGGCGATGTCGAAGATGTCGTCCCATCCGTGCGCGCACACGACCGGGGAAGCAACGAGGGCGGCAAGGAAGCCGTCCCCGCCGCATAGGAACGCGCGTCCCAAGCGTCGTCACTGCGCCACGCGTGCTTCGTCGGCTTTCGACACGTGCCACAGCACCACATGCGCGTGCGGCTTCTCGACGCCGGGGTGGCGGGCATTGAAGTGCACGTCCACGTGATCCACCTCGCCGCCGGGGGCGCTGAGGTCGTTGAACGTCTTGTTCGGATTCAGGTCCTCGGTCGGGATCATGTAGATGGTGCTGACCAGCCGGGCCCTGGCGGTCGTAGGCGAGGAATGGCCCCGCCGGCAGGCTCGCCGGGTTGACGTAGAGCTGGCCCATGCCCGGCAGGAAGTCGGGCAGGCGGACGAGCTCGGAAACATTCTTGTACGGCGCGGCCGGCGGCGCCTGGGTCACCTGCTGCGCGGCGGCGGGCAGCGCGAGGCTAAGGGCGGCGGCAACGGCGAGAGAGCGGAACATACTGACACCTCCGATGGGCGGCGCCGTATGCGCCGTTACCCATTGGATGCGTCGAGGGCGAAAAAGGTTCCCGCAGGCTGGCGGACGAAGGACGAAGCCTAGTTCTCGTCCATCTTGCCGTGGCAGTGCTTGTACTTCTTGCCCGACCCGCACGGGCACGGCGCATTGCGCGGCACCTTGCCCCACGTCGCGGGATCGTTGGGCGCGAGGTCGGGGCCGGGATCGTCCAGGGCGGGCTTCAGCTCGTGGCCGCCGCCCTCGGCGGGGATCGCTTGCGGCGCCGGCTGGCGCTCGAACACCGGCGGCGGCGCCGGCGCGATGTTCACCTGCACGCGCGCCAGCAGCATCGTGACGTGCTCGCGCAGGCCGCCGAGCATTGTCTCAAACATGTCAAAGGCTTCCCGCTTGTACTCGTTGAGCGGGTCGCGCTGGCCGTAGGCGCGCAGGCCGATGCCCTGGCGCAGGTGGTCGAGGCGCAGCAGGTGCTCCTTCCAATAATGGTCGAGCGACTGCAGCAGGATGTTCTTCTCGACCATCCGCCAGATTTCCGGCGTGTATTCCTTCTCCTTGCGCCCCATTAGGTCGTCGAACAGCTCAGTGAGACGCTTCAGCATCTCCTGGTCGTCGACGCCCTCCTCGTTCGACCACTCGCGCACCGGCGGCATCACGCCGAAGATGCGCGCCATCTCCTTTTCGAGCGTGTCGATGTCCCAGCTCTCCTGGTAGGCGTTCTCCGGGATGGTGCGGCTGACGAGACTCTGGAGAGTCTCGTGCAGCATCTCCTTGACCTCCTCGGAGACGTCCATCGTGCGCATCAAGTCCTTGCGCTGCTCGTAAACGACCTTGCGCTGGTCGTTCATGACGTCATCGAAGCGCAGCAGGTTCTTGCGGATCTCGAAGTTGCGCTGCTCGACCTTCTGCTGCGCCTTCTCTAGGGCCTTGTTCACCCAGGGGTGGGTGATGGCTTCGCCTTCCTGCAGGCCAAGGCGGCGCAGCATGGTGGCCATGCGGTCGGAGCCAAAGATGCGCATCAGGTCGTCCTGCAGGCTCAGGAAGAACTTCGACTTGCCCGGGTCGCCCTGACGGCCGGAGCGGCCGCGCAGCTGGTTGTCGATGCGCCGGCTCTCGTGGCGCTCGGTGCCGATGATGTAGAGGCCGCCGGCGGCCAGCACCTGCTTCTTCTCCGCCGCCACCTCGGCGCGGATCTCCGCTTCCGGGCGGGCGCGCTCGTGGGGGTCGGTGACGTTAGGGCCGATCTCGTCCTTCACACGGAAGTCGGGGTTGCCGCCGAGTTGGATGTCGGTGCCGCGGCCCGCCATGTTGGTGGCGATGGTGACCGCGCCTTTGCGTCCTGCCTGGGCGATGATGTGCGCCTCCTGCTCGTGGAAGCGGGCGTTCAGAACCTGGTGCGGCACCTTCTCCTTCTTGAGCAGGTTGGAGAGATGCTCCGACTTCTCGATGGAGACGGTGCCTACCAGTACGGGTTGGCCGCGCCGGAGCGCCTCCTTGATGAGCGTGACGAGGGCCGCGTCCTTCTCCTTGGCGGTGCGATAGACCTCGTCGTCGAAGTCCTCGCGCACGCACGGCACGTTGGTGGGAATCTCCACCACGTCCAGGTGGTAGATGGCGCCGAACTCGGGCGCCTCAGTCATCGCCGTGCCGGTCATGCCGGCGAGCTTCTTGTAGAGGCGGAAGTAGTTCTGGAAGGTGATCGACGCCAGCGTCTGGTTCTCGGGCTGGATGGTGACGTTCTCTTTTGCCTCCAGCGCTTGGTGCAGGCCTTCCGAGTAGCGGCGGCCTTCCATCATGCGGCCGGTGAACTCGTCGATGATGACGACCTTGCCGTCCTTGACGATGTACTCCGAGTCGCGCTGGAACAGCGTGTGAGCGCGCAGGCCCTGCTGAACGTGGTGCAGCAGCGTCACGTTGTCGATGTCGTAGAGCGAGCCGCGCTGCAACAGGTTGAGGTCGCGCAAAAGGCCCTCGGCGCGCTCGACGCCTTCCTCGCTGAGGCTGACGGTGCGCGTCTTCTCGTCGTGCTCGAAGTGCTTTCCCTTCTCCAGCGTCGGGATGATCTTGTCCACCGAGCGGTACAGCTCGGACGAGTCCTCGGCTTGGCCGGAGATGATGAGCGGCGTACGCGCCTCGTCGACGAGGATCGAATCGACCTCGTCGACGATGGCGTAGTTGAACTCGCGCTGCGCCATCTGCTCCAGATGGAACTTCATGTTGTCGCGCAGGTAGTCGAAGCCGAGCTCGTTGTTGGTGCCGTAGGTAATGTCGGCCTGGTACGCCTTGCGCCGCTCGGGGTCGTCAAGGCCGTGGACGATGACGCCCACTTCCATGCCCAGCATGCGGTAGATCGGGCTCATCCACTCGGCGTCGCGCTTCGCCAGGTAGTCGTTCACCGTGACTAGGTGCACGCCCTTGCCGGACAGCGCGTTCAGGTAGGCGGGCAGGGTAGAAACCAGCGTCTTGCCTTCACCGGTCTTCATCTCGGCGATCTTGCCCTGGTGCAGGATCATGCCGCCCATCAGCTGCACGTCGAAGTGGCGCTGCCCGAGGGTGCGCTTGGCCGCCTCGCGCACGGTGGCGAACGCCTCCGGCAGCAGGTCGTCCAGCGACTCGCCCTTCTCCAGGCGCTCCTTGAACTTCGCGGTCTGGGCACGCAGCTCGTCGTCCGAGAACTTCTGCAGCGATGGCTCGAGGGCGTTGATCGCGGCAACCTGCGGGTGCAGGCGCTTGATGATGCGATCATTGGACGTGCCGAAGAAGTTCTTGGCGAGCCAACCGAACATGGTGCCGCGGGGGAGGATTAGGTGAGGGAGAAGCTCCCCTCAGATAAGCGCCGGCCTAGGTCCTGTCAACGAGCGCACCGCCGTAGACACTAGGGATTGTGCCCTCGTCCGGCGGCTTGCCGCGTTGTCAGGCGCCATACCCAGCCGGCCTCCGGTGCGGCCCGGATCGTAGGCTTCGCCGCAACCGGCCTAGCTAGACGGATGCTTCGGCCGATTTCGCAGCGCATGGCCATAATCCTGCCGGTCCTGGCAGGGCTCGTGCTTGGAGGTTGCTATGCGTGGCGACCCTCGGGCGGCGGCGGCAAGGCTGAGTTCACGCCCCCGCGTTCAGTGAGCGCGGCCGATGTCGCCGTCCCCGCGGGCTATCGCGTCGATGTCGTTGCGACCGGTCTGAGCTTCCCGACCGGCATCGCCTTCGATGCGGAGGGCCGCGCCTACGTCACCGAGGCAGGCTACTCCTACGGCGAGGTGTTCCGGACGCCGCGGCTACTGCGTATCGAAGCCGGCGGCCGCACCGCCGTGGTCGCCGAGGGCGGCGGCCGCAACGGTCCCTGGAACGGCATCACTTTCGCCGACGGCGCGTTCTATGTCGCCGAGGGCGGTGAGCTTGAAGGCGGCCGCATCCTGCGCATCGGCACGGACGGCCGTGTCACGCCGATCGTCCAAGGGTTGCCGAGCGTCGGCGATCACCAGACGAATGGTCCGGTGGTGCGCGACGGCTGGCTCTACTTCGGGCAGGGCACTGCCACCAACTCCGGCGTCGTCGGCACCGACAACGCCGAGTTCGGATGGCTGACGCGCAATCCGCAGTTCGCAGATGTGCCGTGCGCCGACGTGACGCTCGCAGGCGTCAACTACTCTTCTGCCCATCCTCTGCGGCCCCGGCGCGACCGCGACCACCGCCGCCTACGTGCCATTCGGCACGGCGACAACCGCAGGCCAGACCATCACCGGCCGCATTCCTTGATGGGGCGCCGTCATGCGCACGCGACTCGGCGGCGGATCGCTCGAGCTCGTCGCCTGGGGCTTCCGCAACCCCTTTGGACTCGCGTTCGCCCCCGATGGGCGCCTGTACGTCACCGATAACGCCTACGACAAGCGCGGCAGCCGGCCGGTTTTTGGCGCCGGCGACCAGCTGTTCGTCGTCGAGCAGGGCCGCTGGTACGGCTGGCCCGACTACCACGGCGGGCGCACCGTCGCCTCCGGCCTATACGAGCCGCCGGGCGGCGATGAACCGCGCCGCGTGCTGGCGCGCGATCCACGCCCGCCTTCGCGTCCGGTGGCGCTGTTCGCCGTGCACTCGTCGTCGAATGGCATTGATTTTTCGCGCAGCACCGCCTTCGGCCACGTCGGCGACGCGTTCGTCGCGCAGTTTGGCGACATGGCCACCGGCAGCGGCAAGGTGCTGGGTCCGGTCGGCTTCAAGGTGGTGCGGGTTGACGTTACGCGCGGCGTCGTGCACGACTTCGCCATCAACCGCGGCCGCCAGAACGGTCCGGCCACCAAGGTCGGCGGTGCTGGCATCGGGCGCCCCGTCGCCGTGCGCTGCGATCCCGCCGGCAACGCCTTGTACGTCGTCGACTTCGGCGTGATGACGATCGGCGACAGCCCGCAGCCCTATCCGGAAACCGGCGTGATCTGGCGCATTACGCGGAGCACGCCGTGAAGCGCGCCGTGCTCGCCGTTGCCGGGCTCGCCGTCGCGCTGACGGCGTGCAGCTCAGGAGGCCGGCGCGGCGAGCCATTGGTCGGTCCGCTGCCGGTTGACGATCCAAAAGTCGCGCTCGGCCAGGTTGTTTTCAACCGCAACTGCGAGGGCTGTCACCCCGGCGGCGAGGCGGGGCTTGGGCCGATGCTCAACAGCTTCCCGGCGCCCGGCTTCCTCATCAAGTTCCAGGTGCGCCGCGGGTTAGGCGCCATGCCGGCGTTTCCCCCCACGGTGATCGCCGGCGGCGATCTCGATGCAATCGTCGCGTACATGATGGCCATGCGTCACCACGGCTAGACGCGGCCTTGCTGGCCGTGGTTGCGGGCAGTACAAAGCCCGCCGCAGCCGCCGGGCTTCCCGGCTCAACCAGCGCCAGCGACATGCCGCCCACCCCTTCGCCCCTCGCCCCCGCGGGGTTCCCCAGCCTGCCGCGCATTGCCGGCGTGCGCCTCGCCGTGATCGAGGCGGGCATCCGCTACAAGCAGCGGCCGGACCTCTTGGTGGTGGACGTCGCACCCAAGACCCAGGTCGCCGGCGCGCTGACCCGCTCCAAGACCGCGTCGGCGCCGGTCGAGTGGTGCCGCGCCGTGCTCAAGCGTGGCCACGCGCGCGCGCTGGTGGCGAACGCCGGCAATTCCAACGCGTTCACCGGCAAGGCCGGCGCCGACGCGGTGAAGCGCACGGCGGCGCGCGCGGCCCAAGCGCTCGGCTGCAAGCCGGGCGAGGTGTTCGTGGCGTCCACCGGAACCATCGGCGAGCTGATCAAGGTCGACAAGATCGAGGCCGCAATTCCGCCCGCCGTTGCCAATCTCGGCGATGTCGGCTGGCAGGATGCCGCCAACGCCATCCGCACCACCGACACGTTCGCCAAGGGCGTCACGCGCGCCGCGCGCATCGGTGACACGATCGTCACCATCAACGGCATCGCCAAGGGCTCGGGCATGATCGCGCCGGACATGGCGACCATGTTCGCTTTCTTCTTCACCGACGCGAAGATTCCGGCCTCAGTGCTGCAACGGCTGGTGAGTGCGTCGTGCGCGACGACCTTCAACGCCGTCACGGTCGATTCGGACACCTCCACCTCGGACACGCTGCTGGTGTTCGCCACCGGCATGGGCGCCAAGCATCCGACCGTGAAGTCGGCATCCGATCGTCACCTGCGCGACTTCAAGCGCGCTCTGCACGAGTGCATGCTCGACCTCGCCCAGCAGATTGTGCGCGACGGCGAGGGCGCGACCAAGTTCGTGGCGGTGAACGTCTCCGGCGCGGCCTCCACCAAGGCAGCGAAGACCATTGCCCTTGGCATCGCCAACTCGCCGCTGGTGAAGACCGCGCTGCACGGCCAGGACCCCAACTGGGGCCGCATCGTCGCCGCCGTCGGCAAGGCCGGCGAGAAAGCGAACCGCGACAAGCTCAAGATCGCCTTCGGCCCGCACCCGGTGGCCGCCAAGGGCGCGGTGGTGCAGGGCTACGTCGAGGCCCCTGTCGCGGAGTACATGAAGCGCCAGGAGCTCGACATCCACGTGGATGTCGGCGTCGGCAAGGGCAAGTTCACCGTGTGGACCTGCGACCTGAGCTACGACTACATCCGCATCAACGCGTCGTACCGGTCGTGAGTGACGGCGGCGAGATTCGAACGCCGCGTCTGATTCTACGTGCTCCGCGCGCCGATGATGCCGCGGCGATCGCCGCCCTCGCCAACGACTGGGACGTCGTGCGCCAGACGGCGAGCCTGCCGTTCCCCTACACCGAGGCCGACGCGCGCATCTTCATCGATGGCGGCGCGGGGCTACAGCTGCTGCTGAAGTTACCTCATGACGCGCATTGATGGCCCTGTCGTCGGGTCCATCGGCCTTCTGCAGCGCGACGGCGAGGCGGAAGTCGGCTACTGGTTCGGCCGGCCGCATTGGAATCAAGGCTACGCCACCGAGGCGTTGCGGGCGTTCCTAGACCATGCGTTCACCACTTTGCGGCCTGAGCACATCGTCGCGCGCGTGTTCCCGGACAACACGGCCTCCATCACCGTGCTGAAGAAGTGCGGCTTCACCCCGGCCGGCGTGAAGGAAGTAGACTTGCCCAAGGGCGGTGGCATGCGCCGTTTCCAAATGTTTCTGCTTGGCCGCTGACATCCGCACCGCCCGCCTCACGCTCCGCCCGCCGCGCGGCGAGGGCCCGGCGCTGGTCGCGCTCCTCAACGACTGGGAGCTGATCAAGAACACCGCGGCGCTGCCGTTCCCGTTCACGACGCGTGACGCCGACGAGTGGCTGGCGCAGGACGAGGAGCAGATGGCGTGCGACCGCATCCTGCTGCGCAAGGCCGTCGCGCTCAGCGACTCCGACGCGCTGATCGGCGCCGTGGACCTGTTCGAACGCGACAACGAAGCGTGCCTCGCCTATTGGATCGGCCGCGCCCACTGGGGGCAAGGCTACGCCACCGAGGCGGCAGGGGCCTTCCTCACGCACGCCTTCGCGACCACCAAGATCGACAACATCCGCGCCGGCATCTTCATCGAGAACGCGGCGTCGGCGCGCGTGCTGGAGAAGCTCGGCTTCACCGTGCGCGGCGAGTTCGACATCGACGCACCCGAGCGCGGCGGGAAGCGCCGCGTGCGCCGCTATGACCGGGCGCGCACGCCCGCCGATCCGCCGCCGGCGGTCACCAGGCTGGGTGCGCAGAGCGGCCACGAAGGATGATCCGTGTCGTCCTGGTCGCTGCGGCGGCGCTGCTCGACCCCGATCACCGTGTCCTGTTGGCGGAGCGTCCGGCAGGAAAGCCGATGGCCGGCCTGTGGGAATTCCCGGGCGGCAAGGTCGGCGAGGGCGAGACTCCGGAACGCGCCTTGATGCGCGAGCTCGACGAGGAGCTCGGCATCGCCGTGGCACCCGCGGAGCTGATCCCGCTTGTCTTCGCCTCGCATGGCTATCCTGGCTTCCACCTGCTGATGCCGCTGTTCGTGTGCCGCGCCTGGACGGGAACGCCGGCGCCGCGCGAGGGCCAGCGCTTGCAGTGGCTCAGGCCGGACGCAATCGACGCGGCAACCCTGCCGCCGGCGGACGTTCCGCTTCTGGCCCCGCTGGCTGCGTTTGCGGCGCGGCGGCCCAGCCCGTGAGGGTCAGCAGCTGGAACGTCGCGCGCACGCGGCGGTCGGCGTTCGACGCGTCGGCGCGATAGGCCGCCTCGGTGGCGACCAGGCTGCCGCGCGTCGTGAAGGTGCGACGCCGCTGTCGCAGGGCATTGGTCTCGCCCATGCCGCGCAGCTCCTGCATCAGCTTCAACGGAGTCGCGTAGGTCACGTCGAGGAACTCGACGTCCGCAACCGGCCGCGCGAAGCCGGTGCGCTGCAGGAGGCCGCCGGCATCGCGCACGTCCACGAAGGGCGAGATGCGCGGGCTGGCGCCGCCGATCGCCGCCGCTTCGCCAGCTAGCCACGCCGCGCGCAGCTCGCGCAGGGTCTCGCCGCCGAACATCGAAGCGAGTAACAGGCCGTCCGCGCGCAGGCTGCGCCGGATCTGCACCAGCGCGCCGGGCAGGTCGTTCGCCCAGTGCAACGTCAGCGCACTGACCACAAGGTCGAAGGCGGCGCCCGCGAACGGCAGCAGCTCCTCGCTGGCGACCAGGCCGGGTGTCACCGCTGGCCGCCGCAGCATGCGCAGCGACAGGTCCATCTCGATGACCGTGTCGGCGAACGGCGCGGTCGCCTCGCGCAGGATGCCCCCGGCGGCGCCGATCACCAGCGCGGTGCCGAACGTGCGACCGGCGTCTCCCAGCCGGTCGGCGAGGCGCTCCGCCGCGGCCCGCACCAGGAAGTCGTGCTCACCGAAGCGCCGCGCGGCGCGGTCGCGATGGCGCCGGACGGCGCGGCGGTCGAAGGGCTCCTCCATCGCTTTATCTAGAGCATCAGAGGATACTCGCGGAATGACCGTCGGCCTTCCCTTCGGGGCGCCCCTCCGACCGCGCGCCGCCGGCCGCTCGCTGTTGGGCCGCCTCGGCCGCCTGGCGCTGGACACGCTGCTGCCGCCGCGCTGCCTGATGTGCGAGGCAACGGTAGAGGAGCAGAACCAGCTGTGCGGCGCCTGCTGGGGCCGCATCCGCTACGTCAGCGAGCCGATGTGCGCCTGCTGCGGTCTGCCCTTCGCCTTCGATACCGGCCTCGAGCCTGCGGCCGCCGCCCTGTGTGCCGGCTGCATCCGCGAGCCGCCGCGCTTCCGCAAGGCGCGCGCCGTGATGGTGTACGACGACGGCAGCCGCGAGGCAGTGCTCGCCCTCAAGCACGGCGATCGCACCGACGCGGCGCCTGCGTATGGCGGGTGGCTCGCGCGCGCCGGCGCGGAGCTGCTCGCCGAGGCCGACTGCCTCATGCCGGTGCCGCTGCATCCGGCGCGCTTGTTCCGCCGCCGCTACAACCAGTCGGCGCTGCTTGCCCACGCGCTCGGCCGCGCCGCGGGCAGGCCCGTGCTCGCCGATGCGCTGCAGCGCACGCGCAACACTTCGAGCCAAGGCACGCGCAGCCGCGTCGCGCGGCTGGCCAACGTGCAGGGCGCCTTCGCGGTGCGCCCCGCACGCCAAGCGCAGGTGCGCGACCGCCGCATTCTGCTGGTCGACGACGTGCTCACCACCGGTGCCACGGTGGAAGCCTGCGCGGCTGTGCTGCTACGCGCCGGTGCGGTGCATGTGGACGTGCTCACACTCGCCCGGGTCGTTCGCGAAGGCGCCGCGTGACCGCGTTCCAGGTCGCCTGCGTCCAGCTCACCGCCGGCGAGGACATGACCAGGAACATTGCCGCGGCGACGGACGCGATCACCGAAGCGGCGCGGCGCGGCGCCGACTTCATCACGCTTCCCGAGAACGTCATCCACATGCCTGCCCATCCGGCGCACATCGCGCCGCTCGCAGCGCCCGAGGACGCGCATCCCGGCGTCGCCGCGCTGCGCGCCGCGGCGCGGCAGGCCAAGCGTTGGGTCCTTGCCGGTACGTTTGCGGTGCGCACCGGCAACGGCGCCATCGCCAATCGTCTCTTATTGATACGCCCGGACGGCGAGGTGGCGGCGCGCTACGACAAGATCCACCTGTTCGACGTTGACCTGCCGGATCGCACCTACCGCGAGTCGCAGACGTTTCGTGGTGGCGACCAGGCAGTGGTGGCGGACCTTCCCTGGCTCAAGCTTGGCCTTTCGGTCTGCTACGACGTGCGCTTTCCGCAGTTGTACCGCGCCCTCGCCAAGGCGGGCGCCGGCATGCTGGCGGTGCCTGCCGCCTTCACGCAGATCACCGGCCAGGCTCATTGGCACGTCTTGCTGCGGGCGCGCGCCATCGAAACCGGTTGTTTCGTGGTCGCGCCGGCGCAGGTTGGCGTGCATCCCGGCGGGCGCCGTACCTTTGGCCACTCTCTGGTGGTAGCGCCGTGGGGAGAAGTTCTGGCCGACGCGGGCGATACGCAGGGAATTGTTACAGCCACTATCGACCCGGCGCGCATCGCCGAGGCGCGCGCCCGTATTCCCGCCCTCGGTCACGATCGCGAGTTCCGCGCGCCCCCTGCCGGTGGTTAACGTCAGTACTTCACTGACATTTCCGCCGTCCGTGGCTTGTCGGACAGCGATTCGCGCGGTACTCGTTGGATAGGGGAGCGCCGCTACGGGGCGAGGGTTGCATGGTCGTCTACGATGTACGCTGCTCGCACGATCACGTCTTCGAGGCGTGGTTCCCCGATTCCGCCGCATTCGACGCGCAGGTGAAGAAGGGCGAGGTCTCTTGCCCGGTGTGCGGCGACGCGCGCGTCGCGCGCGCTCCCATGGCGCCGAACGTCGCTACCGGCAAGGGAGACGTCGCGCGCAAGAAGCAGATGGCCGCGCACGCGGTGCGCATGCTGACCAAAATGCAGGCCTTCATCGAGAAGAACTGCGACAACGTCGGCAACCGCTTCGCCGAGGAAGCGCGCAAGATCCACTACGGCGAGCGCGAGTCGCGCAACATCTGCGGCCGCGCCACCGAGCAGGAAGCCAACGAGCTGCGCGACGAAGGCATCGAGTTCGGCGAGATCCCCTGGCGCCACCGCAGCGACGCGTAGCCTCGCCTCGGAGCCGCACGCCTTGCGCGGAGCGCCGAGCCGCTAGCGGCTCGCAGACAGCAAGTAGTTCACGTCCACGTCGCGCGAAAGGGCGAAGGTGGCGGTTGCCGCGTCGAAGCTTGCGCCGCGAACGTCGCGTATCTGCAGGCCAGCGGCGCGCAGGGCACGGCCAAGCTCGGACGGGCGCACGAACTTGCTCCAGTCGTGCGTGCCGCGCGGCAGCCAGCGCAGGATGTATTCGGCGCCGACGATCGCCAGCACGAACGACTTCGGCGTGCGGTTGATGGTCGCCGCGATGAAAAAACCGTCGGGCTTCAGGTGCGCGACCACCTCGGCCACGAACGCATCGAGGTCGGGCACGTGCTCGACCACCTCCATGGCCAGCACCACGTCGAACGTCTCCGCGGCGAGCGAGTCGGTGCTGCCCACCCGATAGTCGATCGCGAGGCCGCTTCCGGCGGCGTGCTCCTTGGCGGCGGCGATGGCCGCTTCGGAAGCGTCGACGCCGGTGACCGTCGCGCCCAGCCGCGTCAGCGGTTCCGCTAGCAAGCCGGCGCCACAGCCGACGTCCAGGACCCGCAGGCCGGCGAGCGGGGCTTGGCCTCCTTCCTTGCGGCGGAAGTGTCGCAGCACCGTGTCGCGCACGTACTGCACGCGGGCGGCATTGAGCGCATGCAGGGGCGCCATCGGGCCGGTGGGGTCCCACCACGAGGGGGCGAGCTCCGAGAACTTGGCGATCTCGGTGCGATCGACGGTAGCGGATCGGATCGGTTTCATGCCGGTATCGCGTTGCCCTCGCGGGGGCCGATTGAGTATGTATACGCGCCCTCACCCCAGGTTCCCATGGCCCGGCTGGTACTGAAATTCGGCGGAACGTCGGTCGGCGACGTCGCCCGCATCAAGAACGTCGCCCGCCGCGTCAAGGCGGTCTACGACGCCGGTAATGAGGTCGCGGTCGTCGTCTCCGCCATGTCGGGCCAGACCGACAGCCTAGTAAAGCTCGTCGATGCCGTCTCGTCCAAGATCGACGATGCCGAGTACGACGTGGTCGTCGCCACTGGCGAGCTCGTCACCATAGGCCTGGTCGCCCTAGCGCTGAAGGATCTCGGCCTGAAGGCGCGCTCGTGGCCGAGCTGGGAGATTCCCATCCGCTCCGATGCGGCGCACGGCAAGGCGCGCATCCAGAGCATCGAGGTCCAGCCGCTCCTCGAGGCGATGAAGCGCGGCGAGATCGCCGTGGTGCCCGGCTTCCAGGCGATGGGTTCGGACGGCCGCATCACCACGCTCGGTCGCGGCGGATCGGACACGTCGGCGGTGGCGTTGGCGGCTGCACTCAAGGCCGACCGCTGTGACATCTACACGGACGTCGACGGCGTCTACACCGCGGACCCGCGCATCGTTACCAAGGCGCGCAAGCTTGATAAGATCACGTTCGAGGAAATGCTCGAGGCGGCGTCGCTGGGCGCCAAGGTGCTGCAGACCCGTTCAGTCCTGATGGGGATGAAGCACAAGGTCGTCGTGCAGGTCCTCTCCAGCTTTAGCGACGCGCCGGGCACCCTGGTGGTCGACGAGGAGGATGGTGTGGAAGACGAGTTGGTCAGCGGCATCGCCTATTCGCCCAACGAGGCGAAGGTCACCCTCATCAAGGTCGCCGACAAGCCGGGTGTCGCCGCCCGCATCTTCGGGCCGCTGTCCGACGCCAACATCAACGTCGACATGATCGTCCAGAACGTCTCCGACGACGGCAAGAGCACCGACCTCACGTTCACCGTCGGACGCTCGGACCTCAAGCGCGCCTTGCAGGTGATCGAGTCCGCCAAGGCGCAGATAGGCTACGAGCGCCTCGTTTCCGCCGCCGACGTGGTGAAAGTGTCGGTGATCGGCGTCGGCATGCGCAGCCATGCGGGCATCGCCTATCGCATGTTCCAGGCGCTTGCCGACAAGGGCATCAACATCCAGACCATCTCGACCTCCGAGATCAAGGTCAGCGTGCTGATCGCCGAGGAATACACCGAGCTCGCGCTGCGCACCTTGCACACGGCCTACGGGCTGGATGCTGCCTGAGCGCACCCAGCTCTCGGGCAAGGAACTGCAGCGCGCCGAGGCGCTGCTCGAAGACCTCTGGGCGAAGGGGCGCCAGCTCCTAGGCGCGCGCTATTCCATCATGGGTGGCGCCATGACCTGGGTGTCCGAGCACAACCTGGTCGCGGCGATGTCTAATGCCGGCGCGTTCGGCGTGCTCGCCACCGGCTCGATGTCGCCGGCGCAGCTTGACGCCGAGATCGCCGCGACGCTCGCCCTCACCAGCAAGCCGTTCGGCGTCAACCTCATCACCCTGCACCCGCAGCTGCAGGAGCTGATCGACGTCTGCATCGGCCGTGACGTCAGCCACGTGGTGCTTGCGGGCGGCGTGCCCAAGGGCGCCGACGTCAAGCGCATCAAGGACAGTGGCCGCCGCGTGCTGGTGTTCGCGCCGGCGGTGGCGCTGGCGCTGCGTCTCGCCCGTGCCGGCGCGGACGGCATCATCATCGAAGGCAGCGAGGCCGGCGGCCACATCGGTCCCGTCGCCACCAGCGTACTGGCGCAGGAGATCCTGCCAGCGGTGCGTGACCTGCCGGTGTTCGTCGCCGGCGGCATCGGCCGCGGCGCCGCCATCGCCATGTATCTCGAGATGGGCGCCGCCGGCTGTCAGCTCGGCACCCGGTTCGTGTGCGCCACCGAATCGATCGCGCATCCGCGCTGCAAGCAGGCGTTCATCAACGCCCAGGCGCGCGACGCCATTCCCAGCGTGCAGGTCGACCCGCATTTCCCGGTCATTCCGGTGCGCGCCATCCAGAACGAAGGCACCCGCCGCTTCGTGCTGTTTCAGCGCGAGGTCATCGACGAGTTCCGCTCCGGCCGCATCGACCAGGCCACGGCGCAGCTCAAGATCGAGCACTTCTGGGCGGGCCATCTGCGCAACGCCGTGATCAACGGCGACGTCGAGAACGGCTCGCTGATGGCGGGGCAAAGCGTCGGCATGGTCAAGAGCATCCAACCCACCGCCGAGATCGTCGCCGAGCTGGTCGGAGAAGCCGTCACCGCGCTGGCGCGAGTCTAGTTGGCTGCGGTCATTGCGAGCGAGCGGAGCGAGCGATAAAGCCGCTGCCCAGGCCTCCGCGCTCGTTGTGGGCGTAACACCGGTATTCGCCGATATCAGGTCCGTGGCCGACCTTTCTGGTGCGTTCCAAGCGCCGGTTCGCGAGCGCGTGAACGCTGTGGCAGCCCACGGCGTTACCTGGACGGACGCGAAGCCCCTGGTGGCATCGACGCGTCTGCCGACGGCAAGTGCGACGCGCGGAGCAGTCACAGAGAGAGCTTTGCTCGCACACTACAGTGTCGCCGCCGACGACCTTATCCCAGCGGATGGCTGCGGCGATCATGGACAAGATCCTCAAGGGCGCCAAGGTCGCCGACACGAGGCCGGAAAGCTGGCCGGCACCTGCCTTCAAGATCGCTGTCAACGCAACGGTCGCGCGCAGCGCGGGAATCGCCATCCGCAAGACGATCCTTGACCGCGCCGAAGTCATCGGCTGAGTTGAAAGGCAATCGCCCACTGGATGATCGACTTCGCACGCGATGGTGAACGCGCGTACCGCGCGGTCCTGGGCCGGCGCAATAAGCACCTCGTTGCCTTCGAGAATGCGTATCGCCGCCAGCGACCCCGCGGTCGGAAAGAACCACTTCGCGGCGACCGAAGCATCGATCACTGCGCTCATCTATAGGTTGCGACCCCAATTCGTATCGCGATCGCGGCGGATCAGTTCGGTGCTATCTGCCTCGTCGTCGTCTGCCGTCATGGCGCGAATGCGAGTGGCGATTTCCGCCAACTCACTGCGCGCCGGCTCGGCCGCGTCCCTCAAGATGATGCGCAACTTGTGCTCGAGGGAATGGCCGCGCCGTTTCGCTCGCCCCTCAAAGCACCTAGCACGTCATCGTCGAAGTTCCTGACCAGCACCTGCCCCATCTTCGAAGGCTCCCACAGGTTGAGTGCTATCACGACGATAGCACTCAACCTGGGGCCTTTGGCCGCCCGGGTTGACTTGAACCAGGCGCCCCCCCACACTGCTTTCATCGCTTCCCGGTGGGCAGCCTGAGGCGCCGGAGGAGAGGTCAGCACACGTCCGACACACCGCTCGGGCAACAGCCTTGGGAGGGCTACTGAATGTATTCGCTGAACGTGCGGCTGAGGGCCGCCACGACCACGCTGCTTTCCGGCGCATTGGCAGCGCTGCTAGCGATGCCGGCGCAGGCCGCCGACGTGACGCAGCCGCGGCTGGAGAACGCCGACGGCGAGCCGCACAACTGGCTGCTGCCGTTCCAGAATTACGGCTCGCACCGCT
>VGER01000038.1 GCA_016869235.1 Alphaproteobacteria bacterium | reverse complement strand
AAGCTGGCCGTTCGGCTCCGCTCCGCTGCGCCTGCCGGCCAGCTTGGCCTCAGCGGGCGCTTGGGACTAACATTGCGCTTGGACCACCAAGTGCAGGCAGTCCAGGGGGCAAGTCACATGTCGAGAATTGGGTGGCTGGCCGGCGCGGCCAGCGTGCTCGTCGCCACGAGCGTGTTCGCCGGCGCCGAGAACGTCGTTTTTCCGAAGGACTACAAGGACACGTTCCAGGTCGTATCGGTGCGCGATCATCACCTTGGGGGCAACTCCATCGCGGTGATCTGGGCGAACAAGGTCGCCATCGACAGCGTGAAGAAGAAGGAGCTCGACAGCGGCGCGATCTTCCTGATGGAGGTGTGGCGCGCCAAGACGGAGAACAACGAGGTCGTGCGCGACGCCAAGGGCCGCCTGGTGCGGGACGTCGTCAACGGCATCAACATCATGGAGAAGCGCACCGGCTGGGGCGCCGAGTATCCGGCCGAATGGCGCAACGGCAACTGGGAGTACGCCATTTTCACGGCCGATGGCGCGCCGCGCACCGGCAATCTGCAAGGTTGCTTCGAGTGCCACGGGCCCTTGGGCGCCGCCGGATATGACTTCGCCTATGTCGTCGGCGAAATGCGTGAGCCGGGCGCCGGCGCCGGAGCGATGTAGCCATGCGCGCCACAGCTCTTATGCTCGCCGCCGGTCTGGCAGCAGGGTTCCCGTCCGCCGCGTTCGCGGAGGTGGTCGAGGTGAAGCAGCTCAATGCGGGGCGCGAGGGCACCTTCGTGTTCGAGCCCGGCATTGTCCGCATCAACATAGGTGACTTCGTCAAGTTCGCCGCCACCGATCGCAACCACCAGGTCACGTCGGTGCGGGGCGGCATCCCCGCCAAAGCGGCGGCCTTCAACAGCCGGCGCAACGAGGACTACATCCTCGAGTTCACCGTGCCGGGCATCTACGTCTACGAGTGCACCTCGCACCGCAGCCTGGGCATGATCGGGATCGTCATCGTCGGCAACGACACGTCCAACCTCGCCGACGTCAAGAAGGTGGATCTCAACGTTCCCCTCGCCAACCAGCGTCTCACCGCGCTGGTTGCGCAGATCGGCCGCTAGCCGCCGGCGCACCACCCCGGACGGGGAGGGGACGCCCTCCACCACCGTCGGGATATGCCGTTCGCTTGGCATGCCGCGGAGTGCGCGCACGTGCAGCTGCGAGCATGGTCGTTTACGTGGCGCAGCATCACGAGCGGTGTGAAGCTGCTGCATCCCGTGCGCGAATTCGCGCCCCGGCGCGTGACACTTTCGACGCGCGCGTGCCGCGGAGGCTTCCGGCCGCGATAGTCCGGTCGTGCACGCCGCGCGCTCGACCAAGGTATGTCAGTGCGCACCAAGCTTGCGCGCTTTCTAACCCCGCCGGGCGCTTGCCACGTGGAAGCGCTCGCCTAGACTTTCCGCGCTACTCGAAACTGCGGTGTCCCGCTTCGTCGTCGACCGAGCTGTCATCCGCGGGTTGGTTGAGAGTGCCGCCGGACGTGGGGTCCGGGGGCCACCGACTTCTTCCGTCGCGCGGAGTGCGCGCCAGGAAAGCCAAAAGGAGACGCGATCGGGCAGACTGGCACCGTGAAGTGGTTCAACAAGGTAAAGGGGTGCGGGTTCATTGCACCCGATGGCGGCAACAAGGACGTCTTCGTCCACGTCTCCGCGGTCGAGCAAGCCAACCTTCCCGGATTGAACGAGGGACAGCGAGTGAACTTCGAGGTCAAGTCCGGCCGCGACGGACGCGTTTCGGCGGAAAACCTGACCCTGGCCAACTAGAACCACGCGGTTGTTACCCCAGGGGCCGCCGGGCGACCGGCGGCCCTTTTCTTGTTGCCCCTCCGCAACTTGCGGCCGGCTGCCAACGACGATCCTCTGGCGCGGCCAATAATCCGTTACGTTTCCAGAACTTGGGGGCGGTCCGAAGACCTTGATTGGGCCCGCCAATACGACTATGACACCCGCCTCGAGCACGGGGAGGTCTTGGACGGTATTCGGCGCATTTGAGAGCCTCGCACGGATGACGTTTCCTGCCTGATCAGGAACGCGCCGGGCGAGCGGCGGGGGAGACGCCGAACGGGCCAAGCACACTCAAGTTAGGTTCCATGTCCGATCTCATTGAAGTCAAATCCCTAAGCAAGCGATTTGGGGCGATCGTCGCTGTTGACGACGTGAGCTTCACGGTGCCCCGTGGCGTGGTGATGGGCTTCCTCGGGCCGAATGGCGCCGGCAAGTCGACCACCATGCGCGTCATCACCGGCTACTTGCCGCCGACGGCGGGAACGGCGCGCGTCCTTGGCCACGACATCCAGAAGGAGCCAGTCGAGGTAAAACGCCGCATCGGCTTCCTGCCCGAGGGCGCGCCGCTCTACGGCGACATGACGGTGCTGTCGTTCCTGGAATTCATCGCCGAGATCCGCCAGCTCGCGGGCAGCAAGGCCAAGCAGCGCATCGCCTATTCGATCGAGCGCATGGGCCTGCAGCAGGTCCTCTACCAGCGCGTCGAGACCCTCTCGAAGGGCTTCAAGCGCCGCGTCGGCTTCGCGCAGGCCATCTTGCACGACCCGGACGTGCTGATCCTGGACGAGCCGACGGACGGCCTCGATCCCAATCAGAAGCACCACGTGCGCGAGCTCATCCGCGAGCTCGGCAAGAGCAAGGCGATCATCATCTCGACCCACATCCTCGAAGAGGTCGACGCGGTGTGCGATCGCGCCGTCATCATCGATGGTGGCCGCGTGGTATCGAACGGAACGCCGGCCGATCTGCACGCGCGCTCGCGCATGCACAACTCGGTCGTGATCCGCGTCCGCGCCGACAGCGCGCCCAAGGCCGCGAAGTTGCTGCGCAGCCTCAACAACGTCATTGGCGTCGAGACGGGCTCCCAGGTGAACGGGAATATCAGTCTCGCCGTCGTGCCGCGCGATGGTCGCTTCATCGCCGATGAGGTTGGTTTGGCCATCCGCCAGAACGCTATCGAGGTGGACGAGATCCACACGGAAGTCGGCAAGCTCGACGAAGTGTTCCGCCAGCTGACAGTTGGCAACGAGCAGGCGGTGCTGCGATGAAGAACGTCTGGATCATCACCAAGCGCGAGCTCGGTGCGTATTTCGCCACGCCGCTCGCCTACGTGTTCATCGTCATCTTCCTGGCCGGAGCTGGAGCGGTGACGTTCTTTATCGGCAACTTCTTCGCCCGCCGCCAAGCCGACCTGCAGTCGTTCTTCGGCTTCCACCCGTGGCTGTTCCTCGTGCTGATTCCAGCGGTCGGCATGCGCCTGTGGGCCGAGGAACGCAAGACGGGCACCATCGAGTT
This sequence comes from Alphaproteobacteria bacterium, assembly GCA_016869235.1. Taxonomy (GTDB): domain Bacteria; phylum Pseudomonadota; class Alphaproteobacteria; order UBA2966; family CAIVPW01; genus CAIVPW01. The sequence goes on along the minus strand of VGER01000038.1, from coordinate 15,488 downwards.
GCTGATGACGCTGCCGGTCACCACCGGCGAAGCGGTGGTCGGCAAGTTCCTGGCCGCATGGCTCTTCACCGGCATCGCGCTGGCTCTCACGTTCCCGATCTGGATCTCCGTCAACTACCTCGGCGACCCGGACAACGGCGTAATTCTCGCCAGCTATGTCGGCAGCTTCCTCATGGCGGGCGCATTGTTGGCGCTGGCGTCATGCCTCTCGGCCCTGACGCGCAACCAGGTGATCGCGTTCGTCATCGGCGCGGCGGCGAGCTTCCTGTTCCTGATGAGCGGGCTCGATCTCGTGCTCGGCCTGTTCCGCGGCTGGGCGCCTGCCTACGTGGTGGACATGGTGTCGTCGCTGTCGTTCCTGACGCACTTCCAGACCATCGCCGACGGCGTCTTGCCGTTGCCGGCGATCATCTTCTTCATCTCGATGATTGCGGTCTGCCTGTTCATCAACGCGCAGATCGTTGAACTCAAGAAGGCCAGCTAGTCATGAACGGTCTCCTCGAACGGTTGGGCAAGCTGGACCGGTCGGTCCTCGCCGGTCTGGCAATCGTCCTGTCGATCGTCCTGTTCCTGTCCGTCAACGTGTTTTCCGCGCTGACGTTTGGCTCCGTGCGCTCGGACCTCACCCAGAGCAAGCTCTTCACGTTGACCAAGTCGACGGAAGAGGTGCTCAAGGGCCTGCGCGAGCCCATCACGCTGCGCCTGTTCCAGTCGACGGCGCTCCTGGAGAACGTGCCCGGCCTCAACATCTATTCGGACCGCGTCAACGAGCTGATGCGCACCTACCAGGAGCTGTCGAAGGGCCTCGTGCGCATCGAGATTATCGATCCGATACCGTTTTCGCCCGCGGAAGACCGCGCTATCCAGTTCCAGCTGCGGTCCTTCAACCTGACCCAGGCGGGTGAGCAGGGCTATTTCGGGCTCGTCGGCACCAACTCGGTGGACGACGTCCAAGTGATTTCGTTCCTCGATCCAGTGCGCGAGCGGTTCCTCGAGTACGACCTGACGCGCATGGTCGCCAACCTGGCGCGCCCGGCGCGGCCCATCGTCGCCGTGATCGACGGCATCGGCGTGATGGGGCAGGAGGCCAACCAGCTGCCTCCGTTTGCCGCCATCCGCCAGATGCAGGCGACCTATAACGTGCGCCCGCTGAAGTACAACGCCAACGTCATCCCGCCGGTCGCCGACGTGCTGCTCGTCGTTCACCCCGCGGGCCTTACCGAGCGCACCCGCTACGCCATCGAGCAGTACGCGCTGGCCGGCGGCCCGGTGCTGGTGTTCGTCGATCCCTTCGCCGAGGCGTCGCCGACCGATCCGCAGAACCGGATGCAGTATCTGTTCCCGACCTCGGAGCTGGCGGAGTTGTTCGAGCGCTGGGGTATCCAGATGCCGACCAACAAGGTCGCCGCCGACCGCAGCATGGCGCTGCGCGTCTCGGGGTTCGGCGGCCCGACCCGCGTCGTCGTCGACTACGTCCCCTGGCTGCAGGTGCGGCCCGAGAACTTCAACCAAGAGGACGCGGTGACGGCGCAGTTGCGGATCATGCGCATCACCTCGGGCGGCGCGATCCAGGAGACGGGCATCGACGGCGTCACCGTGACGCCGCTGATCCAGACCACGCGCGACTCGATGCTCATCGACACGACGACCCTCCGCCGTCGCGACGATCCCAGCCGCCTCTTGGAGACATTCGAGCCGTCGGGAGTGCGCCAGAACTTGGCCGTGCGGATCAGCGGCCGCGCCCGCTCGGCGTTCGCCACCATCCCGGCGCAGAACGCCGACAATGACCCGAACGCCAATCCCAACGCGCCCAAGCCTCCCGAGCCGCCGCAGCTGAACGAGGGCAACATCAACGTCGTCGTCGTGGCCGACGTAGACATGCTGACCGACGCCCACGTCGTCAATCAGGCGGGCCAGCCGGTCTCCAACAACGGCGACTTCCTGGTGAACGCGGTCGAGAACCTCGCCGGCGGGGGCGCCCTCATCGGCCTGCGCGGGCGCGGGCTTTCGCACCGGCCGTTCACCACCGTCGAGCGCATCGAGGACGAGGCACGCTCCAAGTACTTCGCCAAGGAGCAGCATCTGGAGGCCGAACTCGCCGAGACGCAGGGCCAATTGGCCCGGTTGCAGTCGCTCAACCGCGACGACGTCGCATTCGAACTGCTCAGCCAGGACGAGCAGCGCCGCATCATCGAGTTCAACAAGAAGATGCTAATGATCCGCCAGGACTTGCGCGACGTGCGTCAGGCGCTGAACGCCGACATCGACCGCCTCGAGACCCAGCTTCAGTTCGCCAATATCGCCCTGGTGCCGATCCTTGTCGTTGCCTTCGGAATGATCGCCGCTAGCTGGCGGCGCGCCAGGCTGCGCAGTGCCCGCGCCAGCGCCGGAGGCAAGACGGTATGACCCCGCGCACTTTCCTGGTCCTCGCCGGCGCCACGGCCGTCGGCCTTGTCGCGGCTCTGAGCGCCACCATCGTGCAAAGCCGCATCGGCGCGGACGTGCAACTCTACGACGAGCCGATGTTTCCGCGTCTGGTCGAGCGCGCCAACGATGCCAGCAAGATAACCTACCGCACTGCGACAGAGACTGCCGTCATCGAGCTCAAGGACGGTGTCTGGCGCAATTCTGGCAAGTACGGCTATCCCGTCTCGGCCGGCAACATCCGCAGCGTCATCGCCAGTATCGCGGCGTTGCGCAAGCTCGAGCCTAAGACCGACCAGCCGAACCGTTATGCCAGCCTGGCAGTAGAGGGCATCACCGCCGAGATGGCCCGCTCGCGCGAGCTGATCATCGAGGCCGCCGACGGCACCTTGCTCGCCTCGGTCGTGCTCGGCCGCGCCAGCAACACCATGACGTTTGATCCGCTCGGCGGCATGTACGTGCGCGTGCCAGGCAATCCGCGCGCGTGGCTGGTGCGCGGCACGGTGGCGCTGCCGCCATCCGCAGTGGACTGGATGGAGCGCCAGATCGTCCATGTTCCTGGGCCCGACATCAAGACGCTGCAGATCAAGGAAAACGGTCAGATCGTCTTGAACACGGAGAAGGAGACCGATCAGTCCGGAGTCGTCCGCTATCAGCTGGTGCCGCGCGATGAGAGGATCCAGGCTGCGGACAGCGCGGTGAAGCAGGTCGCATCCGCCATCGTGTCCCTACAGTTCGAGGACGTGCGCCCGGGATCGATGCTGCAGTTCCCCGACAACGCGCGCGAGCTCATCTTCACCACGTTTGGGGGGATGACCCTCACCGCCCAGGTGGCGGATATCGATGGCAAGACCTGGGCCCGCTTCAAGGCGACCGCAGCGCCTGGCGCGGCGGATACCGAGCGCACCCGCCAGATCGCTGCAGCCACGGACGGCTGGCTGTTCCAGATGCCCGGCTTCAAGGTGCCGGCATTCACCCGCGCCATCGCCGAGCTTACCGAGCCTAAGCAGCAGCCGGGGCAAGGGCCCGGCCTTCCAGGCGGGATGGGCCTGCCGCCAAACCTGTTGCCGGGCGGCATCGGTCGTCCAGGGCTGGCACTGCCACCCCCACCCGTTCCCGGCGGCCGCTAGCACCGGCACGACGTACCCGCGGCGCGCCCCAACGGCGCGCCGCGGTCGTTTCCAGGGAGTCCGCCCCGGCGGGTATACTCGCGTCGGCTCCAATCGGCCGGTAGTGATGGTGCGCATCTCCCGTGTTCTCTTGCGGAGCCTCTAAGCCGTGCCGGATCCTCTCGGCTGGGGTGCGCTCGCGGCCCTTGTGGTCGCCGTCGCCGGAGCGAGCCTCCTTCGCGGGGGCATGCGGCTGCTCGTTACCGCAGCGGGGGCCACGGCCTTCCTGCTCCTCGCGGTTCTACTCGGCACGCAGGCGATCGACGACCGAGCGTCAACGGCGCAGACGAAAGGTGCCGTAGCACCGGCACTCGACGCCGCGCGGACGGCGCTCGAGGACGGCAGTCGGGCCGCCATGTTCCTCGAAGCTGCCGCTCGGGCGCTTGCCGAGAACCGTGTAGACGATGCGCGGCGCGCCTATGGCGAAGCGGACGCCTTGTTTCAGCGCGCCGGAGACCTGCGAGGGCGCGCGCGCGTCGCGCTCGGCCGCGGGGCAATGGAAGCCTCCCTCGGCCAGCCGGACGGTGCGCGCACCGCCTATGCAGCCGCGCGCGATCTCTATCGGCGCGCCGGTGACTCGGCAGGCGAGACAATCGCATGGGTTGCGATGGGCGACCTTGAGCGCACCACGCAGCGCCACGGCGCGGCACGCACCGCATATCGCGAGGCGCGCGATGCGTACGAGCGCGCGGCGGGATACGTCGCTTCTGACCACGTCCTCCTTGGGCTTGAGCAGGAGGCGAGGGCACCGAATGGCGTCGACCTCGCCCGCGCCCGCCTCGCGGCGGCGCGTGCCCTCTACGAACAGATCGAAGATCTATCGGGCGTTGGGCTGACGTCGCTCATTCTCGGGCAGCTGGAGGAGGCGTTCGGCAATACCCAGCAGGCGCTCGTCGCATATGAGGACGCCGCAACCCGCTACCGTGCCGCCGATGATCCGCCGGGGCTGACCGAGGCTTTGGTGCGTGGGGGCCTGGTTGAGGCAACGCATGGCTACGCCGACAGTGCACGTGCGGCGCTGACGGAAGCGATCGTCGTCGCGGCCGGTCATGGCGACCGGCCGGGCCTGGCCATTGCACTGCTGGTGATCGGGCGGCTCGAGCGCATTGTCGGCAACTACGACGCCTCGCGGGATTCCCTGCTCAACGCCGTCGCGTTGGCAGCCGAGCTTGGCGACCCGCTCCTCGGCGCGGAGGCGACGCTCGGGGTCGCGGACGCCGATCGTCTGGCGGGCCGCGGCGCGGACGCCAAGGGCGCATATGAGCGCGCGGTGCAGGCGTTCGCCCGGGGAAAACCCGCTGACGCGGGTCCCGCGATCTTCGGGCTGGCGACGATGCAGGGGGCCTTGGGCGAGGCGGAAGCAGCCGCGGCCGCATTCGGTGCGGCTGCGACTTTGTTCAACGCTACGGGCGACGATCGCGGTGAAGCGATGGCGCTGATCGGTCGCGGGCACGCGCGCCTTGCGTTGGCCAAGTACGCCGATGCGCTCGAGGACTTCCGTGCCGCGTTCGATCCGCTGATCCGCCTCGACAGTGCCCTCGGCGACGCCCTTGCCCAGAGCGGCGTCTCGCTGGCGAAACAGTCGATGGGCGATACCCAGGGTGCCGCCGAGGCGCGCCAGTACGCTGCCGATGCGCTGGCAGCGGCGCGGGATCCCGTGCTTGAGGCGAATCGGATGCTCGGCCTCGGGACATTCGGCGCCTTTCAGTTCCGTTCCGTAGGCGAGGTGCGCGCCGAGGCATTTGCCCGCGAGTTTCCCCGGGCCAACGCCGAGGCGCTCGCCCTCGTTCAGTCCGTGCGCGACTTCCTCGCCGCAGCACCGCGATGATGGGCGCAGCGGCACGGCTCGCAGGCCTGTCGCTGCTGCTCTTGGTCGCCTGGCCGGTCGCCGCCGCATCCCTGCATGACGGCGGGGCGCGGCGCCTTGGAACGAAGCTTACCTACGAGGTCGAAGGCGGCGGCATCGCCAACCGGTTCGTTGCCACCATCTTGCGCGCGGCGCCGGATGTCCAGTTCGAGTGGTTTACGACGTCGCCGCTCGCCGCCGATGGGGTGCGGGAGATTAGCGCCGCCGCCCTGGCAAGCAGCATGGAGCATTGCGGATGCCATGCGCACGGCGAGTGGGGCCAGCGCGGGAACACGACGGCGTTGTGGTTGTCGCGTGCCGCGTACGCGTCTCTCGCCGGCGGGGCGGCGACGCAGCTGTCGATCGATGATGGTCCCGGTGAAGGTCGGCCGCGCGCCATCGCGCTCGTGCGCAGGGATGTCTTCCGTCTCATTATCGATGGCGAATCCGCCGAAGTCCCGGCCCTGGTGGCGCGCACCGACTCGGACGCCGAACTATGGATTCGCGACTCGGCGGATGACCCGCTGGTCCTGGCCATCGCCGGCGAATGGCGGATTCGGCTCCACAGCATCTGGCAGCGCCGCGACGATGAAATCGGTCGTTTCGTGCGTGTGAACGGACTCGGCCTGCACGTCGTCGAGCGCGGCGGCGGCACGCCGGTATTCCTGCTGCATGGCGGACCGGGCATGGAGAGCAACTACTTCCGCCCATACGTGGAACCGCTGGAGCGCGCCTTCCGGCTGGTCTACGTGGACCAGCCTGGGCAGGGCTTGTCGCAGCGGCTGCCTCCCGGCACGCCGTATTCCATCCCCGCCGCGGTCGCCGCCATCGAAGAGCTCCGCCAGAGCCTTGGCATTGACCGCTTCGTGTTGCTTGGGCACTCCTACGGCGGGTTCATTGCTCAGCTCTACGCGCTGACACATCCCGGACGATTGCTGGGATTGATCCTCGTTGATACGGCGCCGAGCTACGAGTACAACGCCGAGGCAAACCTGAACATCCAGCGCTTCGGGACAGCGGAGCAGAGGAGGGTTCTGCCGGGACTTTCCAACGACGAACGTATTCGGCGCGTGTTCGCGCTGTACTTCGATCCGCCTGACCAGAGGCTGGCCGACGCCTTCCTGGATCGCCTAATCCTTTCGGCCGAGGCTTGGCGTCAGCTCACCGCCACCAGAGAGTTCCGCGCCTTCGACACGCGTCCGCGGCTTGGTGAGATCGGCGTTCCGTCGCTGATCATCGCGGGCGAGAACGACCTTATTACGACGGCGCGCCAAGCCCGCATCCTCGCGTCCGGAATCCGCGGCGCGCGCCTGCACCTCTTCCCCAACACCGGACATAATCCGTTCGTCGAAGAGCCGGATGCCTTCAACGAGCTCGTCGCGGCGTTCGTGCGGGGATTGAGCCCCTGAGCTGCTAGCCGCGCGCCTTCCTGGCGCCGGCCTTCGCGGGCCGCTGGATCGCGCGTGATCGCGGCGCGCGTTCGCAACTCCTCGGCGCGAAGCCGCCATTTCCACGCGGCTAGCGGCTCGCACTTCCCTGCGATCGCGCCATTGGGCCAAGACTAGCGGCTCGCGCGCAACGTGCCTGCGACATCGGCACGAGCGGGAAAGCAAAGAGCCCGCCGGGGGCCTCCCGGCGGGCTCTGCATTCCTAGGCTGACGCCCTTGCCTACATCTTCGTCTTGAGGAAGGCGATGATGTCTGCTGCGCCCTGGGCGTTGATGGCGCCCTTGGCGAGCTGCATCTTGTTGCCCGGCACCACGCCGGCCGCGTCCTGGATGTAGCGGTTCAGCGTCGCGTCATCCCATGTGATGTTGGAGTTCTTCATTGGGTCCGAGTAGTTGAATCCGGCGACCGTCGCGGCTTTGCGGCCGACGACGCCGAACAGGTTCGGCCCGACGCGGTTCGGCTCACCGCGCTCGACCGTGTGGCAGACGCGGCAGCGAATGAACGCGGTTGCGCCGGCCGTGGCGTTGCCGGCCGCCTGCGCAACCTGCAGACCCTCGATCGCCACGGCCGGGGTTGGGCGGTGCACCTCGGCAGCAGAGACATTGTTCATGGCGAACGCCAGGGTGCCTGCGCCGGCTGCGGCAACGACCGCGACCACGGGCGCAAGGCGGCGCATGGCGCTGCCCTTCTTGCTATCCATCATGTGTTCCCTCTCCTGTCGTCCCCGACGCCGGACCGCGGCGCCGAGGCCCTCGCTTCGGCTTGTGCCGGGTTTCTGCGGCACAACCCGAAGCGGCCGCCCTCGTTGCGGCAGCCAGGGCCGCCGGGCGTTTCTTTTACCTCGCCCGCTACAGATTGCAAGGGATCCCATTGCCGCACCTTCGACGGCCCAACGGGCGCCGGAGAGCGGCCCAAATCGTAGGGTTTTCCGCCCGCGCAGATGGCTGGCCGAGAACGCACGCGGAAACAGGAGCCGCGGGCGAAGTAGCCTGGCATGAGAAGCGCCGGCGCTGTCGGAGCTTCCTATGCCAAAAGGCGGGGCCTAGTCATTGCGCGTGTCGTACGCGCCGTATGCGCCACCCAGCGCACCGCCGATTACCGCGTCCGTCACCGGGTTGTTGCCGGTGACGCCGCCGATGACCGCGCCGCCACCGGCGCCAATGCCGGCGTCACGCAGGACTTCGTTCTCCCGCGCGCTCAGGTTTTTGCAGCCCGCTGCAGCCAGGAGCGTGAGCGCCACTGTGCCAAGGACAAGCTTGTGCATGGCCGACTCTCCGTCGTTGGAGTGGGGACGGCCTTGCAGGTGGGTCGCAAGGGGAGAGATCGCCATCCTCCTTACGGACCCCCTCGACGGCGGCAGTAACGCGGGCACGGTCCTAGGCAGCGCGCCTTTCGGGCCAGACCCGGTGCCGGTGGCGGGCGCTCTCGCGCAGCACATCGAGGCTCACCGCTTCGCCGTCGGCGAACACCATGGCGCGCTTCAGGTCGTCGACGTCGCCGACCTGCAGGCCATTCGCCGTCAGCACCAGATCGCCGCCGCGAATACCGCCGCGGTGGGCAGGCCCGTCGGAGCCGACGCGCACGACCTTGACCGCGCGGGTCGCGCCGCTGTCGGCCGACGCCTGCATACCCAGCTCGACGCGGTAAGCCTCGATGCCCAGCAACGGCCGTTCGATACGTCCGCGGCGGATGAGGACGCTCGCCACCCACGCGGCGGTCTTGGCAGGAATGGCCAAGCCGATGCCCTGGGCATGGGCGGCAACGGCGGTGTTGATGCCGACGATGCGGCCGTGGGCGTCCACGAAGGGGCCGCCGGAGTTGCCGGGATTGATGGCCACGTCGGTCTGCACGAAGCCGTCGAATAGGCGGCCCTCGCTCAGCGGAAACGCGCGGCCCGTCGAGCTCACCACGCCAAGGGCGACCGAGCGCTCGAAGCCGAGCGGATTGCCGATCGCCACGACGAGCTCGCCGACCCGCACGTCATTGCGCTCCCGCAGGGGCAACGCGCGCAACGCCGGCGCGTCCACCCGCAGCACGGCAAGGTCGGTGACGGGATCACGCCCGATGACGGCGCCTATGCCGCGCCAGCCATCGGCGCAACGGATGGCGACGGTCTTCTGCTCCGCCACGACGTGGGCATTGGTGGGGAGATAGCCGTCCGGAGCGACCACCGTTGCACTGCCGGCGCCGCGACCATGGCGCACGCTCGCCACCGCCGGCGCGGCGCGCGCCACCAGGGATTCCAGCTCGTCGGAGAGCTGCCGCAGCAGCGTCACGGCCGTGCCCGGCTGCCGACGGTGACCGGGACGTCCTGCGTCTTGCCGCCGCGCCAGATCTGCGCGGTGGTAGAGCTGCCGGCCTCCACGTCGGCGAGCGCGCCGAACAGGTCCGCAACGTGCTCAGTGGGCGCGCCGCCAAAACGGAGAATGACGTCGCCCAAGGCGATGCCGGCGCGATGCGCCGGACCGCCTTCCTCGACCTCGCTCACCAGAAGCCCGCGCTGCTGACCCAAGTCCTTCGGCAGCCGAACCGAGTGCGTGGCGACGCCTAGGTATCCGCGCTGGCCGCTCTTGCCCGCGACGGCCGCCGCAACCACTCGCTCGAGAGTGGCGAGAGGCACGATCGCGCCGCGCTCACGACGCGCGCCCGGCACCCCGAGGCCGATCACCTTGCCCGCCGCATCCACGATGACGCCGCCGCCGAATTCCCACGGCAGCACCAGGCTGGTGTCGATGTAGCGGTCGATGCGGGCGCCGCCAGGCGTCCGCCAACCATCGCCGAGGGTGGTGATGATGCCCAGCGTGGCGCGCGCCGACTTGGCGGGCCGCGCGACTGCCAGCACGAGGTGGCCAACATTCAGTTCTGCCGCTGGCGTTGTGACCGGGCGGCGCGATCGCGAGCCCTTGGCGCGCAGGACGGCGATGCCGATCCCGGTGTCGCGCCCAACAACCTCGGCGGGCGTCTGGTTGCCGCCGCCGTCGGTGATCGTGAAGGACTCTTCGCCATCCTCGATCGCGTCCGTTGCGGCCAGGACCAGATCGTCATCCCAGGCGAGCCCCGTAACGCCGTGGTCTTCGCTGGAGATGCGCACGACGAAAGGAGCCGCCGCTTCGACGGCCCGGGCAAGCGATTGGGAAAGCGCGACCGCGTCCGACATGGAACCCTCCTGAATGGCTCAGAAGGTAGGAGGGGTTTGCACCCCTTCCTATCGGCAACTCGGACAGGTACGCCTACAGGACGATGAGGCCGAGTCGGGCAGCGCGCACGACCGCTTCGGTGCGGCCCACGGCGCGAACTTCTCGAGGATAGAGTTGACGTGGAACTTCGCCGTCCGCTCTGCGATGCCCAGCACCAGAGCGATGTCGTGGTTCGACCGGCCCTCGGCAAGCAGGGTCAGCACCTCGCGCTCGCGCGCGGTCAGCGGCTCTGTGGGCAGCCCGTCCAGTCCATTGCGGCGGATGCCGAGCAGGCGCGTGAGTGCCGCGCCATCGAGCACGATCAATCCCTCCGCCGCCGCGGCGAGGACCAGGGGCAGGTGCTCCGCCGCGTTCTCGCGCAAGTGCACGGCCGATGCGCCCGCGGCCAACAGCTCGCCGGCCCTGCTCTCATCGGCCACCAGCGCTACCACAGTGTGTCCCTCTGCGACGGCCGAGCGCAGGCCGGCAACGTCGAGCGACTTGCCGCAATCCCAGATCACGACGTCTGGTGCAGCGTCCGCCAATTCGGTCAGGAACGGACGGTCCGCACCAAGCAGCGCGACGACCTCGGCGCGCTTGTCGAGCATCGCCGCCAGCGCGTCGCGCTCGTTGGCGTCGTTGGCAACGATCGCCACCCGGCCGGTCCTGCGTTTGATTGCGTCTGGGCGCATGCTTCCCCACGGGCGAACGAATGCCTGCGTCATATGGGGTGCCCCCCGCGCCGCGGCTAGCGGCGTGCTAGGCTTGGCCATTCCCGCCGCCATGAAGTCCTCGTTTCCCAAGGCTGATCCCGCAGCTACGGCGTTCTTCCACGACCTCGTGCCCACGGCGCCGAACGTCGCGGTGAGGCCGATGTTTGGCCACACCGCCGCCTTCGTGAACGGCAACATGTTTCTCGGTGTGTTCGGCGACCGGATGCTGGTGCGGCTGGCCGAAAGCGACCGGACAAAGCTGCTGGCGGAGAGCGGCGCCGGACCGTTCGAGCCGATGGCGGGACGCCCGATGCGCGAGTACGTGCTGCTGCCGCCCGACTGGCAGGACGATCCGTCGCTCGCGCGTGCCTGGGTTTCGCGCTCGATCGGCTACGCCGGTTCTCTGCCCGCCAAGGGAAAGTCCAAGCCCAAGGCGGCGAAGAGCGCGGCAGCCGCGACGAAACGCCGGCTGCGCGCCGGAAACCTAGATTGGCCATGCCCGCCCGAAAAGCAACGCCGGCCAAGCGGCCGGCGCAGAAGAAGCGATAGAGGCGTTGGGGGAGGGCTGGCGCCATCCCCCAAACACCCGGACAGCGGCTACTTCGCGATTTTCGAGACGAAGTTCGTGCCGTTCGCGTCTTCGAACGTGATGGTCACGGTCTGGCCGACGGCAAGTCCTGCCATATTGAGCGTCGGCGGGAACGTGTAGCGGATGCTGTTGACGGTGACCGTACGCATCGTCGTGTCGACGGCCTTAATGACGCCCTTCACCTCGGCGGCCGAAGCAACACCAGCCAGGAGCGACAACGCGGCGGCGACAAGACTCGTAAGACGGACCATGGGTCTCCCTCCCTCATCCTGCGAGGGCCCACAAGCCGGTGACGGCGGCGCGGTCCCTTCGCGCGAGGCCATTCTAGGCGGTTAAGGGTTCAGGCCCCACCACTTGTTCTCGATCCGGTTGTAGTGCTCGGTCGGGTCGTAGAGCGGAACCGGCAGGCCAAGGGTCTGTGCGGTCAGGCGACCCATGGCGGAGAGCAGGCCATAGCTCGCCACGACTTCGTCGCGGCGTGCCGTCACCAGCGACACGCGGGCGTTGAGGAGGTCTTGTTCGGCATTCAACACTTCCAGGAGTGTGCGGGCCCCCACCTCGTACTCCTGCCGGAAGCCGCGCAAGGCGCTTTCCGATGCGCGGACCTGGTCCCCGCGAGCCAGAATTTGTGCGCGTGCCGTGGCGAGCGTCTGCCACGATTGCGTGACGGCTTGGCGCGCCGTGCGGCGCGCGTCCTCGAGGGTCAGACGCGACGCGGAAAGGTTCTCGCGCGCCGAGCGAATGGAGGCGAACTCGCCTCCCGACTGATACAGCGGGACGGTCACCGACACGCTGACGGAGCTCGTGTAGGTGACCGGCGTCCAGTCCGGCCAATCGGGCGGGCGGCGGGACGTGCTTGCCGAAAGGGACACGGTTGGCAGGCGCGCGCCGCTTGCCGAGCGCAAGCTCGCTTGCGCCGCCCCCTCGGAATAGAAGGCGGTCAGGACGGTCGGGCTCTCGTTGAGGGCGACGGCGATCGCCTCCTCGAGGGAGCCCGGCAGCACTATTAGCGCCTCGGGGGTGGCCATGTTTGTCGGCGGCACCCCGACGATGCGCTCGAAGTTGGACAAGCTGGTGCGGAACGCACCTTCCGCCTGGATGCGGGCCGCCGACGCGTTGGAGAGCCGCGACTCCGCCGTCGCGACGTCGGTTGAGGTCGCGGCGCCGAGCTGGAAGCGGTTGCGCGCGGCGGCAAGCTCGCCCTGCAGCACCTGCTCGGAATTGGTGTTGAGCTGCAGCACCGCCTGGTCGCGCAGCACGCCCATGTAGGCTTCGACCACCGACGACAGCACGCTTTGCTCGGTGGTGCGCAGGCGGGCGCGTGCCGCCAGCACGTTGGCCTCGGCCTGGTCGATGCCCGCCTCGATGCGGCCGCCGCGGTAGATCGGCTGGCTGACCGACAGCGACAGGCCCGGCGTGTTGGTCGAGGTCGCGGCCTTGCCGTTCGAAGTGTAGGTCGTCGTCATCCCGGTGCTCATCGACACCGACGGCCGCCAGGCGGCATTGGCTTGGGCGATCTGCTCGTCGGTGGCGCGCAGGCTCGCGCGCTGTGCCGCGAGCGTCGGGTTGGTCAGGTAGGCCTGCGACAGCGCGTCGGTCAGGGTCTGACCGAGCGCCGGTGCTGCGGCAGCCAGCGGCAGCACCAATCCAAGAACGAGACAACCCCCAGTACGCATGGCCCCTGAACGCATGAAAGACGGCCTCCTCCGCAAGCGCCCGCAGGGACGCATGTCCCTAGCCCCCGGCCGCCAGGACGTGATGCTCCGCGCCGCCCGCGCAAGAGCTTAGGCGTAGCGCAGCGCTTCGATTGGGTCCAGTCGCGCTGCTTTGCGCGCCGGATAGTAGCCGAAGAAGATGCCAACCGCGGCCGAGAAGCCGACCGCTAGCAGTATCGACGACACCTCGATGCGCAGCGGCCAGCCGGCGAAGTGCGCCGTCAGCTGGGCGCAGACCATGCCGAGGACGATGCCGATGATGCCGCCGATCATCGACAAGGCGAGGGCCTCGATGAGGAACTGCATCATCACGTCGCTCCGGGATGCTCCGATGGCCATGCGTACGCCGATCTCGCGCGTCCGCTCGGTCACCGACACCAGCATGATGTTCATGATGCCGATGCCACCGACGAGCAGCGACACCGAGGCGATCGCCGTCAAGAGCAGCGTCATGACGTCTACGACGCCGGCACGCGCCTGGAAGATCTCCGCCGTGTTGCGGATCATGAAATCGTCGGCGCGCCCGGGGACGATGGCGTGGCGATCACGCAACAGCTCGGCGAGGTCGCGCTCGATGATGTCGAGCTCTTTGGGGATGCGACCGAGGACAGCGATCTGCTGCACCGAATCGGGCTTGATCAGGCGGCCGCCGAGCAGGCGCTGCTGCGCCGTCTTGAGTGGCACGAAGATGACGTCGTCTTGATTCTGACCGAAGCTCGATTGGCCCTTGGCGGCGGTGACGCCCATCACCGTGAACGGCACGCGGTCGAGGCGGATGATCTGCCCGAGCGGATCGGAGCCCGGGAACACCTTCTCCGCGACCGTCGAGCCAAGGATGACGATCTTCTCGCCGGCATCGATCTCCCAGTCCTCGAAGTTGCGACCCCTGCTCATCTTCCAGCCGCGTACGGTGAAGTAGTCCTCGGTGATGCCGACGGCGTTGGTGCGCCAGTTCTGGTTGCCGAGGATCACCTGCACCGGCCCGCGCACCTCCGGCGCCACCGCGGTGACGCCCGGCACAGTCTTCATGGCGTTGGCATCTTCGGCAGTCAGTGTCGGGCGGCTCGCCGCGCCCTGCGCGGCGCCGCCGTCGCGCGCCTGGCCGGGCGAGATGGTCAGCATGTTCGAGCCGATCTGCTCGATCACCTTCTCGACGTTGGCCTGGGCGCCGGCGCCGATGGCGACGATGGTGATCACCGCGCCGACGCCGATGATGATGCCGAGCGCGGTGAGCACGCTGCGCATGGTGTTGGAGCGCAGCGACTGCAGGGCCGAGAAGAACAGGTCGGACGGCGTCATCTTTGATCTCCTAGTGCCCGGCGACAGCGACAAGATGCGGCTGTCCCTGCGGGGCGGGGGCGCCGGCGCGGCGTCCCATGCCCTTCTCGTCGCGAATCATGCGGCCGTCGCGGAAGGTCAGGACGCGACCGGCGTGCTCGGCGATGTCATGCTCATGAGTTACCAGCACGATGGTAATGCCCCGGTCGTTGAGCGTCTGCAGGATGCCCATGATCTCGACGCCGGTCTTGGTGTCCAGCGCGCCGGTCGGTTCGTCGGCCAGGATCAACGAGGGCGAGCCGACGATTGCCCGCGCGATGGCAACGCGCTGCTGCTGTCCGCCGGACAGCTGCACCGGCCGGTGATCCATGCGATCGCCGAGACCGACCTCCTCCAGGGCCTTGGCGGCGCGGGTGCGACGCTCGCTGCGAGGCAGCTTGCCGTAGGCGAGGGGCAGCGCGACGTTGTCGAGCGCCGTGATGCGCGGCAGCAAGTTGAAGTTCTGGAACACGAAGCCGATCTTCTGATTGCGCAGCCGCGCCAGATCGGTGTGGTCGTACGCGGAGACCTCGTGGCCCTCAAACAGGTACTTGCCCGAGCTGGGGCGGTCGAGGCAGCCCAACAGGTTCATGAACGTCGTCTTGCCGGAGCCTGACGGACCCATGACGGCGACGAACTCGCCGGTCTCGATGCGCACGGACACGCCCGCCAACGCGTTCACAACGTTGGTGCCCATGCGATACTCCTTGCGGAGATCGATGGTCTGAACGACCGCCGTTCCGTTGCGCGACACGTTCGCGATCTCCGCTTACTTGAAGAACACCTGCGGCGCGCCGCCGCCGCCGCCACCGCCACCGCCGCCAAAGCCGAACATGCCGAACGGATTGCCGGCATTGGCCGCGCCGGCGGCAGCAACCTCATTGGATCCGGTGATCACGCGGGCGCCCGGCTGCAGGTCGCCCTGCACCATCTCGGTGAATCCGCCGTCGGTAATGCCGATCATGACGTTGACCGGCACCGGCTTGCCGTCGTCGCCCAGGATGAACACGCGCGCCGCGCGTGCGCGGCTCGCGGCGTTGCGCGCGCCGCCCGCGGTGACGGTGCGCACGTCGCCGCCGCCCGCAACCTGC
>VGER01000037.1 GCA_016869235.1 Alphaproteobacteria bacterium | reverse complement strand
CCTCCCGCCGCCGCGTATGCATTGAGCAGGTGCGCCAGGCTCTCGGCTCGTCCGAGCGGCGCACCTGTTCGGTGATCGGCCAGCACCGTTCGACCCAGCGCAAGCGACCGCAGGATGACGGCGACGACGGCCGCCGGCCCGGCACGCGCAAAGGGGTCGCGCGCGAGCGCGCCGACCGCGCGGTCGATGCGATCCGGGCGCGCTTCGGCTGGAACGCCGTGCGCTACGCGTCAGGGGCGGCGGGCGGCTCCAGCGCCGTTCCCGATGCTTTCCGGGCTCTCGCGGAGAAGGAGCTCTGAGCGCTCCGGCGCCGATTCTCCATGCAAAGCTTGGTGGCATTCGAGGCCTGGGTGCCGCGCCGCCCGCGTTGACCCTGCCGACGCCCACCGACACAATTCGACGCCCGTCGCAACGGGAATCCAGGGAGGGACCAACCCATGCCTAGCAAGGCACGCACGTATCTCAAGTGGGGGCTGCTCGGCACCGCCGCAGCCATCCTCTTGCCCACTGCGCTTCTGCTCAACAATGCCGCCGCCCAGCAGGCGGGCGCCGACTGCGTCACCCAGAAGGGCGATCCGGTCGGCTGTCAGCCGGCGCCGTTCAACGTGCCGGCCGCGCTCATTCCGACGCGCCGCATCGACGACAAGGGCAACCTCAATCCGATGGCCACCGAGGCACAGGTGCGCGCCGGCGCCAAGCTGATCGAGCAGCAGCTCGGCCTGTTCCGCAACTTCGAGCACGTGCACTGGGTGCCGTACAACCCCTCCACGCTCAACCCGCAAACCGGCCGCTGGGGCGGCGGCGACCTCGACGGCGAGGGCGACGGCCGCGCCCTCACCATCGCCGGCAAGTGTCTGGTCGCCGGCCACGCCAACGGCGGCGGCGGCGAGCGCCCGATGGAAATCTTCCGCGTCGCCGACAACCCGCTCACCACGGCGCCGCGCAAGGTTGGCGAGATTCCGGTGCCGGTGAAGGGCGCCGACGACTCGATCATGTCGGCGCGTCTGTTCACCAAGGCCAACGGCCAGGAGACGATCGTCGTCATGCGCGACATCTCCACCGATGACGGCGGCCTGTGGACGTACGAACTCAACCCGGCGGACTGCTCCCTCGTCAAGTCCGCCAAGGGCTTCGAGCACGGCGGCGACCTGCACGAGATGGGCATGTGGATCGACCCGAAGAACCCGTACCGCACGCTGGTCGTCACGGCCGCCTCGGGCGGCGCCGGGCGGCCCGACCCGTACCGTCCCGGCAAGGTGACCCCCGACATCCGCGTGCACGCCGTCACCGACGAGCGTACCGGCGAGTTGCTGCCGCATCCGATCACGCTCGCGCACTTCACGCTGCAGGACGTGGGTGGGCCCGTGCAGGGCGAGCGCCCCGATGCCACCGGCCTGTACCGCGACGGCCGCTACCCGGACTACACCGGCGTCATCAACTACAACGGCCAGCCGATCGCGCTGCCCAATACACAGTCGAACCGCTCGCACCAAGTGACGTTTGCCGCCGACGGCAAGCGTGTGTACGTCGCGCACGGCCTGGCCGGCTTATACGTGCTGAACTCGGAGGCGATTGCCACCAAGACCGACGCGCAGCTCGCCGCCATGACTGCCGGCTGCAACTTCGAGTCCACCAACGTCTATCGCGGTGGCGTGATCGGCGCCGAGATCGACCCCGCCCAGCTACCCAAGGTCGCCAACGACTGCCTGCACATGGTGATCAACGACGATCCCGGTGTGAAGGCAATGGCAGCTGCCGGCAACGTCAATGCGTGGTTGCGCATGCAGGACCGCTCGCGCTTCGATCCGTTCCCGCAGTCCCTGAACTCAACCGGCATGCACTCGGCCATCCCGGTGCCTAACCGGCCCTCGCTCGACAAGAGCAATGTCGACGGCCAGCGGCCGGCCTACGTCGTATTGTCGACCGAGCGGGGCGGCTGCCCGACATCGATGAATTACATCGTCAGCGTCGAGGTGGAGGCATTCCCGGTCGTTGTCAGCACGTTCGGCGTCGCTCAGAACGAGCTTTCCGACTGCATCAAGACACCGACCGTCGAGGCGAACGGCGATCCGCGCCGCAACCTGAACTGGCAGGCCCATAATCCGACGGTGTTCAAGAACCTGATCGTGATGTCGTGGTATGGCCATGGCCTGCGTGCCATCGACATCTCGAACATCTACAACCCGCGCGAGGTCGGCCACGCCGTACCGGCTCCGGCGGGAATTGCGCGCTCGTACCCGGTGTTCGACCGCGGCTTGGTGTACTGGGTCGACAACGACACCGGCCTGCACGTGGCCCGCTACTTCGGTCCGTGGGCGAATGAGATCCCGACCGACGTCGTGGTCGGTGGCAACGACGTGCTGCACAAATAGCAGCCCGTATTACGCGGCTTACGGCAGGGCGTCCGTCGCGGACGCCCTGCTCGTTTCTGGGGGATGCGCTAGGATCGCCTTCAGGAGGGACCGATGGCCAAAGCGGGTGGGGTTGCACCCATCGCCTGGATCGGCGGGGCGGCGGTGATCGCCGTGGGCGTCGCCGTGATGGTCCAGTCGTGGACCGCGGGCGATCGCGGCGTCGGCACCAGCGTGCGTGAGCTCGCCGACGCGCACAGGCAGGTGCACGGGTATGCCCTGGCGACGATCTACGACGTCAACGACCCCAACCAGGTGCTGAACCTGCCGGCGCGCGAGGCGCCCGGCGCGGAGCTGTCGGTGCGGCCTGCCGCGGACGGCGGGTGGGATCTCGTGCTCGACGTCAGCAACTTCCGGTTCGCCGCCAATCCGCTCGACGATCGCCACGTGCCGGGGCACGGCCACGCGCACATCTTCGTCGACGGCCAGTACTTCGCCGACTTCAGCAGCCGCGCGCATTATCTGCCGCCGCTCGACCCCGGCGTGCACGAGATCGCCGTCAGCTTGAACACCATGGATCACCGCGCCTACGCCCGCGACGGCCGCGTGGTGGTCGAGCGTGTCGTCCTGCGCGTCGGCGACCCGCGCCGCCGTCGGCCGGCCACGGAGCCCAAAGCCTTCGACCTCGCCGTGCAGAACGGCAAGGTGGCGGGCACGGACACCCAGCGGGTCAAGCAGGGAGAGTGGATCTTGCTGCGCTGGACCGCGGACGCGCCGATGAACCTGCACCTCGAGGGCTACGACATGGAGATGCAGGTCTCGCCGCGCTCGCCGGCGGCGATGCAGTTCGTCGCCGACCTGCCCGGACGCTTTCCGGTGGAGCTGCACGGCGCGGGCGGCGCCCATGGGCGGGGCGCCGTGTTCTATCTCGAGGTCTATCCGTAGCGGCGCATCACGTTTCGGCCCGCGCCAGCTCGGGTGGGCTCGCCGCCGGCGCGCTCGCCGGCGCCGCCGTTCGGGCTTGCGGCCGGCGTCCGTTGAGGAGGAAGCCGGCCAACTCGAAGCGCCGCACTGGGTAGGCGTGCACCAGCAATGGCACGCCGAAGCCCGCGGCCACCGCGAGACCGTAGAGGGTCCAATAGGACTCGATCACGCCGCCGAGGGCGGCGAACACCGCCCAGATGCACAGGTAGTGCAGCAGGTACACGGTGTAGACGGCATCGGACAGGAACGCGATGACCGGCTTGCGCTCGCGCACCAGCAGGCGGAAGGCGTAGCTCAGCACGCCCAGCATCGCCAGCGCGAAGGCGGCCTCCTCCAGCACCCGCGCGGGACCGCCCATGGGGGCTACGGCCAGCACCGTGAGCATGGCGACAACCACGGCGAACCATGCGCCGGCGTCGCGCGGTCGCGGCGACATGAGCGCCTCGCGCAGCCCTGCGTGGTGCCACGCCAGCAGGCCGAGAAGATAAGACGGCAGGTACGCGAACTGCGCGAACGTCAGCCAGTCCTCTCTGATCGCGGGCCAGGTCAGGCGCGCGATTACCTCCAGGCTGCCCCGCGATATCAGCACCATGGCGAGGATCAGAACGACGGCGAGAGGAACGGGAGCCAGCGGTACGCGGGTCAGCCAGCGGCCGGCGCGCGCCGCCAGCCCGTCGAGCTGCGGCGCCATGGCGGTGAACACCGCCAGCACGATGAGGAACCACAGGTGCAGGTGCCAGGGTCCGGGCAGGCTGCCGACGTCCAGGTGCGGAAACGCCTGCGCCCGCTCGGCGGCATAAGCGCCGATCAGCCACAGCGCCACGAAGTTGGTCGGCAGCACGACCAGAAGCGGCACCAGCATCGTCGGCATCCACTTGCGGTGGAAGGCGCCGACGCTGCAGCGCGCCAGCGACATCGCGGCGAAGAATCCCGACAGGAGGAAGAATCCCTCCATGCGGAACAGCGACGAGTGGGCGCGCTACCAGCACATGAAGCTCGTCGAAGCGGTACGGGCCATCCTGCGCACCGAAGCGGACCATGCCCTGCTCGAGTCCGAGTCCATGGACCAGACCCCGCCCAAGGCGTCGGACTGGCCGGTGCGGGTCCTCTCCTAATCCCGCTGCCGGCGTGCGCGCGCTGCGGGCGCCGCAGCAGCCAAGCCGGCGCTTGCGCTAGGATGCGCGCATGCCGCGCGCCGCCAAGCAGTCCGTCGTTCGGGGCGCGGGAGTTTGGCTGCTTGCCCTTGTCCTGACCGGCCTCATCGCCGGTCCGGCGGCGGCGCACGGGTTCGGCCAGCGCTTCGTGCTGCCGCTGCCGCTATGGCTGTGGGTGGTGGGCGCGGGCCTTACCATCGTCCTCACCTTCGCCGTGATGAGCATTTTCGTGCGCCGGCGGCGCACGGCGCCGGGCTATGCGCGCTTCGATCTCACTCGCCTAGCACCGGTCACCTGGCTGTGCCGCGACAGCACGATCGCCACGATCCGCGTCCTCGCGGTCGCGTTCTTCGGGTTGGCGGTGGCGGCAGGGTTCCTGGGCAGCCAGAATCCCTACGCCAACATCCTGCCGACGCTGGCGTGGGTGATCTGGTGGGTGGGATTCGCCTTCGTCTGCGCGCTGGTCGGCGATCTGTGGGCGCTGGTCAATCCGTTCGCAACCGTCTTCGGCTGGGCCGAGCGCGCGCTCTCACCGCGTCGTCCGTTCCCCCCTCTGGCGCGCTATCGGCGCCGCCTCGGCGCGTGGCCGGCCGTGGCGCTGTTCCTGCTGTTCGCCTGGAGCGAGCTGATCTGGGGCACCAACGACGTGCCGCGCAACCTCGCAACGGCCGTCACCCTGTACGCCCTGGTCACCTGGGCGGGAATGACGGTGTTCGGCCGCGAGACGTGGCTGCGCAACGGCGAGACGTTCGCCATGGCGTTCGCGGTGCTGGCGCGGTTCGCACCGCTCGTGGCCGGGAGGGACTCGGCGGGCCGCCTGCGCCTCTACGCGCGCCCGTATGGCGCCGGCCTGTCCACCGAGATGGACCTGCGCGTCTCGTTCCTCGCTTTCGTGCTGCTGATGCTGGCGACCGTCACGTTCGATGGGTTCCTGGAAACTCCGCTGTTCCAGTCGCTGACGAACACGATCTACAGCTCGCGCGTCATGGCCAACTTCCTGTTCTGCATGTCGGAGCTCGGCCTGTCCGACCTGCAGCTGATCATGACGGCGGCGTTGCTGGTGTTCCCGCTGCTGTTCTTCGCGGCCTATTGGCTCGCCACCTGGGCAATGGCGGCGCTGACCCGCGGCGGGCATTCGGTTGCGCATCTTGCCTGCGCGTTCGTGCTGACCCTGGTGCCGATCGCGGTGGCCTACCACCTGTCGCACTATTTCTCGCTGCTGCTCACCGCGGGACAGTTCATTATTCCGCTGCTGTCCGACCCGTTCGGCTGGGGCTGGGACCTGTTCGGGGCGCGGGACTACCGGGTCAACATCGCGCTCGTCAGCCCCTACGTGTTCTGGTACGGGGCCACCACCATCATCGTCATCGGCCATGTCATCGCCGTGTATCTCGCCCATGTGGTGGCGCTGCGCGAGTTCGCGACACGGCGCGCGGCGATGCTCAGCCAGGTTCCGATGGTGGTGCTCATGGTTGCCTACACCATGATCAGCCTGTGGATCCTGGCGCAGCCGGTGGTGGGGTAAGCCCGGCTCACGGCGCTGCACCTCGACATTGTTCTTCCAATTTCCGTCCCTGCGAGCTAGGACGGGCCTCGCCGCGGGCTGCGGCGGGTAGGAGGATCGCCGATGCGCGGCAATCGCGGCAGCAAGAACGAGACGGTCCTCTTCGACGTCACCTACGAGGACGGCTTGCGCTCCTCCAACCGCAAGGTGCCGCTCGACACCGCCGCCGACGAAGGCGCGGTTCGCGCCGCGATCGAGGCCCAGGACCGCAAGGTCGTCGAGGCCGGCGGTCCGCCCCGCGCGCGCATCAAATCCGTGGCGCGCGTCAAATCCCGCTGAGACCGCCGGGCAGTGCGGCGCCTGGCTAGCGTGCCGCCGCGCCAGGCACCTGGGCGTTGAAGGCCGGATCGTTGGTCGACCAGTGGATGTGGACGATGCGGAAGGCGCCGCTCGTGCGCCGCAGCACCGCCGTCTCCAGGGTGGTGTTGTCGATCGGGCGGCCCTGCTTGTCGGTGCCCGTGACGCGATAGGTGGTGACCACCCACCAGTCGTCGCCGCCGCCGCCCATGCGCCGCGTCTCGATCTTCCACTGGGTCGCGGCAGCGATGTTCATGTCGAAGGGCATGTGCGCGAAGGCGTACTGCTCCAGCGTCGGGTCCACCACGCCGAACTCGAACACGATCAGGTCGCGCGCCAGCAACGACAGCGCGCCGGCGGTGTTGTTTTGCGTGAGGGCGCGGTGGAAGGCGTCCACGGCGTCGATCGGCGTGCGCGCGTCCTGCGCGTGCGCCGGCACCGCCACCGACGCGGCAAGCAGCACGAAAGCGGTCAGCCGGGCCCGCATGGTCAGTCGCGGCCCTGGAAGTAGATTTCCTCGACGAAGAACAAGTCGCCGACCTTGAGGCCGTTGAGCGGGCCGTGCTTGTAGAGGTCGACGACCGTCACCTCGTTGGCGGTGTTGTCGGCGACGTGGTAGGCGGCGCCGAGGAGCTCGCCGGTCAGGAACGTCACCCGCCAGCTCTTCACCTCCGCGACGACGAACTCCGCCTTGGCGATGGCGTCGGCCTTGCGCAAGGCGATGAGCGGCGGCACCGCTTCTTCCTGCGCCGTGGCCTTGAACGTGTAGACGTCGCCCTTGGCATCCGGCGCGCCCAGCGCCATCACCTTGCCGGCAAAGCGGCGCATCGACGGCGGCACCTCGGTGTCGCCATGGCCGGCCCGCGCCGGCGACGCCAGGCCGCCAACGGCCAGCGCCGCCATGCAGCGCAAGAAGTCTCGTACCGTGAGCGCGCGCATCTTTTGCTCCGCGAGGGAGGATAGCCGCTGCGCCTGGCAGGGCCTAGTCGATCGCCGGGGTCAGTCTTCCTGGAACACCGTCGCGCGTTTCCGGGCGATCTGCGGCACGAAGACGATCAGCAGGACCACCGCCGCGATGCCGAGCAGGGTCGCGCTGAGCGGCCGGGTGAGGAACACCGACCAGTCGCCGCGGCTGATGATGAGGGCGCGGCGCAGGTGCTCCTCCATCTGCGGGCCGAGCACGAAGCCAAGCAGGAACGGGGCCGGCTCGCAGCCGAGACGCACCAGGATGTAGCCGAGCCCGCCGAACAGGGCCAGGGCGTACAGGTCGTACTCGTTGGACGCGATCGAGTACGAGCCGATGGCGGCGAAGGCGATGATGGCCGGGAACAGCACGTAGTAGGGAATGGTCAGGAGCCGCACCCACAGGCCGATCAGCGGCAGGTTGAGGATCACCAGCATGGCGTTGCCGATCCACATCGACGCGATCACGCCCCAGAACAGGTCGGCGTTGCGCGTGATCACCTGCGGCCCGGGAATGATGCCCTGCAGGATCATGGCGCCCATCATCACCGCCAGCACAGGGTTGGTCGGCACGCCGAGCGTGAGCATCGGGATGAACGAGGTCTGCGCGCCGGCGTTGTTCGCCGATTCGGGGCCGGCAACGCCTTGGATGGCGCCTTGGCCGAACTCCTCCGGCGTCTTGGAGACACGCTTCTCCACGGTGTAGGCCGCGAACGCGGCGAGGATCGAGCCGCCGCCGGGCAGCACGCCGAGCAGCGAGCCGAGCGCCGTGCCGCGCAGGATGGGCGCGGCGATGCGCTTGAGGTCATCCTTGGTCGGCATGAGGCCGGTGATCTTCGTCACCATCGCATCGCGCGCCCGCTCGTTCTCGAGATTGCGCAGGATCTCGGCGATGCCGAAGATGCCGACCGCGACCGCGGCGAAGTTCAGTCCATCGGTGAGTTCGCGGATGCCGAAGGTGAAGCGGTCCACGCCGGCGAAGATGTCGGCGCCGACCAGCCCGAACAACAGGCCGAGGATCACCATGCCGAGCGCCTTGATCACCGAGCCGTGCGCCAGCGCGACCGCGCAGATCAGACCCATCACCATCAGCGAGAAGTACTCGGGCGGGCCGAACTTCAGCGCGTAGCGGGCGAGGGGCGGCGCGGCGACGGCGATGACGATCGTCGCGATCGTGCCGGCGAAGAACGAGCCGATTGCCGCGGTGGCGAGCGCCGGTCCGGCGCGGCCCTTGCGCGCCAGCTTGTAGCCGTCGATCGCCGTCACCGAGGACGACGGCTCGCCCGGCATGTTCATGAGGATGGCGGTGGTCGAGCCGCCGTACTGCGCGCCGTAATAGATGCCGGCGAGCATGATCATCGCGGTCGCCGGCGAATCGAACGTCGCCGTGATCGGCAGCAGCATGGCGATGGTCGCCACCGGTCCCACACCCGGCAGCACGCCGATCAGCGTGCCGAGCAGCACGCCGAGGAAACAGAACACGACGTTCTGCAGGCTGAGGGCGACGGAGAGCCCGAGGCCGAGGTTGGCGAGCAGATCGCTCATGCCGGCGCCCTCATCCGCCGCCCAGCACGAAGTCGAGCCAAGGCCCGTACAGGCGCAACGGCATGCCGAGCCCGTAGTGGAACACCGCCAGCACGAAGACGGTCAGCACCGCGCTGAGGATGACGGCGAGGCGCAGCGTCATGCGCTGGCTGGCGTAGGCGGCGGCGAACACGCTGAGGGCGGTGGTCGGCACCAGGCCGAGCTCGCGCACGCAGACGCCGAAGAAGATGGTGGCGCCGAGGATGAACAGCATGCCGCGCCACGGCATCGGGTGGATGTCACCGTCCGGGGCAATGCGCAGCCCGCGCAAGAACAGGATCGCGCCGAGCAGGAACAGGATCGCCGACAGCAGCAACGGGAAGAATCCCGGTCCCATGCGGCGCGCCGTGCCGATCGGCAGGGCGGCGTCCAGCGTCGCCGCCTCCCAGCCTTCGCGGAACAGGGCGGTGAAGCCGTCGATGCCGAACGTCTGCGCGAGGAAGAACATCGCGAAGGCGATGAAGATCGCCCCCGCTAAGAGGTCATGGCGGTGCAGGGTCGCTTGCAGGAAGGGGCGGGGGTCGCGCACCGCTTGGCCGTGAAAAAGGGACGGCGCCGTTGCTTGGCGCCGTCCCGGTTCAGCCGATCAGATGCAGCTGCCTAGTCCGCGTACACGCCGGCGGCCTGGATCAGCGGCTTCCAGCGGGCGATCTCTGACCGCACCTTCGCCTCGAGGGCGGCAGGAGTCGCCTCCTCCTTCTTGCTGGGCGAGGTCGCCAGCGCGGCGAAGCGCTGCGCCACCGGGCGCTCGCCGAGGGCGAACTGCAGCGCGCGCACCAGGCGGTCGACGACGGGCTGCGGCGTGCCGGCCGGCGCCCACACGCCGTGCCAGATGCCGAGCTCGAAGTTCATGCCCTGCTCCTTGGCGGTCTTGACGTTCGGGATCTGCTCGAGACGGTTGGGGCTGGTCACCAGGTAGGCCTTCACCGAGCCGGTCTGGATCTGCGGCGTGGTGGTGGTGGTCTGGTCGCACATGAAGTCCACCTGGTCGCCCAGGATGTCGGTCATGGCGGGGCCGGTGCCCGGATACGGCACGGTGGTCACCGCCTGCTGGATCTGGCTCATGAACAGCATGCCGCACAGGTGCGAGGCCGAGCCGACGCCGGCGTTGGCCATCGTCACGGTGGCGGCGTTCCGCTTCACGTAGTCGATCAGCCCGTTGAGGTCGGAGGCCGGCAGGCGCGGGCGGCCGATGATGGTCATGGGCACTTCGGTGACCAGGCCGATGTGCGCGAACGAGTTCAGCGTCTGGTAGGGCAGGCGGCGGTACAGGGTGTCGGACGTCGCCATGCCGATGTGCCACAGCAGGATGGTGTAGCCGTCCTTGGGGGCGTTGGCGACGCGCGCCGCACCCGTCGTGCCTCCGGCGCCGCCGACGTTCTCGACCACGACCTGCTGGCCAAGGTCGCGGCTCATGGCTTCGGCGATGACGCGGCCGACGGTGTCGGTCGGGCCGCCCGCCGCGAACGGGACGATCAGGGTGATCGGACGCGACGGGAACTGCTGCTGCGCAGCGGCGCCGCCCGCAATGAGAGAGACTGCGGCGAATACTGCCGCAATGAGTGAGCGCTTCATTGTTTCCTCCCCAGCGCGTGGCGGTTCGCCCAGGCGCGCTTTGTGCCAGGATTATCAAGGGATGCGCGGGGTTCCGCAACCGGGGGCGCAGAGCGTCAATCCGCCCTGTTGGAAGAGCCGCGCCGCACCCCCACATGCCATTCCAGCATTGGCATGCGGTGGCATGGGGCGATTTTCCGCCTTGAGCGCCCCGGCCCGTCAGGATAGGACCTCGGGCGCCCGCACGGACGGACGCCGTCAGGCAGCGGATCAGAGGGCGGATGGACGGATTTTTCGAGCCCGGTTGGCTGACCGCGTTCCTGCAGGTCATCCTCATCGACCTCGTCCTCTCCGGTGACAACGCCATCGTCATTGGTCTCGCGGCGGCGGGTCTGCCCCCGCAGCTGCGCGACCGCGCCATCGTCCTCGGCATCGTCGCCGCGACGCTCCTGCGCGTCAGCTTTGCGGCCGTCACCACCCAGCTCCTCGCCATCGTCGGGCTGCTGCTCGCCGGCGGAATCCTGCTCTTGTGGGTGTGCTGGCGCATGTGGCGCGAGCTGCGCGTGCCGCACGTCCAGGAGGTGCAGGCCGCCGAAGCGCTGGTGAAAGAAGACATCGACGCCGACGGCAAGATCGCCGGCGCCGCGCCGCGCAAGACCTTCGGCCAGGCGGCGATGCAGATCATCATCGCCGACGTGTCGATGTCGCTGGACAACGTGCTGGCCGTGGCAGGTGCCGCCCGCGATCACGTGTGGGTGCTGGTGTTCGGCCTGGTGCTGTCGATCGCCCTGATGGGCGTCGCGGCGAGCTACATCGCCAAGCTGCTCAACCGCTTCCGCTGGATCTCCTACGTCGGCCTGGCGGTGATCCTCTACGTCGCCATCGAGATGTGCTTCCGCGGCATCCTCGAGCTGTGGCCCTACGCGCTCGGCTGAACGCTAGCTCGCCAGCTCCTTCATCACGGCATACAGCTCGCGCTTGGTCTCGAAGCCGATGCCCGGTGCGTCCGGCAGGCGCACGTAGCCGTCCTCCACCGCGATGCCGTCGGCGAAGCCGCAGAACGGCCGGAACACGTCGGGATATGACTCGTTGCCGCCGAGGTGCAGGCCCGCGGCGATGGCGAGCGACATCTGGTGTCCGCCGTGCGGCACCACGCGCCGGCTCGACCAGCCGTGCGCCGCCAGCATCTCCAGCGTGCGCAGGTACTCGACGAGCCCGTACGACAATGCGCAATCGAACTGGAGGAAGTCGCGCTCGGGATTGAGTCCGCCGAAGCGCACCAGGTTGCGCGCATCCGCCATCGAGAACAGGTTCTCGCCGGTCGCCATGGGGCCGTCGTAGCGGCGACGAAGCTCGGCCTGCAGCGCGAAGTCGAGCGGGTCGCCCGCTTCCTCGTACCAGAACAGGCCAAAGGGCTGCAGCGCCTTGGCGTACGCGGTAGCCGTGTCGAGGTCGAAACGGCCGTTGGCGTCCACGCACAGGCACTTGCCGTCGCCGACCACGGCGAGCACCGCCTCGACGCGGCGCAGGTCCTCGGCGAGAGATTCTTGCTTGGCGCGCTCGTCGCGCCGAAGGCGCGCCCCTGGCGCGACGCGCGACGCCCCGCCGATCTTCATCTTTACGACGCGGTAGCCGCGGTCGCGATAGCTCTTCATCTCGTCCTGCAGCGCCCGCAGATCCTTGCCTGGGTGGTAATAGCCGCCGGCGGCGTAGACCCACACGCGCGCATCGGGCTCGCCCTTGCCGAAGCGCTCGGCCAGCACGCGGTAGAGCGGCTTGTCCTCGACCTTGGCGAGCGCGTCCCACACCGCCATGTCCACCGTGCCGACGGCCGTCGAGCGCTCGCCGTGCCCGCCCGGCTTCTCGTTCGCCATCAGCGTCGCCCAGATGCGGAAGGGATCGAGGTTGGCGCCGGCGTCGTCGAGCAGCGACTCCGGCCGTGCCGCGCGCAGTCGCGGCAGGAATCGCTCGCGCAGCAGTCCGCCGGCCGAATAGCGGCCGTTGGAGGAGAACCCGTAGCCGATCACCGGCTTGCCGCCGCGCACGACGTCGGTGATCACCGCCACCACCGAGCAGGTCATGCCAGTGAAGTCGATGAAGGCGTTGGTGATCGGCGCGGCGATCGACGCCGTCCTCTCCCGCACTTCGACGATGCGCAACTAAGAAGTCCTCATGCCGAGCCTGTCACGCCCGTCCCATCTCGGGCGGGTCGCGGCAACCATCGCATCAAGCGCTGGACGAGGGCCAGTCGTGGACGCCTTGGGCGCGGGGCCGTAGAGTGCCGCGCCGCCCCATCGCGGGGGGCCTGGGGGATGCGGCGCGGCGGGGGCGGGGTCGGGTGGTCAGCCAGAAGAAGCGGTACGAGGCCTTCATCTTCCTCACCGGCGGCGTGACGTTGGCGCTCGAGGTGCTGGCCTCGCGCATCATGACGCCGTACTTCGGCGTCTCCCTGTTCATCTGGTCGGGCATCCTGTCGATCACGCTGGCGTTCCTCGCCATCGGCTACTGGGCCGGCGGCCGGGCCGCGGTCGGCAAGACGCCCGAGCAGCTGCTGACCCTCTACCTCGCCGGGCCGGGGGCGGCCTCGGTGGCGATCGGCGTGGCAGCCGTTCTGTACCCGGCGGTGTTCCCGGTGCTGGCCGAGTTCGACCTCGTCGTCGGCAGCTTCGTCGGCGGCGCCATCCTGCTGGCGGTGCCCATCGTCGCCCTGTCGGCGATGAACCCGCTGCTGGTTGCGTTGCGCCGCGAGAGCGATCCGCAAGGCGACGCGGGCGCCGGATGGGTGTTCTTCGTCTCCACCGTGGGCTCGGTGGCGGGCGTCCTCGTCACCGCGTTCCTGTTCATTCCGGCGTTCACCAACTTCCGCGCCATGCTGTTGCTCGGCATGACGGTCGGTATCGGCGTCATCGGGCTGGCGCTCCTCGCGGCGCGTCCCGCGCCCAGCGCCCGGCGCGCGCTGCTCCTCACGGCGGCAGCCGGCGTGGCGTTGTGCGGCTTGCTTGCGCTTTCGCGCGACCGCTACCTCGACATGCTCGGGGGCCGTGCCGGCGGCATCGCTTTCACGGTTACCGCCCAGTACTCCTCGCTCTACGGTACCATCAAGGTCGTGGACGCCGTTGACGGCCTCGGCGTCCCGGTGAGCCGCCTCTACCTGCAGGACGGCCTGGTGCAGAACTTCGTCGATCCGCTCGGCGTGTCGCTGTCCATGCATACGCATGCGCTGGAAGAGCTTTCCCTGGCCTTCGCCCAGAACCCGCGCACGGCGCTGGTGCTTGGCCTGGCGGCGGGCCTGGTGCCGATGCGCTTCAAGGGCGCCGGCATGGCGGTGACCGTGGTGGACATCAACCCGCATTCGCCCGCGGTGGCGGCGCGCTACTTCGGCTTCGACGCCGCCGGCATCGACGTGCGCATCGAGGACGCGCGCACCTTCGTGCGCGGCTGCCGCGGCAACCCCGGCCGCTTCGACATCGTCGCCGTCGACCTCTTCCATGGCGACGGCACGCCCGACTACCTGATGACGGCGGAGTTCTTCGCCGACGTGGCGCGCTGCCTCAGCCGCGCCGGCGTGGTGGTGATGAACACCTTCTACGACAGCGAGAACAACGCGCCCAACCAGCGCGTGCTGGCGACGCTGGCAAGCGCCTTCGGCACGGTGCTCGAGTTCCGCACGCCGAGCGGCGGCGGCTTTCCGGTCGCCAGCAACGGCGTGCTGCCCGTCCAGGTGCGCATCGACGGCGACCGCGTGCCGGAATCCCTGCGCGAGATCTTCAACGCCACCATCGCCTCGGGGCGTCCGATCACCGCGGCGGAGATCGGTGGCGCGCAGCCCTTCACCGACCACCAGAACGCGTTCTCGTTCACCTTTGCCCGCGCCGAAATGGCGCACCGCCAGGCGTGGGCGAGCGGCCTGCCGCCGGGGCTGCTGGTCAACTGAACCCGTGCTGGGCGAGGCGCGCCTCATCGGCTTCGTCGCCACGTCGGACGCCGATTGGGCGCGCGCCTTCTACGGCGACAAGCTCGGCCTGAAGCTGGTCGAGGACTCCCAGCACGCGCTCGTCTTCGACGCCGGCGGCACCAAGCTGCGCGTTACGCCCGTGGAGAAGATCGTGGTGCCGCCGTACACCGTGCTCGGCTTGCAGGTGGACGACATCGCCGCCGCCGTGCGCGCGCTGACCGAGCGCGGCGTGACGTTTGCCCGCTTTGCCGGGATGCCGCAGGACGCGCTCGGCATCTGGAACGTGGCGGACGGCACCAAGGTCGCCTGGTTCAAGGACCCCGACGGCAACGTCCTGTCGCTGACCGAGTTCGCGCGGCGCTGACCAACGCGCGTACCCAGGGTCCTTGTTGTTGCGGGGAGGCAAAGCCACCGAGAGCAGCGCTCGCTGGTCGCGGCCTCCATCTAAAGTTCGGCCGGCGGCGATGCTCTTCTGAACTTCTTCGCTCGCAGCCGGTAGGGCTTGGATTATCGCCGCTTCGCATCGCCCGACGCGGCGCGACCGGCGACCGCGGCAATGGCACGGGTAAGATTCGCGTCGACTTCGCTGCGGTTATCCTCCGGCAGGGTTCCGACACGCTTCGCCTCGCGCGACTCGATCGTCGCCACTTTGGCGCAGCGAACCAGCGACGGCGCCGGAAGGCCCGTCTTCGTCAGATCAGAAATCACCACATCGCCGTCCCAGCGACGGTTCTCCGCGCTGGTGATCATCAACACCCAGAGCAGGCCATGCGCCGCCAGGGGCGGTCCCGCGGCAACCACCAGCCCCGGCCGGTACTGCCGCACGGGCCGGTCCAGGTACGGGAACGGGACCTTGACCACGTCCCAAGGCTTAAAGGTCAGCATAGGCGCGACGGTCGCTCTCCGACGACCACTCGCCAAACGTCGCGAACGGGTCGTCTGCCGGCGCACGCTTGGCCCGCGTCAGGATCACCCGCCCGCCCTCGATATGGTAGGCGATTTCGTCGCCGGCCTTCACCTTCAGGGCGTCGCGCACCGGCTG
Source organism: Alphaproteobacteria bacterium (assembly GCA_016869235.1). Lineage (GTDB taxonomy): Bacteria > Pseudomonadota > Alphaproteobacteria > UBA2966 > CAIVPW01 > CAIVPW01. The sequence continues at coordinate 4,002 of VGER01000037.1, read as the reverse complement.
AGGGATCGTGGTTTGGGCCTTGCTGGTGATCTTGCTGGTGATCATGCGGCGGCTCGCTCGTAAGGAATTTCCTTTCTGGACTATAGAGGACCGCCGCGGAGGAGTCACGAATCGGCCGGTCCGCGAACAAGCAGAGCTCCGCCGCCAGCGTTTGTATCTCGGAGCCAAGGGCCTCATCACATTGGGTATTGATAGCGAGCCGAATCGTACCAATATCGCCCGGAACCTGTACTTTACTGGAGCGCAATGCCCATGGACGTCCAACACAATTCGCAGCGTCAGGAGCCCGAGCCCCCGCCGTCCGCGCGGCCGCGTGATCTGCGTAGAATCGAGAGCGAGCCCGCGCGCAAGCCCAGCCGCAACCCGCGCGGGCGGCCCTTTCCGCCCGGCAACCCGGGCCGCGTGCCCGGCGCGCGCAACGAGGCGACCGCGCTGGTCGAGTGCATCCTCGCCGAGCGCAGCGAGGATCTGGTCCACCGCGTCGTCGACCTCGCCCTGGCCGGCAACCCGACGGCGCTGCGCTTCTGTGGCGACCGCATCGTGCCGCGTCGTTCGCGCACCGCGCCGTTCGAGCTGCCGGAGGTCGCGACCAGCGACGACGTCGTCGCGGCGATGAAGCGCGTCAGCGCGCTGATCGCCGGCGGCAATCTCGAGGCCGCCCAGGGCTTGGCGCTGGCCAAGGCGCTCGACCGCCAGTACACGCTGCTGCGCGCCGCCGAGCGCGCCGAGCGTGTCGAGCGCGCCGCGCGTCCCAAAGAGCCGAGCCGCCCCGCGCCGTTGGCGGACCTCAGCGACGCGGAGCTTGCCGCCGCGCTGCGCTCCGCTCGTCGAGCGGCGGACGCTGCGGCCGAAGCGTCCACGCCGGAGCCCGAGCCAGTCGCCGCGGCCGCGCCGCCGCCCGGCTCGGAACCGCCACCGCCGCCACGCCGAGAGCAACCGCGCCGCCACGACCCGCGGCAACCGTAGCCGCGCCCGCGGAGGACGCCGAGATGGTCCTCGAGCTGCCCGGCCACTACATGAATGCCGCCGATGGCGTCGCGCGGGCGACGCGCGAGCTCGGCATCGCCGGCCGGTTCGACGGCAGGCTCGCGGTGCGATGCAACCCCGAGCGGCTGCGGCCGCGCCTGCTGCGGCGGGTCAATGGCGCCGAAACGCCGGTCTGGTTCCGATAGCGGCGCCCCCGCGGCGTGCCTGGCAGTCGAAGCAGGTCGCGAACGGCAGCCGAACGGCTCGATCTCGTGCAGTCGCCGCCGTCACTCCGGCGGGTCCGCGGGCGCTTGCGCTGCCAGCCGGAACGCCGCCTCGCCGCCGCAGCGCTGGCAGGGCATGTCGGGGCGCGGCGGCAGCGGGTACTCGGTGCCGAAGGTCTGAATCAGCTGCGCCAGGTCGAGGATGCCGAACCATCCGCAATTCGGCGCCTAGCAATGCACCTCGAGCTGCAGGTGCGCCGCGCGGATCGTGCCGAGCGTCCAGGACTGCTCGCTCTTCGCCATCGGCCTACTCGTTGCGGCGGCGGCGCCAGTCCTTGAGGACCTCGCGCGCGGCGTTGTGCCCCGGCGCGCCGGTGACGCCGCCGCCCGGGTGCGTGCCGGAGCCGCACTGGTACAGGCCCGCGACCGGCGTGCGGTAGTCGGCGTAGCCCAGCGCCGGCCGCGCCGAGAAGAGCTGCCCGAGCTCCAGCGTGCCGTGGAAGATGTCGCCGCCCACCAGGCCGAAGGTGCGCTCGAGGTCCAAGGGACTGAGCACCTGGCGCGCGATCACCGCCGCCTTGAAGTTCGGCGCGAAGGCGTTGACGGTGTCGATCATCAGGTCGGCGACTTCGTCTTTGCGCGCGTCCCAAGAGTCTCCGTTGGGAAGCGCCGGGGCGACGTGCTGGCAGAACAAGCTGGCGACGTGCTTGCCCGCGGGCGCCAGCGAATCGTCCACGGTGGAGGGGATCAGCATCTCGACGATCGGCTTCCTCGACCAGCCGCGCGTGCGCGCGTCGAAGTAGGCCTGCTCCATGTAGCGCAGGCTCGGCGCCAGGATGATGCCGGACGTGTGGTGATCGGCCAGCTGCTTGCCGGGCAGGCAGCGGAAATCCGGCAGCTCCGCCAGCGCAACGTTCATGCGGAACGTGCCGGAGGCGCAGCGCCACGTCTCCATGCGCGCGCGGAACTCCGCCGGCACCGCGGCCGCGTCCACCAGGTTCAGGAACAGGAGCTTGGGGTTGAGGTTGGACGCTACTGCGCGCGCCCGCACCGCCTCGCCGCCTTCAGTGACGACGCCGGCGGCGCGCCCGCGCTCGATCAGCACCTCGCGCACGCCGGCTTCGAGACGGATCTCCGCGCCTTCGTGGCGCGCGGCGGCCGCCATCGCCTGGGTGATCGAGCCCATGCCGCCGATGGCGTGCCCCCACGCGCCTTTGACGCCGTTCACCTGGCCGAAGCAGTGGTGCAGCAGCACGTAGGCGGAGCCGGGCGTGTATGGACTCGCGTAGGTGCCGACGACGCCGTCGAATCCGTACGCCGCCTTGATGGGATCGCTCTCGAACCAGCCGTCGAGGCAGTCGCCGGCCGAGCGGGTGAACAAATCGAGCAGGCGCCGCTGCCGCTCGAGCCCCAGGCCGCGCACGCGGTTGGCGAGGCGTCCGGCCTTGAACAGCTCGCCGAGCGCGCGGGCGGCGCTGCCCTCCACCACGTTGGGGGGAGTCTGCAGGACGGTGTCGCGCAACACGTCGGCAACCGCCTCCAGCTCCGCGCCGTAGGCATCCAGGCGCGCCGCGTCGCGCGGCGAGAACTTGGCTACTTCTTCCTTGGTCTTGCCGCCGCCGACCTTGAGGTAGCGGCCGTCCTCGGTCGGCAGGAAGTTGGAGATGCGGCGCTGCACGATGCGCAGGCCGTGGCGCGCCAGCTGGAGGTCGGCGATCACCTTCGGGTTCAGGAGCGACACGGTGTAGGAGGCCACCGAGTTGCGGAAGCCGGGATGGAATTCCTCCGTCACCGCGGCGCCGCCGACCACGCCGCGCCGCTCCAGCACCAGCACCTTGAGGCGCGCACGCGCCAGGTACGCCGCGCAGACGAGGCCGTTGTGGCCCGCTCCGATGATGACGACGTCGTACATGCGGCTCCCCCTGCGGGGCAGACCCTACGGAACCTTTGTCGGGGGAGCTACTCCCAATGAACGCGCGACGTGTCCCAAAGGCCACGCCGCCGGGGCGCTTGCGTCCTCCATGTATACGGCGCAGCCGAAGGTGCCTCCTCGGCAAGGTCGAGGTGCGCTTCGGCACCCAACGAAAGGAGCAGGCCATGAAGAAGAGCCTCAAAAAAAGCGTTCTCATTGCTGCCGTCTTCGCGACCGTCCTGCCCGCGCTGAGCGCGTGCAACACCTTCGCCGGCTTGGGCGAGGACGTGCAGGCGGGCGGCCGCGCCATCGAGCGCGAGGCCAACCAGGCCCGCTAATCGGTGCACCGCCGGGGCAGGAGAGAAGGCCGGCGTGCCTTCCCTCTTCCTGCCTTGGCACCCAATTCAAAAGGACTGCAGATGAACAAGGATCGCATCGAAGGCGCCGCCAAGGAAGCCAAGGGCGCCGTCAAGGAAGCGGCCGGCAAGGTCACCGGCGACGCCAAGTGGCGCATCGAAGGCAAGGTGAAGAAAAGGCCGAGGGAAAGATTCAGAACGCGGTCGGCGGCCTGAAGGACAAGGCCGAGGAGGCCCACGAGGAAGCCAAGGAAGAGTGGAAGGAAGCGAAGCAGGAGTGGAAGGAAGAGAAGTAGGAGTGGAACTAGGTCGTGGACTCATAATGCCTGAACCAGAGGCGGGTGGCGGCCAGAGCCACGGCTGCCAGGAAGTTGCGGGCGAGCTTGTGGTAGCGGGTGGCGATGCCACGGAAGTGCCTGAGCTTGTTGAAGAAGCGCTCGACGAGGTTGCGTTGACGGTAGATGGCCTTGTCGACGGTGCGCTGGACCTTGCGGGTCCTGTGCGTGGGGATGTGGGCGTGAGCCCCGAGGCCCTCGATGTGGGC
>VGER01000036.1 GCA_016869235.1 Alphaproteobacteria bacterium | reverse complement strand
ACCGGCACCGACACCGGCGCCTGCGGCGCCGCCACCCGCGCCACCGCCGCCCGTGCGCCAGCTGGCCGTGCCGGGCCCGCACTTCGTCTACTTCGAGTTCGACCGCGCCGTGATCACGACGGAGGGGCGCGCCGTAATCGAGGCGATCCTGTCCGACTCGCGCATCGATCCGAACATGACGGTGCGCCTAGTCGGCAAGGCCGACCGCGCGGGACCGGTCGATTACAACCAGCGCCTGTCCGACCGCCGCGCGGCGGTGGTGCGCGAAGCCCTGATGGCCGGCGGACTCGCGCCCAATCGCATCGAGATGCGCGGCGCCGGCGAGATGGAACCTCCCGTGCCGACCGAGGACGGTGTACGGGAAGCCCGCAACCGCGTCGTCGAAGTGACGATCCGCTAGGAGGCACCATGAACACGACTGCAAATCGCCTGATCGCTGCCGTGGTCCTCCTTGCGGCCGCCGCGGGCGTCCTTGTGGCCGCGCCGAGCGCAAATGCACAGCAAGGCCAGCGCCTCGCCATTGCCGCAGCGGGCTCGCCGCTCATCGTGCCGGCAACCTATGTCGAGGGCACGCTGACCCGGTGGGATTCTGCCGCCCGCACCATGGTGGTGAATGGCGCCAGCTACCCGGTGGTCGACGCCAAGATCATGGGCAACATCAGCGTTGGCGAGCGGGTCATCGTGACGGTCCTGCAGGAGCACTACGGACCGGCGGCCCGCCTAGTCGCCATGGGCGTGGAGCGCGTGTCGCCGGGCAACGAGAACTGACCACCGGCCCAGAGCGCGGCGCCGGTCCCTCCCAGCCGGCTACCGCGCATCGGCGCGACCCAGCTCGGTCTCCGGCTCCACGCGGGGATCGAGCTGGGCCGCGAGCGGGGTCGTGACCGGCACCGGCGCGAACGGCGCCTGTTCGGTTACCGGCTTCGGCTCGCGCTGGCGCATGCGGTAGAGGCAGAAGCCTCCCAGCCCAGCGGCCATGACGCCGGTGTAGGCCCACAGCGCCGCCGGTCCCCACGCATCCATGACGATGCCCGCCAGTGGCGGCGCCAGGATAGCGCCGACGCCGTGGGCCAACAGCAAGCCGGCGCTCACCGCCACCAGGTCCTCGCGCGCCGCGTAGTCGTTGGCGTGGGCAACTCCTTGCGCATAGAGGGCGAACGACATGCCACCAAACGCCGCGACCAAGGCGAACACCAAGGCCGGAGCGAAGATCGACGCCAGCATCAACGCGATACTTGCCGCGGCGACGCTGAAGGTCATCCCGGCGATGACATGGCGGCGGTCGAAGCGATCCGACAGCCAGCCGAACGGCCACTGCATGGCGAGGCCGCTCAGCACGCCGATGGCCATGAAGCGCCCCGCGTCGACGGCGCTCATGCCGATGCCGACGGCGAACACCGCGCCCATGTTGGAGTACGCGCTGTTGATGAGCCCGGCGCCGAACGTCATGGCGACGGCGAGTGGCGACATCCGCATCAGGGTGCCAAGGCCGAGCCGGGACGGCGCATGGATGGCGGGCGCCGCGGCACGGGTGAGCGCGATCGGCACCAGCGACAGGCAATAGAAGATCGCCACGACGCTGAACAGCGTGAAGCTGCGCGGATCGCCGTAGCCGACCAGCAGCTGCGCGACGCTGACCGCCACCAGGATGACCGCCTGGTACAGCCCGAGGATGCGCCCGCGCACGTGGTTCTCGGCGCGCACGTTGAGCCACGACTCGACCGTCATGAACAGCGCGGCAAGGCAGTAGCCGATCACTACGCGTAGCCCGACCCACACCCAGAACGCGGGAACGATGGGCAGCAGCAGCACCGCCGCGGCTGCGAGCGCGGCGAAGGCCGCAAAGCCGCGGATGTGGCCGACGCGGGCGATGATGGCGGGCGCCGTCAGCATGGCCGGGATGAAGCCGGCGAAGTACGCGCCCAGTACGATGCCGGTGTCGGTGGCCGAGTAGCCGTCGGCGGTCATGCGCAAGCCGAGCAGGATGCCGAACAGCCCATTGCCGAGCGTCAGCAGCGCGACGCCCAGGAACAGGGGCGACAGGGCGCGCGCGGTCTGCGTCATCGCCGCGCCGCCGGAGGCATGGGGCCCCGCGTTGGCGTTCCGCCCCGTCCCGCCCTATCCTGCGCCCCTGCCGCGGAAGCCCTTGTGACCACCAAGCCCTCGCCTCTCGGTTCGTTCCCGCGCACGCGCCTGCGCCGCAATCGCCGCACGCCCTGGCTGCGCGCGCTCGTCGCCGAGCACCGCTTGGCGCCCAGCGACCTGATCGCGCCGCTGTTCGTCATCGAGGGCAAGAATGCCACCGAGGACATCGCGTCGATGCCGGGCGTGCAACGCCTGAGCCTCGACCGAACCGTGCAGGCGGCCGCCGAAGCCGTGCGTCTCAGCATCCCGGCCGTGGCACTTTTCCCGCGCATCGACGACAAACTCAAGGGCGACGATGGCACCGAGGCGCTCAACGACAACAATCTCGTCTGCCGCGCCGTGCGCGCCATCAAGGCCTCGCAGCCCGGCCTTGGCGTCATCTGCGACGTCGCGCTCGACCCCTACACGCGTCATGGCCACGACGGCCTGCTGCGCGACGGCGTCATCCTCAACGACGAGACCATCGGCATGCTGTGCAAGCAGGCGGTGGTGCAGGCCCAGGCCGGCTGCGACATCATCGCGCCGTCCGACATGATGGACGGCCGCGTCGGCGCCGTGCGCGACGCGCTCGACCGCGCCGGCTTCACCGACGTCGCTATCCTCTCCTACGCGGCCAAGTACGCCTCGGCGTTCTATGGACCGTTCCGCGACGCGGTCGGCTCCAAGGCACTGCTCACCGGCGACAAGAAGACCTACCAGATGGACCCCGCCAACTCGGACGAGGCGATTCGCGAGGTCGCCCTCGACGTCGCCGAAGGGGCCGACATGGTGATGGTGAAGCCGGGCCTTCCCTACCTCGACATCGTTCGCCGCGTGAAGGAGACGTTCGCGGTGCCGACCTTCGCCTACCAGGTGTCGGGCGAGTACGCGATGATCGTCGCGGCCGCGGAGCGCGGCTGGATCGAGCGCGAGCGCGCCATCCTCGAGTCGCTGATGGCCTTCAAGCGCTCCGGCGCCGACGCGGTGCTCACCTACTTCGCGTTCGAGGCGGCGCGGCTGCTCGGGCGCAACAGCTAGCCCAAGCGCCGCTCCTCACCCTGAGCCTGTCGAAAGGTGAGCCGGGGAAGCACCGGCATGCAACCCCTCCTCATGCTTCGACCGGCTCAGCATGAGGGGGCCCGTGTGACCATGCGGAGAATCCTCAAGCGCGCGTTCTTCGATCGCCCGACGCTGGTTGTTGCCGAAGAACTGATCGGCAAGTTCCTCGTCCGTGAGCGCGATGGAGTTAGTCGTGCGTCCATGCTCACGGAGGTCGAAGCCTACGACGGTCCCAAGGACAAGGCCTCTCACGCCTTCTGGGGCCGCACGCCGCGCAACGCGGTGATGTTCGGGCCGGCAGGCGTGCTGTACGTCTACTTCACCTACGGCATGCACCACATGCTGAACGTGACGACCGGACCCGAAGCGTACCCGGCGGCGATCCTGATCCGCGGCGTCGAAGGGATCTCCGGCCCGGGCCGCCTTACCAAGGCGCTCGGCATCACCCGCGACCTCGATCGGCTACCTGCCGCAAAGGCGACGGGCCTGTGGTTCGAGGATAGTGGCGTGGTCGTTCCGCCGCGCGCAATCCGGCGCACCGGCCGCATCGGCGTGTCCTACGCCGGGCCCTTGTGGTCGAAGCGGCGCTATCGGTTCGTGTGGAAGGCGTAGACTGCATCGGGGGATTCGCCGATGCGTCTGCTGTCGCTCTACAAAGACCTCGCCCGCTACTACGACGTGCTTTACGCCGGCAAGGACTACGCCAAGGAAGCGAAAGCGGTGGCGCGCGTCATTGCCAAGTACAAGCGCTCGCCGGGCAACGCCCTGCTCGAAGTGGCTTGCGGCACCGGAAGGCACAGCGCGCACTGGAAAGCGGACTTCGACATCGTCGCCACCGACGCGAACGCCGGAATGCTCCGCGTTGCCCGCCGCAACGTGAAGAGCGTCGCCTTCAAGCAGCCGGACATGGTGAGGATGCGTCTCGGCAAGAAATTCGACGCCATCGTCTGCATGTTCAGCTCGATCGGCTACGTGCGCACCTATGCCCGGCTGCGGCGCACCATCCGGAATTTCGCCGGGCACCTGAAGCCGGGCGGCGTAGTGATGTGCGAGCCGTGGTTCAACCGCGGCACCGTCGAGCGCGGCCGGCCGTCGCTGACCACCTTCAACGGCAAGGACCTGAAGGTCGCCCGCGTTTCCGCGCACGAGGTAGGGCGTGGCACATCGGTGATGGACATGCACTACCTGGTCGCCGAGCGCGGCAAGGGTGTGCGGCACTACGTCGACCGCCACGTCATGGGCCTGTTCGACCCGGACAAGACCATGGCCTTGATGACGGAGGCCGGGCTGCATCCGCGCTTCGTCAAGAACAAGTGGTCGAAGGTCGACGGGCTGTTCGTCGGCGTGAAGAAGTAGCGCCTAATTCTTTAGCCAGGCCGCGCCGGCGTCGGAATCCTTCGCATCGAACAGGCGATAGTCCACCGTCAGCTCCTCGCCCGCCGCGATGTCGCGCAGGGCGACGTTGGCGGGCTCGAGGTCACCCGGCAGCAGCACCTCGCCGTTGTTGCACTCGGCCGAGTGGTTCCAAAACCGCGCGTCGTCCGTGCAGAACACGTACTTGCCGAGCGCAGTGGACAGGTAGCCGTGGCGGCGCAGCAATGCCCTCTGGATCGGCCCCATCGCCTCGACCTCAGCCACCGTGAAGGTGAGGTCGAAGGTCGGATCGAAGCGCCAGGTGATGGTCCCCTTCGGGACCGGCGCCGCAGCAAAAAGGCCGAGTCCCTCGATGAAGCTCGGCCGCAGAAGCGTTGGTATCAGCAGCAAGTTCGCCTCGCGCCGGGTTTCCCCGGCTGCCTGCCCCCTGTCGCTTGTCGGCTTGCGTGCCGTTGGCGCGACGGGGGCGGGTAGCGGGTTGTCGTTAGGCGGTGGCGCGGATGCGAACCGGCTGCTCGCTCTCGTTCCAGTAGGCCGGCTCGTCGACCTCGACGACAGTGTCGGTCGAGAAGCCGTTGAAGGTGGTGGTGATCGCCGCCGAGTAGGCGCCGATCTGACCGATCTCCACCCAGTCGCCTTCCTGGATGCCTTCGGGCAGCTGCCACACGCCGGGCATCACGTCGACCGGATCGCAGGTCGGGCCGTACAGGGTGAAGTCCCCCATCGGGCCCGGGATCGGCTGACCGCCCTTGCGGTGCGCACGCAGCTTCACGCGCAGCTTCAGGTACACGAGCTCGCCGAGCGTGCCGAAGATGCCGTCGTTGACGTACAGCGTGCGGTCCTTGCGCAAGTGAACCTGCGTCAGGATCGAGCATCCGTCGACGGCGAGCGCGCGGCCCGGCTCGCACTGCAGCTTCGCGCCCTGGAAGTCGTAGTCCTCGACTCCGCGCACGACAGTCGCGACATAATCCTCGAGCGGCGGAATGTCGTCGCCGATGTACGGCGCCGGGAAGCCGCCGCCGACATTGAGGATGTCGAGGTCGGTACCGGACGCATCACGCACATGCGCGGCGAGCTTGATCGCGCGGTAGTAGTCGTCGGGGTCCTTGCACTGGCTGCCGACGTGGAACGCCACGCCCACCGAAAAGCCGCGGTTTGCGGCCATCCGCACCAGGCGAGCGCCCTCCGCCGGGGTCGCGCCGAACTTGGACGACATGTGCTGCAACGCGATGCCCGGCGCCGTCGCGAGGCGCACGGAGATGATCGCGTCGGTGCCGACGACCTGCTCGATCTTGTCGAGCTCGGCCTCGGTGTCGATCACGTAGTGACGCACGCCATGCTTCTCGTGCGCGTCGGCAATTGCGCTGCGCGCCTTCACCGGGTGGTTGAAGTACGGCGTCGACTTCCTGCCGAACATGGCGCGGATCAACTCGACTTCGTTCAACGAAGCGGTGTCGAAGTGACGAACGCCGCCTCGGTACAGTGCGCGCAACACGCCCGGCAGCGGGTTGCATTTCACCGCGTACAAAACATCACCAGGAAACATCGACACTAGCTCTTGCGCTGCAGCTTCAAGCTCTGCAGGACGCAGACAGACGACGGGTCGGTCCGGATTCAGATCGGCCACCATGGCCGTGATGGTCTTGTGCTTCATCACGACTCTGCCCTCCGTAGACAGGGAGCACGCCCATCCGCGCCCCAATTAGCGCGGCACGTCTACATAGGTCCAATGACCCCCCCCTGCAAGAAAAAATCATCGAAAAAATCCTGGCCGGGCCACGACTTGAGTCGGGCTCTTGGGGGTCCGGGCGATTCGACACATAGGCTTCGGCCGGAGTCGCGCCGTGGGGGCCTGACTCCAGCCAACCGCGACTCGCGAAGCCGCCTTCGCGCGACACGCGCGTCGTCGCGCGAGCACGCTGCGCGAGTGGTGACGCGCGAACTCGACGACGCCGGTGACGAGACTCGAGCGCCGGCGACTCGACGGCGACTACGCGACGCGACGCTCGCCGGAGGCGTCGGAGGCTCTCTGCGCGGCCTCCTCGTGCTATAGGAAGGCACGCCCGCGCCGCCACCGGCCGCCCGGAAGGCGGCCACAGACCCACACACCGATGACCGTCGCCTCTGCCCTCCCCACCGTCACCCTCGACCAGATTCGCGCCGCCGCGGCCACTCTGAAGGGCGCGGTGGTGGCGACGCCGCTCTCCCACTCGCGGACGCTTTCCGCCATCACCGGCGCCCAGGTGTTCGTGAAGTTCGAGAACCTCCAGTTCACCGGCTCCTTCAAGGACCGCGGCTCGCTGGTGAAGCTCTCGCAGCTGACCGAGGCGCAGCGGCGCACTGGCATCATCGCGGTCTCGGCCGGCAACCACGCCCAGGGGGTCGCCTACCACGCCCAGCGCCTGGGGATTCCGGCCACCATCGTCATGCCGGAGATCACCCCCTACACCAAGATCCGCCAAACCAAGGAGTTCGGCGCCCGGGTGCTGCTGCACGGCCAGAACCTGGCGGATACCGAGCCGTTCGCCGCCGAGCTGGTCGCGCGCGAGAAGCTCACGCTCATCCACCCCTACGACGACCCCGCCATCGTCGCCGGCCAGGGCACGGTCGCCCTCGAGATGCTGGCGGCAGAGCCCTTGCTCGACGTGCTCATCGTGCCGGTGGGCGGCGGCGGACTGATTGCCGGCTGCGCCGTCGCCGCCAAGGGGCTGAAGCCCGACATCCAGGTGTTCGGCGCCGAGACGGCTCTGTACCCGTCGCTCTATCAGAGGATGCGCGGCCTGCCGCCCAAGATGGGTGGCGCCACCATCGCCGACGGCATCGCCGTGAAGACCATCGGCAAGGTGCCGTTCGCCATCCACCAGAAGCTGGTGGACGACGTCATGGTGGTGAACGAGCCCGAGATCGAGCAGGCCATCTGCCTTTACCTCGACATCGAGAAGACCGTCGCCGAAGGCGCCGGCGCCACTCCCCTGGCGGCGCTGGTGACCCACCCGCAACGCTTCGCCGGCAAGCGTGTCGGTCTCGTCCTGTCGGGCGGCAACATCGACGCGCGCCTGCTGGCGCAGGTCATCAACCGCGGCATGGTGCGCTCGGGCCGCGTGCTCAGCCTGCGGGTGGACATCAACGACGTGCCCGGCACCCTAGCCAAGGTGGCGACGGTCATCGGCGAAACCGGTGGCAATATCATCGAGGTGCGCCACCAGCGGTTGTTCACCGACATCCCCGCCAAAGCCGCCGAGCTCGACCTCATGGTCGAGACCCGCGACCCGGAGAGCGCGCGAGACATGATCGCGCGGCTCCAAGCCGCGGGCTTCACCGTGCACGTGCTGAGCTCGGCCTCGTCCGGCAGCGATTAACCTTGGCGCGGCGGCCGTCGCCCACGCGGTGACGGCCATGTCGGATGGCCTGCCTGCGTTCGGCATCGCCGCCGCCGTGTTGGGCGTGATCGTCACCATGTCGAGCATCACGGAGCCGCCGGAGGTGCTCGGCAACCTGATCGGCGCGGCGCTCGTCGGCACCTTCCTCGGCGTGTTGCTCGCCTACGGATTGATCGGTCCGATCGCCAAGAGCCTGGAGGCGTACGGCGAAGCCGACCTCCAATACTACAAGTGCATGAAGGCCGGGCTCATCGCCCATATGGCGGGCCACGCGCCGGCGGTATCGGTCGAGTTCGCCCGCAAGACGCTGCTGCACCACGAGCGGCCGACGTGCCAAGAGTTGTAAGAGGCGGTGCAGGAAGCACCGCAGATCTCGTAGCCCTCCGCCATTAGAGAGAAGACATGGCCGGCAAGGAAGAAGCGAACGGTCACGGCGGCGCCCAGCCGATCATCGTCCGCCGTATCAAGAAGATCGCAGGCGGCCACCACGGCGGCGCGTGGAAGGTGGCCTACGCCGACTTCGTGACCGCCATGATGGCGTTCTTCCTGCTGCTGTGGCTGCTCAACGTCACCACCGACGAGCAGAAGAGCGGCATCGCCGACTACTTCGCCCCGACCGCCGTCACCCTCGCCCGCTCGGGCTCGGGCGGCATCCTGGCCGGCCGCACCATCGCCGATGACGGCGCCCGCGGCGAAGGCCAGCCGGTGGCCGTGGTCGAGATCGCCCCCCGCCGCAGCGCCAGTCGGCCGCGGCAAACGAGGAGGCGCAGCAGCGCCAGCGCGCCGCCGCCGAGCAGGAACGCTTCGACGAGGCCCAGGCTGCGCTGCAGCGGGCGCTCGAGGCCAATCCGCAGCTGCAGCAGGTCAAGGACAACATCGTCATCGACATGACGCCGGAAGGCATGCGCATCCAGCTGATCGACAAGCAGGGCGGCTCGCTGTTCCCGTCGGGCTCGTCGGCGATGCCCGAGCGCACCCGCGCGCTCATCAACCAGATCGCCTCGGTCATCCAGTCGCTGCCGAACAACGTCTCGGTGTCGGGCCACACCGACGCGACGCCGTTCCAGCGCGCCGACGGCTACGGCAACTGGGAGCTCTCCGCCGACCGCGCCAATGCCAGCCGGCGTGCGCTGAGCCAGGCGGGCATCAACATGGACCGCATCACCCAGGTGGTCGGCAAGACGGACACCGACCCGCTCAACGCCGCCGATCCGTTCCTGCCGGAGAACCGCCGCATCAGCATCGTGCTGCTGCGCCAGGCGCCTGTTCTCCCGCCCAACCTGCGCTAGATGCTCGGACGCGCCGCATAGGCCCGTATGGCCGCGGCAAAGCTTGGGTCTTCGGCGCTAGCCGGGGGCCCAGCCCTTGTCGGCGGGGGGTGCGTGCACTAGCCTATTCTGAGTACCTCGGAGGGGTTTCGGCTCGATGAAGGTCCCGGACCGGACGGTCCATCGTTTCTTCGCGACACCGACGGCGCCGTGCCCGTATCTCCCGGGCCGCACCGAGCGCAAGCTATTCACTCCCCTCGTCGGCGGCGATCCGAACCGGCTCCATGACCTGCTGTCGGCGTCCGGGTTCCGGCGCAGCCAGAGCATCGTCTACAAGCCGGCGTGCGACGGCTGCCGCGCGTGCATTCCGGTCCGCATCCGCGTCGCCGACTTCGTGCCGTCGCGCACCCAGCGCCGTATCGAGCGCCGCAACGCCGACCTGACCATCAAGGCGCAGGGTCCGCTCGCCACCGCCGAGCAGTACGCCCTCTTCCGCCGCTACCAGAAGAGCCGCCACGCCGAGTCGGGCATGGCGAGCATGGACTTCGGCGACTACCAGGACATGATCGAAGACACCACCGTCGACACCGCCGTGGTCGAGTTCCGCCACGCCGACGGCCGCCTGATGGGCGCGTGTCTTTCGGACAAGATGGGGGACGGCTTCTCCCTCTGCTACTCGTTCTTCGAGCCCGACGAGCCGGCGCGCAGCCTCGGCACCTACATGGTGATGTGGCACATCCAGGAAGCGGCGCGCCAAGGGCTGGCCTACGTCTACCTCGGCTACTGGATCTCCGAGAGCCCGAAGATGGCCTACAAGAGCCAGTTCAGGCCGCTCGAGGGACTCGTGCTGGCCCTGCAGGGCTGGCGCGAGCTCACGCCGGACACCGACACGGCCGGCGACGAGGAAGAGGACGAGGACACCGACTCCTCATCCGGAATCATCTAGCTCAAGAAGCTATCAGGCCCCTCCCCGCTTCGGGCGGAGGGAGGGGCCTCGACCGGCCTTTGTCTCGGGCACGGGGCGTACGCGAGGTGCCGGTACTGTCGGAGGGCAGTCCGACGGACCTCGCAACTACGCCCGTGCGGTTACCGCAACGTTGCGCCTCGATGACGACTCTATGACCGGAACCGCTGGACAGCCTTCCAGGTGAGCGGCAGCAGCGCGGTGGCCAGCAGCAGCTTCAGCAGATCGCCGATGAGGAACGGCTTCATGGCGACGTTGAACGCGCGCATCAGGTCCCAGCCGGCTGCCTCGCGGACGAACGCAAAGACGACGTACAGCCAGAGGACGCCGATCGCGTAGATCACCGCGCTGCCGATCGCCATGGCGACGGCGGTGGTGACGAAGTTGCGGTCCCAGCGGTTGCGCTCGCACAGCCAGCCCACCACCGCAGCGGCGGCCAGGAACCCGACGAGGAAGCCGCCCGTGGGGCCCATGAAGTACGCCGGTCCGAGCACCGCGGCGCCGGCGAACACCGGCAGGCCGACGAAGCCCGCCTCCAGGTAGAGCAGCATCGAGGCGGCGCCGAGCCGGAAGCCGTAGACCGCGCCGATCACCAGCACGCCGAAGGTCTGCATCGTCATCGGCACCGGGCGCAGCGGCACCTGGATCTTGGCGCACAGGGTGAGGAGCAGCGCGCCAACGACGACGAGCACCGCCGCTCGCACCCGCTTGCTGCTTTCGCGAACGGGCCAGGCGGCCTCGGCAAGCGTCGACGCCGGAGTCATCACAGCAGTGTCAGTGTGCACGAGCGGGCCTCCTCGGTTGGGTACGCGCGACTAGGCTTTATCCGAAAACGTGGCGCGGAGCCAGTACAGCGACGGCCCGCGGCGCCAAGCGTAGATTGCCGTCCCGACTACGAACGCCAATAGCAGCACGCTGAACACCGCATTGGGAGGCACCTCCAGGAACGCGAAGGTCAGGATGCCCCCGACGGCGCCGAGCAGGAACGCCGCTACAGCGCGCCGCAGCAACCCGCGCGCGATGTCTCGCGCCGGCAGGATCGACCCTATGTCCGCGCCGCGACCGCGCGCTACGAGCGATGCGCCCAGGGACGCCGCTCCGACGAGCAGGAACAAGGCGCTCGCCAGCATCACCTGGAACCATCGATCGACGCCCGTCTGAACATAGGCGGGTCGGCCGGGTACATCCGCGCGCTGGAACACGAATGGGTTGCGGAATGGCCGCACGCCGGTCGCGTCGGCCGGCGCGGTCAGGTCCTGGTGCAGGAAGACGAATATCGGCACCAACGCGACGCCCACCAGGAACAGCAGGGCGCCGGAGTAGAGGAGCCTGCGCGCCATGCCGGGCGATCAGCGGAAGCGGCCCGACTTCGGGAAGCCCTTGGGCGGCAGGCGGCCGGCTTGGGCGCGCTTGCCGAACCAGTCGCGCAGCGCGGAGGCAGGCTCGGTGCGCGTGTTCTCGCCGAGCTTCCAGGACAGGCCGTCGTTCTTGGTGAAGACCTGGACGTCGGCGAGGCCGCCGTCCTTGTACTTCTGCAGCGTGACGCCGCGGCCGCGGGCCATCTCGGGCAGATCCTTGAGCGAGAAGAGCAGCAGCTTGCGGTTCTCGCCGATCACGGCAACGTGGTCGCCGGTGGCGGGCACGCACACCGCTGCCTTCACGCCGTCGCCGACGTTGAGCACCTGACGGCCGTTCTTGGTCTGGGCGAAGGTCGCGTCGCTTTGGACCATGAAGCCGCGTCCGTCGCTCGAAGCTACCAGCAGCTTCTCGCCCGGGCGGTAGACGCGCAGCTCGACGATGTCGTCGGACTCGCCCATCTCGAGCATCAGGCGTACCGGCTCACCCATGCCGCGGCCGCGGGGCAGCTTGTCGGCGCCGAGGGTGTAGAAGCGGCCGTTGGTGGCAAACAGGGAGAGCTTGTCGGTGCTCTCGGCGTGGAACCAGAAGCGGCCCTCGTCGCCTTCCTTGTACTTCGCCTCGCCATCGTCGGCGACGTGGCCCTTCATGGCGCGGATCCAGCCCTTCGCCGAACAGATGATCGTCAGAGGTTCCTTCTCGATGAAGGCCTCGTCCGGCACCTCGACGGCGGCGGGCGCATCGGCGATGGTCGTGCGGCGCTTGCCGAGCGCGGTCTTCGGACCGAACTTCGCCTTGGTCTCCTTGACCTCGTCGGCGATGAGCGCCCAGCGCTTGTCTTCGTCCTTGAGCAGGGCGCGCAGCTCCTTGCGCTGCGCCGACAGGGCGTCGTGCTCCTTGCGGATCTCCATCTCTTCGAGCTTGCGGAGGCGGCGCAGGCGCAAGTCAAGGATGGCTTCCGCCTGGCGATCGGTGAGCTTGAACTTGCGCATCAGGATGGGCTTCGGCTCGTCCTCGCGGCGGATGATGCGGATCACCTCGTCGACGTTGAGGAAGACAAGCAGGTAGCCGTCCAGGACCTCGAGGCGATCTTCGGCCTTGGCGAGGCGGAACTTGGAGCGGCGCAGCACGACCTCGTGGCGGTGCGCCAGGAAGGCATTGAGCGCCTCACGCAGGTCCATGACGCGCGGCAGGCGGCCCTTGTCCAGCACGTTGAGGTTCAACGAGATGCGCGACTCCAGCTCGGTGGCGCGGAACATCGATTCCATCAGCACGTCGGGCGCGACGGTGCGGCTCTTGGGCTCCAGCACCAGGCGCACGTCTTCGGCCGATTCGTCGCGCACGTCGGCGAGCAGCGGCAGCTTCTTCTCGGTGATGAGGGTGGCGATGCGCTCGATGAGACGCGACTTCTGCACCTGGTAGGGGATCTCGGTGACGACGATCTGCCAGGTGCCGTGGAAAAGCTTCTCCACCGACCAGCGCGCGCGCACGCGGAAGCTGCCGCGGCCGGTCTTGTAGGCCTCGACGATGGTGGCGCGCGACTCGACCAGGACGCCGCCGGTCGGGAAGTCGGGGCCCGGCACCAGCTCGGCCAGCTTGGAGGCATGGGCGTTGGAGAACTTGATGAGGTGCAGCAGGGCGTCGCACAGCTCGCCGACATTGTGCGGCGGCACCGAGCACGCCATGCCGACCGCGATGCCGGACGCGCCATTGGCCAGCAGATTGGGGAACGCGGCGGGCAGCACCACCGGCTCGCGCTCCTCGCCGTCGTAGGTCGGACGGAAGTCGACGGTGTCCTCGTCGATGCCGTCGAGCAACGCCTCGGCGACCGCGGTCATGCGCGCTTCGGTGTAGCGCATGGCGGCGGCGCCATCGCCATCGACGTTGCCGAAGTTGCCCTGGCCGTCGACCAGCGGATAGCGGGCGGCGAAGTCCTGGGCGAGGCGCACCAGCGCGTCGTAGACCGCCTGCTCGCCGTGCGGGTGGAACTTGCCGATGACGTCGCCGACGACGCGCGCGCTCTTCTTGAAGCCGGAGGCGGGATCGAGGCGCAGCTGGCGCATGGCGTAAAGGAGACGCCGGTGCACGGGCTTCAAGCCGTCGCGCACGTCGGGCAGCGAGCGCGCCGTGATCGTGGAGAGCGCGTAGGCGAGGTAGCGCTCGGACAGCGCCTCCTCGAGGGCGACCTCGCGGATGTCGCCCTTGCGCTCGGGAAGCGTAATGCCGCGCGAGGCGATAGGTGATAATGTCCTTCGGCAGGCGCCGGTCTTGCGCTTGCCCGGTTTCTTCGTCATCGGGGGGGGACATATACCATGTCTAGTGGACATCGCGACGGGCGGCGGCCCCGATCTCTTGTAGGGTTTGCTGCCGGGTGCATCGGCGCGCTGCTGGCCACGCTGTTGGCCGCGCCGGGCGCGCCGCCCGCGGCGGCGCAGGTCGCCGCGGCTGTGTCCGCAAGAGCGGGCCTGCCCGATCGAGTCATCCCGGCCAACCTCGGCATCCAAGTCGCGTGGGCGTTCAACCGCCGCGGTCGCAGCCCCGACGATGGCCAGAGGCCGTGGGCAGAAGGCGAAGGCGCACTGTTGCAAGGAGCGGGCTTCGGCTATGTGCGCGTGTTCCTCAACTGGCCGCAGGTCGAGCGCATGTCGCCGACGGGGCCGATTTATGTGTTTGGTCCCCAGCCGTACGACTTCGACGACATGGTCGCTACCATGCATCAGCGCGGGGTGCGCGTTCTGTTCGTTCTTTGCTGCGCACATCCGATGATGGGCAAGCCGATCACGGACGCGACGCGCGGTCGCTTCGCCGCGTTTGCCGCCGCTGCGGCGGCGCGATTCGCTGGCAAAGGTGTACTGTTCGAGTTGTGGAACGAGCCTGACTTCCCTGTCAATACGGCGATACCTGACGATGCTCAGCTGTCCGCCTCGCTCAGCCTCACCATCGAGCAGTACGCGGCACTGGCCAGCGCGGTGGTGCCGGCAATGCGCCGGGCCGATCCGAACGTATTCATCCTCGGCTATGGCGCCACCGAGTGCGCCCACAACCCCCAGCTGCCGTACATGCGCGCGCTCGGCGAGCGCGGCACCCTGGAACTCTTCGACGCATTCTCGCTGCACACGTACGGGTTTGAGGCGCGGCCGGAGGAGTTCGAACCCTGCTTTCGCGCCACACGCAGCTTGCTCGAGCGCTTTGTGCCCGGACGGTCCGTGCCGGTCGTCAACACGGAGGTGGGCTGGTCCACCGCCGACCGCGTCAGCGAAGAGATGCAAGCGCGCAACCTCGTGCGGACGTGGCTGGTCGGCATGTCCCTGGGCATGGCGATGAACACCATCTACGATCTGCGTGAGGACCTGTACCCAGGCGCTCTCAGCGAGCGCGAGAACCGCTTCGGTATCGTGCGCAAAGGCCTGGAGCCGAAGCCGGCATACACTGCCGCCAAAGCGTTTATCGCCACCCTGTCCGGCTTCCGGTTCTTCGAGCGGGTGGCGTGCGCCAGTCCGACCGACTGGATTGTGATTTTGCGCTCCGACACGCAGACCGCCGTGGCAGCATGGACGACGGCCGCGCCCCATTCGACCATGGTTGGCCTCGCCGCCGGGCCGATGTATGTCGTCGGAATGCTCGGGGAGGAGCGCACCGATACCGTGCCGACACGTGGCCTCAGCCTCACGATCAGCGGCAGCCCGGTGTACTTCGTGCGCGCGGGCAATCAAGCCGTCGCGACCTGCTGAGCGCACGAAGTCCATTGCTCACCTACAGCTGCCCCTCGATCGGCAGCAGCCGCGCGACGATGGCCACCGTGCGGCGCCACGCGCCCGCCGTCGGCTCGGCGCGCAGGACGCGGGCCTGGTCGTGCCAGCGCAAGCGCCCCGCCTCCACGGTGACGCGGTAGCTGCGCTCGGGGCGAACCTCCTCGGCGAACACCGCGTCGATGGCGGCGTCGAGTTCCGCGCTGGAGAAGACGATGCCCATCTCGGTGTTGAGCGCGAACGAGCGCGGATCGAAGTTCATCGAGCCGACGAAGCCGGCGCGGCCGTGGACGGTGAACGCCTTGGTGTGGAGGCTCGCCGCGCTCGACCCGAAGATCGAGATGCGCCGCCGGCGGCGATAGGGCTTGAGCTCGTAGAGCTCGACGCCACCCTGCAGGAGGCGCTTGCGGTAGCGGGCATAGGCGCCGTGCACCGCGGCGACGTCGGTGGCGGCGAGCGAGTTGGTCAGCACGGCGACCGCCACGCCGCGCTTCACCAGCTACCAGCTCCAGCAACGCCGTGACGCCAAAGGTGCCCAGGATGAAATAGGCCGTCTGGATGGTGAGGCGCCGCTCCACCGCCAGCACCAGCGGCCCGACCGTGGCGCGCAGCCATTGCTGCTCCCCCAGGCCCTCGCACTTCTCGGGCGGGTCGCACACCACCTGCGCGTCCTGCACCCAGTGGCGCGGTCCGTCGGCGTCGAGGAGCGCCTGCACGGCGTCGTCGGCGGCGACGCGCCCGAGGTACGGCCGCGCCTCGCCGCGCGCGCGGAAGCGCGCCAGGTGGCGGCGCACTTTCGTGAGCTTGCCGCGCCGGGCGCGCAGGGCGGCGACCGGAATGACGCCGAGGCAGTTCCAGTAGCCGTCGAAATGCGCCTACGCCTGGGCCACCGCCTGACCGACCAGGATGACGTCGAGGTCGCGGAAGTTGGAGGTGCGGTCGGTGCCAAAATACTTGTCGCCGATGTTGCGGCCGCCGATGACGGCGACGCGGCCGTCGGCGACCCACGCCTTGTTGTGCATGCGCCGGTTGGTGCGCCAGCCGCGCAATAGCAGCTCCAGACCGCGGCGCAGGCCGGGGCGGCGGTTGCGGATGGGGTTGAAGAAGCGCACCTGGATGTTCGGGTGGCGGTCGAGGCCGAGCAGCACGCGGTCGCGCGCCTGGGAGTTCACGTCGTCGAGCAGGAGCCGCACACGCACACCGCGGTCGGCGGCGTCGAGCAGCTCCTGCAGCAGCAGGCGGCCGGTGAGGTCGTGCTGCCAGATGTAGTACTGCAGGTCCAGGCTGCGCACGGCGCGCCGCGCCAGGCGCACGCGGAACGCGAACGCCTCGAGGTTGCCGTCGAGCAGATCGATCCCGGTCTGCCCGGGGTGCGCGCGCAGGAGCGGCGCGACGAAGCGATCGAGCGGCGTGGCGGTTTCGTCCACCGGCAGCGCGCGCGCCTTTGGTCCGTGGGCGGCGCGCGCGAAGCGGCCGTAGGAATAGACGGCGGCCAGCGATGTCAGCGCAAAGGCGCCGACCACGGCCGCAAGGAGCAACAACACCGGCATGGCGTCCTATGAGGTGGGCCGCGCGCGTGGCGCGTCCACCGCCGGGCGGGCGAGTCGCATGGTCATGTCGGGGCGCGAGCGAGACGCTCGACCAGGCGGGCACGTGCCGGCAGGCGGGTCTTGTGGTCGGCGAGCGCGCCGGGGAGATGCCTCCCGGTGAGGTCGAGTCCGGCCCGCACTGCGGCGGCGCGGCCGCGCGCGTCGGACGGTGCCGCCTGTCCGCCGAGGAATGCCGGCAGGCCTTCGGTGGCCGGGTCGAGCCCGAAGCCGAGGCTGGCGAGCAGCGCGAACTCCCAGCGCGCGTACGCCACCGGCCAGTCGTCGTCGCCCTCGATGGACTCGAGCAGCGTGCGGAAGGCGCGGTAGCCGGCGACGTCCGGCGCGCGCTCCGGCAGCGCGGAGTCGACGACCTCGCACGCGGCGGCGACGGCGGCGAGGCGCGCGGCGTCGTGCAGCACGGCGGCGGCGCGCGCTTGGGTCAACTCGACCGTGAAGGTGCCGAGGTGCTCGGCGAGGCGGGCGCGCCAGATCAGGCCGAGCTCGTTGCCCGGCTGCAGGAGGCCGCGGCGCGTACGCGAGGCACCGCCGCGCACCAGGCCGGCGTGGCGGCCGTGGTGCTGCGTGAGCACGTGCAGGATGGCCGACGTCTCGCCGTGCTTGCGTGCGGAGAGGACGATGCCGCGGTCAGACCACTGCATGGAGGCTCATGGCACCGGGGCCCGTTTTGTCCGGGCAGAATACGGGGGATGCGGTCGCCGACGATCGCGCCGGAGTAACGTCGTGCTCGGATCTACGCAGATCACGGCGGCGTGAAGTGGTTTGGCTCGTTCGCCGATTGCGCGCGGGCTGCTTTGCTTGACTGGTCACAACTCGTATATAGTATACGATACGTTTTGTGTCAATCCCCGGCTTGACATGTAGACCACATGCAAGCATGTATTGCACATGCCCAAGATGATCCAGATCCGTAACGTGCCGGACGCCCTGCACCGCACATTGAAAGCGCGGGCCGCGGAGGCGGGGATGTCGCTCTCCTACTACCTGCTGGCGCAGGCCCGCAGGATCGCCGAGCGGCCGACCGCGGAACAGATGCGCGAGCGGCTGCGGCAACTTACCCCGATCGAGTCGGACGAGTCGCCTGAGGACGCCGTGCGGGCCGAACGTGACGCCCGGTGATCGTCGTCGACGCGTCGGCGGCAATCGCCCTGCTGCTGCGCGCTGGCGTGGGAGAGCGCATCGCCCGGCGCACCATCGACGACGGGCAAGATCTCCACGCTCCGGCCCTGATCGACCTGGAGGTCGTCCAGGTGCTGCGGCGCTTCGTGCGCGCCACCACTCTCACTTCGTCGCAGGCCGCTGCCGCCCTCGGCGCGTGGATCGCCATTGACCTGGAGCGTCACGCGCATGACGCGCTGCTGCGCCGCATCTGGGCATTGCGCGCCAATCTCACGGCCTATGACGCCGCGTATGTTGCGCTCGCTGAGGTGCTGCGTGCTCCGCTCGTTACCTGCGACCGCAAGCTGGCCACGTCCTCCGGTCATGAGGCCACGATCGAGGTCTTCGCAAACGACCCGTAGGGAACAGTTGCCTAGCGCTTGAACTCCAATCCCATCTCGCGCCAGCGGGCGGGCTCGTCGAGCCACTGCGGGCGCACCGAGACCTGCAGGAACAGGTGCACCGGCTGGCCGATGAGCTCGGCGATCTCGGCGCGCGCCTCGGTGCCGACGTCCTTCAGCAGGCTGCCGCCCTTACCCAGCACGATCGGCTTGTGGGATTCGCGCAGCACGTAGATGCGCTGGTCGATGCGCACGCCCTTCTTCTTGCCGCGGTCGTCCCAGTTCTCGGTCTCGACGGTGAGCGAGTACGGCAGCTCGTCGTGCAGGGCGAGGAACAGCTTCTCGCGGGTAATCTCGGCGGCGAGGAAGCGCAGCGGCGCGTCGGCCATCTGATCCGGCGGGTAGTGCCACGGGCCCGGCGGCATCCGCGCGGCCAAGTGCGCGCGCAGGTCATCAACGCCGGACCCCGACAGCGCCGACACCATGAAGACGTCGGTGAAAAGGGAAGCCGAGGCGCTCCGTGACGCCTCCACCCTACCCTCCCTCGCGGGCGGGAGAGGGGGGACTTGGGTGAACTCCTTGGCCAGCGCCAGGAGCTTCGGCTTGTCGACCAGGTCCACCTTGTTGAGCACGAGAATGGCCGGGCGGTTGGCGACGGCGAGGCCGGTGATGATGCGCGCCGTGTCGTCGCCGACGGTATGGAGCGGGCGGCGGGCGTCCACCACGACGACGATGGCGTCGGCATCGGCGCCAGCTCCCCAGGCGGTCTCGACCATGGCGCTCTCGAGCGGGCGCTTGGCGGCGAAGATGCCGGGCGTGTCGTGGAAGACGATCTGCGCGTCGCCAGCCACCGCGATGCCGGTGATGCGGGTGCGCGTCGTCTGCGCCTTGGGCGTGACGATGGAGACCTTCTGCCCGACGAGGGCGTTGGTCAGCGTCGACTTGCCGGCGTTGGGCGCGCCGAGGATGGTGACGGTGCCGAAGCGGGTGGCGGGAGTGTCCGCGTTGCCCCCCACCCCATCCCTCCCCCGCAAGGCGGGAGGGGGATTGGTCTTAGGCACCGCGCTCGGACATTCCGACTTGGAGAAGCGCCGCGGCGGCTTCCTGCTCGGCGTTGCGCTTGGACGAGCCGCGACCCGACGACGAGCCGATGCCGGGCACCATCGCCTCGACCAGGAAGATCGGGGCGTGCGGCGGGCCTTCGGAGGCCACCATGCGGTAGACGGGCGGGCCGGCCTTCTTGCGGTGCGCCCACTCCTGCAGCAGCGTCTTGGGATCCTTGTCGGCGCTGGCCTGCTCTTCCAGGAGGGGCGTCCAGTTGCGCTCGACGAAGCGGCGCGCGGCGTCAAGGCCGCCGTCCACGTACAGCGCACCGATCACCGCCTCGCAGGCGTCGGCGAGGATGGCGGGCTTGGTGGCGCCGCCGGCGGCGCGCTCGCCGCGCGCCATGCGCAGGTGCGCACCGAGGTTGAGCCACAGCGCGACGCGCGTGCACGCCTCGCGGCGCACCAGGGAGTTGTAGCGCAGGGCCAGATGTCCGGCGCTTGCCTTGGGGAAGCGCTCTACCAGATGGCGCGCTACCACAAGACCCAGCACGCGATCGCCGAGGAACTCCAGCCGCTCGAAGTCGGCCATCGGCTCGGCGGAGGCGGCACCCGCACTGGGATGGGTGAGCGCCTCGATCAGCAACGCCGGCCGAGCGAACGGATGCTCCAGCGCGACCTGTAGGCTCGTGAGTGGTTCTGTCTTTAGGTCCATGCCATCCCTGCCCCGCTTGAGCTCAGCCTTGCGGCCGAAGGTCGGCCCGGGCAGGCCGCAACGTTGTGAGCAGCCGAGTGTACCGGATGGTGGCCGGCCACTTCCAGACCTCCCATAGCCGGGCGGTCCCCTTGGTGGAGAAAAACAGCAGTTCCGCGCGGCCTACGAGGTTCTCGGCGGGCACCTGCCCGACCTCGTTCAAGAAGCGGGAATCGCGGGAATTGTCGCGGTTGTCCCCCATCATGAAGTAGTGCCCGGGCGCCACCAAGAACACCTCGGTGTCGTCCTGTGCCGAGCGGTACCGGTCGATGGTGTCGAACCCGGCGCCCTCCGGCGTGCGCTCGCGGTACACAAGGCTGTTACCTCGGCCGTCGCGGTGGATGGACGAGGCGACCGGACGGCGCACCAGCGGCTGGTCGTTCACATAGACGATGCCGCTGCGGACCTGGACGCGGTCGCCGGGCAGGCCGATGAGCCGCTTCACGTAATCGGTGGAATCGTCGCGGGGGAGCTTGAACACCACGATGTCGCCGCGCGCGGGCTCGCGCGCGAACAGCCGGCCCGAGAACAGCGGCAGAGAGAACGGCAGCGAGTGGCGCGAGTATCCGTAGGCGTACTTGGAGACGAAGAAGTAGTCGCCGACCTCGAGGGTGGGCAGCATCGACTCCGACGGCACGCTGAACGGCTCGAAGGCCAGGGTGCGGATCACCAGCGCCAGGGCGATGGCGTAGCCGAGCGTGCGCAGCGTGTCGAGGAAGCCGGAGGGCCTGCGGTCGGGACGCGTGGCATCAATCGAGGTCTGGATCGTCTGGTCGTCCATGCGCTCTAGTTGTGGAGCCTCAATAGGTTGTTCCGGGTCAGGCCGAGTCTGCTGATGGGTGGCATCGAACCGATACTGGCATGAGGTCGGTGCCAGTTGTAGCGGTGGAGCCAAGGCGTCAGATCAGC
>VGER01000035.1 GCA_016869235.1 Alphaproteobacteria bacterium | reverse complement strand
CTGCTTCTCGTTGAACCTGCTCGCCCGCATGGTCCGTCTCCTTCTCGGCGACGGACTCTACCTAAACCTGGAGGAGTTCCAGGGGCTCAGGTCACAGCGTTTGAATGCCAGCACGCACGTTGCGGGCGACGGCCAGGTCGACGTTTCCGCGCGCCAGTGCCTCTTGCGAGTGCCGGCGATAATCCGCAGCGTCGGTCATCCGGATCCCTCACCATAGCGCGCAAAGAATTGGTCGGCCCACGGGCGAGCATTGCCCGAGGCGATGACGGCGCGAAGTTCGGCCATCACATCCTGATAGAACGTGATGTTGTGACCGGTTAGCAGCATGGCTCCCAGGATTTCCCCGCTGCGAGTCAGGTGACTGATGTAGGCGCGTGTGAAATTCGAACATGCCGGGCAGCGGCACGCCGCGTCGAGAGGCTGCGTGTCGTCCACGTGGCGCGCGTTGCGCATGTTGAGCGTGCCGGCACGCGTGAACGCCTGACCCGTGCGACCCGAGCGGGTCGGCAGCACGCAGTCGAACATGTCGATCCCCCGCAATACGGCCGCGACCACCTGGTCGGGCTTGCCCACCCCCATAAGATAGCGCGGCTGGTCGGTCGGCAGCTGCGCCGCGGTGGCCTCTGCGACCGACAGCATCATCGCCGGCGTCTCGCCCACGGCGAGGCCGCCGATCGCATAGCCCTCAAAGCCGATCGAGCACAGCGCCGCGGCCGATTCGCTGCGCAGATCCGCATAGACGCCGCCCTGGACGATGCCGAACAAGCCGTGGCCCGGCCGCGCCTCGAAGGCCTTGCGGCAGCGCTCGGCCCAACGCAGCGAACGCCGCATCGACGCGGCGGCCTCGTCGGCTGGCACGCCGAAGGCCGGACACTCGTCGAGCACCATGGTGATGTCGGAGCCCAGCAGGCGCTGGATGTCCACGGCGCGCTCGGGCGTGAGGCGGTGCTCGCTGCCGTCGATGTGCGAGCGGAAGGTGACGCCGTCCTCGTCGATGCGGCGCAGGGCGGACAGCGACAGCACCTGGTAGCCGCCGGAGTCGGTCAGGATCGGTCGCGACCAACCCATGAAGGCGTGCAGGCCGCCGAGCCGCGCGATCCGTTCGGCCGTCGGCCGCAGCATCAGGTGATAGGTGTTGGCGAGGATGATCTCGGCGCCGGTCGCCCGCACGTCGGCGGGCGACATCGCCTTCACCGTCGCGGCGGTCCCCACCGGCATGAATGCCGGGGTCTGGACGGTGCCGTGCGCCGTGTGCAGCGTGCCGAGACGCGCCTCGCCGTCCGTATTGTGCAGCTCAAAGCGGAACTCGGTCATGTGCGCGCCTGCGGATGCAGCAGGCAGGCGTCGCCGTACGAGTAGAACCGGTACTCATGATTCACGGCGTGGCGGTAGGCGCTCTGCATACGGTCGAGGCCGGCGAAGGCCGACACCAGCATGAACAAGGTCGAACGCGGCAGGTGGAAGTTGGTCAGCAGCAGGTCGACGGCGCGGAAGCGATAGCCGGGCGTGATGAACAATCCCGTGTCACCCTGGAACCCCCGCACCGTGCGATCGTCGTTTGCCGCCGTCTCAAGCAGCCGCAGCGCGGTGGTGCCGACCGCGACGACGCGTCCGCCGCGCGCGCGGGCAGCGCGGACCGCCGCGACGCAGCCGGCCGGGACTTCCCCCCACTCGTGGTGCATGCGGTGATCGGCGGTGTCGGCAGCAGTCACCGGCAGGAATGTACCGGCGCCGACATGCAGGGTCACGAACGTGTGGACGACGCCCTGCGCCGCCAGCGCCTGCATCAGCCTGGGCGTAAAGTGCAGCGCGGCCGTGGGAGCCGCGACGGCACCGCGCACGCGGGCGAACATGGTCTGGTAGTCATCCTGATCGGCGGCATCGGCGTCGCGGCCGAGGTACGGCGGCAGCGGCATGGTGCCGATGCCCTCGATGGCCTCGAGCAGAGCGGTTGTGCCGCAGGCAAAGGCGAGCACCAACTCGCCGGCGCCGCGGCGCTCCACCACGGTCGCGCGTAAGGTGCGTTCGCGCACTCCGCGCGGGTGCGGCTCCGGCGCGACGAAATTGATGACGTCGCCTGCCTGCAGGCGTTTGGCCGGCCGGGCAAGAGCGCTCCATCGCTCGTCGCTCTCGGCCCGGCTGAGTGTGACCTCGACCATGGCTGTGCCCCGCTCGGCGGCACGCTTGCCCCGCAAGCGCGCCGGCAGGACGCGCGTGTCGTTGAACACCAAAAGGTCCCCGGCGCGCAGGCACTCCGGCAGATCGGCAACGCGCCGATCGACCAGCGCGCTGGGCCGCACCTCGAGCAGGCGCGCCGCGTCGCGCGGGCGCGCCGGACGCTGCGCGATGCGCTCGCGCGGCAGGTCGAAATCGAAGGCGCTGACGTCCACGGGCTGTCCTCGGGCCGGCGCTTCTACCACGCCCGGCTAGTTCATTGACTGTGCGACTTCCTCGGCGCGTTCCTGCTCGGCGCACATCAACTGCATCTCCGCCAAGAGCTCGGCGCTGCGCAGGGCATGGTGGGTGCGTTCAAGGGCCACGACCATATCGCGCGCCTCGCTGGCGTCGATCTCGCCGTCGGCGAGCAGCGCCGAAGGCCGTCCGCACCGAACCGCTTGCCGCGCCGGTTGCGAAGGGCGACTCGCGGAGGTTTCGTCACGGCTTGGAGCACCGAGACGTCGTCCTTTATGCGGGGAATATCCAGATCACGATCTAGTGACGTTTTGTATTGGGCCGCCATGTTGATTTGTGGGAGAAACGGCCCCTCGCCCTGGCATATAATACAGTGTGTATCATTTTCAAGGGGTCGGCTTCGCCCCTTGACAATACAGGAACCTTTCATGAACGCTGGCCGCGGTTTAGCAGGAGGACGTCATGCGTCTCGGACGGGTGCTGTTGCTGTCGTCGATCGCCGGGACCTGCATGGGAGTCGCACGGAATTACCGCCCGCGAAGCGGCGGCACAGGCAGCGTTCGCCACCGATCGCGCCGCGTGTCGCGATCGCGGCCTAACCGACGGGAAGTCGTTCGCCGGCTGCCTCCTGGACGCCGAACGCACGCGGCTTGGGCGTGAGACACTCGCAGATACGGACTCCTAGTCCAGGCGACCCGCCCTACCCGAAGCCGGCGCCGCCAGGCATGGCGAGCCCACGGCGCACCGGGACATTGCCGCCGCTGAGATCGCGGCGAAGGCACTTCTGATCGCGGCGCGAGCGAAGGCCTGACGCGAGGCGCTCCGCGCCCGGGCGGTCGAGCCCAGGCGCGGGCCGGAATGTCACTCGACTTCGGAGTCCTTCTTGGCGGGCTTGCCGCCGATGTCCTGCTCCGATTCCACCGTGTCGGCGTCCGAATCGACGTCCGGCGCGCCTTCGTCGTCGAGCACTTGCTGCTCTTCGCCGATCGGCTTGTCGCCGGGCAGCGACATTCCATCGCCGGGATTGCCCTCGACGTTGGGGCTGGCCAGCGGTGTCTTCTTGGTGATGCCGGGCTGGGGCGTGGGGATATGCAGCGTATTCATGGGATCTCCTGGGGCTCGGCCCCGACTCAGCGGACGCGCGACGCGCGGCCCCTTGAGGCCGCGCTCCAAGTCCAATCGATGTTGAGATAAAGGCGGCCGCCGCGCCGGCAACGGCGCGTGTCATGGGCGTGACCTATTGCGCCTCAAGCTGTGCTGCGGCCGACCGTCGGGGGGGTGCTGACGCTACGCGCGCGCGTGCCCGCGCCGTCTAGCGGATGGCGCGGCGCTTCTCGGCGAAGCGAGCGGTCAGGCGCTCGGCCACGCGCGGGGAGACGAAGCTCGACACGTCGCCGCCCAGCGCGGCGATCTCGCGCACGAGGCTGGAGGCGATGAACAGGTTCTGCTCCGAGGCCATCAGGAAGATGGTCTCGGCCTCGGGGTTAAGGCGGGCGTTGATGCCTGCCATCTGCAGCTCGTAGTCGAAGTCGGACACGGCGCGCAAACCGCGGATGACGAAGCTGGCGCCGACGTCCTGCACGAACGTCATCAGCAGGCGGTCGAGGATGCGCACTTCGATCTCGGCGCCGTTGAGGCCGCGCACCGGCGCGATCTCGGCCTGGATCATCTCGAGGCGCTCCTCGCGCGTGAACAGCGTCGATTTGCTCGAGTGCTCGCCCAGGGCGATGATGAGGTGATCCGCCACCTTGGTGGCGCGGCCGATGATGTCCATGTGGCCGTTGGTGATGGGATCGAAGGTGCCCGGGTAGACCGCGACGCGCCGGCCTCGGCGGGAGCCCGCCGCGCGGGTCGCGCCTATGGCGCGCGGTCCGCGAGTCGCGCTTATGGTGCGCGGTCCGCGCGACGGGTCGGCTCGGGCGATCTTCGGCGAGGGCACTAGGTGTCCTCCTCTTCTGTCTCGGCTTCGTCCTCGGCTTCTTCGTCGATGACTTCCTCGTCCACCTCGTCGGCCGCCGGCGGCTCCGATTCCTCGGGCGCCGCGCTCTCGGGCGGCTTCTCGGTCTGGGCGTTCTCGTCCTCGCCCGGCCGCGCCAGGTGGGCGACGGAAACGACCTTCTCGCCCTCGGCCGTGGTGAACAGGGTCACCCCCTGGGTGTTGCGCCCGGCGACGCGGATGTCGTCCACCGACATGCGGATGATGCGCCCGCCGTCGGACATCATGACAATGTGGTCGCTGTCCTCGACCGGAAACGACGCGACGACGCGGCCATTGCGCGCCGACGTGTCGATGTTGGTGATGCCGGAGCCGCCGCGCGACGTGATGCGGTACTCGTAGGCGGACGTGCGTTTGCCGTAGCCGTTCTCGGTGACCGACAGGATGAACTCCTCCTTCTCGGCCATTGCCTTCATAGCGGGAGAGTTGAGCTTGGCGGCGGTCTCCTGGTCGCGGTCCTTGTCCTCCTCGCGGCCGGTATAGTCGCTGCCGGCCAGGCGACGGCGCGCGCCCACCGCACGCAGGTATTCGTCGCGCTGCTCCGTCTCGGCCTTGACGTGGCTGACTACCGAAATGGAGATGACGTGATCGCTTTCGGCCAGGCGCATGCCGCGCACGCCGAACGAGCGGCCACGGCGGGCAACGCGCATCGAGCTGACCGGAAAGCGCACGCACTTGCCGCCGCGCGCCGCCAACAGCACGTCCTGGTCGGCGTTGCACACCCGCACGCCGATGAGGCGGTCGCCTTCGCGCGTCTCGATGGCGATGACGCCCGAGGGTCGTATGTTGGCGAAGTCGGCCAGCGCGTTGCGGCGCACGTTGCCCTTGGCGGTGGCGAAGAATAGGCCCATCCGGTCGACATCGGTGGCCTTCTCGGGCCACGGCATCACCGCGGCGATGGACTCGCCCTCGGTGAGCGGCAACAGGTTGATCATCGCCTTGCCCTTTGCCTGCGGGCTGGCGAGCGGCAGCTTGTAGACCTTGGTCTTGTAGACCTTGCCGATCGTCGAGAAGAACAGGACCTCGGCGTGCGTCGAGGCGACGAAGACGTCGGTGACGACGTCCTCCTCGCGTGTCGCCATGCCCGTGCGGCCTTTGCCGCCACGCCGCTGGGCTCGATAGACCGAAAGCGGCGTGCGCTTGATGTAGCCGGACTGGGTGACGGTGACGACCATGTCCTCGCGTTCGATGAGGTCCTCGTCCATGGTCTCGCCTACCGCCTGGCCGATCTCGGTGCGGCGCGGCGTGGTGAACTTGGCTTTGACCTCCATCAGCTCCTCGCGCAGCACGGTGTGCCGGCGCTGCCGCGAGGCGAGGATGTCGAGGTAGCCGCGGATCTTGTCCGCCAGCTCGTTGAGCTCCTCGGCGATCTTTTCGCGCTCCAGCCCGGTCAGGCGCTGCAGGCGCAAATCGAGGATGGCGCGCGCCTGGGCGTCGTTGAGGCGATAAGTGCCCTTGTCGGAGATGCGGTGGGTCGGATCGTCGATGAGCTCGAGAAGCGCCGCGACGTCCTTGGCCGGCCAGTCCCGCGACATCAAATGCTCGCGCGCCGCCACCGGGTCCTTGGCGTGGCGGATGAGCTTGACGACCTCGTCGATGTTGGCGACGGCGATGGCAAGGCCGACCAGCACCTGGGCGCGCTCGCGCGCCTTGTCGAGCAGGTGGCGCGTGCGCCGCGTGATGACGACTTCGCGGAATGCGACAAACGCCGACAGGAACGCCTTGAGGTCGAGAATCGCCGGGCGCCCTTCGGTGAGCGCCACCATGTTGAAGCTGAAGTTCGTCTGCAGGTCGCTGATGCGGTAGACCTGGTTGAGCACGACCTCGGGCGTCGAGTCCTTGCGCACCTCGATGACCACGCGCACGCCCTCGCGCGACGACTCGTCGCGGATCTCGGCGATGCCTTCGATGCGCTTCTCGCGGCTCGCCGCCGCGATCTGCTCGATCATCTTGGCCTTGTTGACCTGGAACGGCACGTCGTCGATGACGATGGCGGTGCGTTCCTTGGCGAGCTCCTCCATGTGTACGCGGCCGCGCACCGTGATGGAGCCGCGGCCGGTGTGGTAGGCCTCGCGGGCGCCGGCGTTGCCGAGGATGACGCCGCCGGTGGGGAAATCCGGGGCCGGGATGTGCTGGGTCAGCTCGTCGATGGTGATCTCGGGCTTCTCCATATAGGCGAAGATGGCGTCGATCACTTCCGACAGGTTGTGCGTCGGAATGTTGGTCGCCATGCCGACGGCGATGCCGCCGGCACCGTTCACCAGGAGATTCGGAATGCGCGACGGCAGCACGACCGGTTCGCGCTCGGTCTCGTCGTAGTTCAGCTGGAAGTCGACCGTGTCGAGGTCGATGTCGGCGAGCAGCGCCTCGCCGGCCGGGTGCAGGCGCACCTCGGTGTAGCGCATGGCCGCCGGCGGATCGCCGTCCATGGAGCCGAAGTTGCCCTGGCCGTCGAGGAGCGGCAGGTGCAGGGAGAAGTCCTGGGTCATGCGCACGAGGGCGTCGTAGACCGCCTGCTCGCCGTGCGGGTGATACTTGCCGATGATGTCGCCGACGACGCGCGCCGACTTGCGGTAGTGCTTGTCGGACGTGTAGCCACCCTCGCGCATGCCGTAGAGGATGCGGCGATGCACCGGTTTGAGGCCGTCGCGGATGTCGGGCAGCGCCCGCGCCACGATCACGCTCATGGCGTAATCGAGGTAGCTGCGCCGCATCTCCTCCTCGACGCTGATGGGGAAAACGTCGCGGGCGGGCGGTGGCGGCGGGGTGTCGGTCAAACGATCTGTCCGGACTCGGAAACGGGCCTGGAAACGGCGCCAGAGGAGGTAGAACCAGCTGGCGCCAGCCTACCAGAGTTTGCGCAGCAGAGCCAGCGCCAAGCGCCTACCAAGCCGTTGATCTGGCGGCGGAATTTGGCAGTTTCGACGCCCCGCGGCGGGGCCGCTCAGGAGGGCTGGGCAGGCCCGCCTCGGGTGCCCGCCGGCGTGCCCGTGGCGCCGCCCACGTCGGTGGGCACGCCGATGAGGGAGATGTCGCGCGGCAACGGAATGCGAGGATGCGGCACCGCGGTCAAGTGCTCGAGCGCATCCACCGGATCGGCGAGCAACGCATCGAGTGGCTACGTCTCGTCGTGGATGCGGTTGACGAAAGACGTGTTGGCACCGTTCTCCAGCAGGCGGCGCACGAGATACGGCAACAGGTCCTCGTGGGCGCCGACTGGCGCGTACACGCGGACCGGCGCCTTGCTGCGGGCGCGCAGCTCTTCGTACAGAGCCTCGCCCATGCCGTGCAGGCGCTGGAACTCGAACGCTGTCCCGCTCCCGCCCATTGCCAGCAAGGCGGCAACCGTGTAGGCATTGTGCGTGGCGAACTGCGGATAGAGGCGGTTGCCGGCGGCGAACATCGCGCGCGTGCAGGCGAGATAGGAAACGTCGGTGGAGACCTTGCGCGTGAAGACCGGGTAGCCCTCGACCCCGGATTCCTGCGCGCGCTTGACCTCGGTGTCCCAGTAGGCGCCCTTCACCAGGCGCACCATCAGGCGCCGGCGCGAATTGCGGGCTAGGTCGGCGAGCCAGTCGATGAGGGGCAGGCCGCGCTTCTGGTAGGCCTGCACGGCCAAACCGAGGCCATCCCACCCCGACAGCGCCGGATCGCGCGCAAGGCGCTCAATCATGTCGAGCGACGGCTCGAGGCGGTCGGCTTCCTCCGCGTCGATGCACAGGCCGATGTTGTGCCGTGCCGCTAGCTGAGCGAGATCGACGAGGCGCGGCATCAGCTCGTTGTGCAGGCGGCGGCGCTTGGCGAACTCGTAGCGCGGATGCAGCGCCGACATCTTCACCGAGATGCCGGGGCGGTCGGCGACGGCCGCACCCGTTGCGCGCGCGCCGATGGCGGCGATGGCGTCGGCGTAGCGCTGCCAATAGCGGCTTGCGTCGTCGGCCGTGCGAGCACCCTCGCCGAGCATGTCGTAGGAGAAGCGCACGCCGCGCTTCTCGTTCGGCACGGCATTGGTCATCGCCTCGACAATGGTGCGACCGAGCACGAACTGATGGCCGAGGATCTTCATCGCCTGCAGCAGCGCGGCGCGCACGACGGGTTCGCCGGCGTGGCCGACCAGGCGCCGCATGGCG
This sequence comes from Alphaproteobacteria bacterium, assembly GCA_016869235.1. GTDB lineage: Bacteria > Pseudomonadota > Alphaproteobacteria > UBA2966 > CAIVPW01 > CAIVPW01. Next base: position 12,728 of record VGER01000035.1, on the reverse strand, counting down.
CCGTCGTCGGGCTCGAAACGGACCACACGGCCGGTGAGCATGAGGCCCCAGGTCGAGGCGTTGACGAACAGCGATCGCGACTGGCCGAGGTGGCGATCCCACTCGGCGCCGCCGATCTTGTCGCGGATCAGCCGGTCGGCGGTGGCAGCGTCCGGGATGCGCAACAACGTTTCGGCGACGCACAAGAGGACGATGCCTTCGCGGGTGTCGAGGCCATACTCGCGCAGGAACGCCTCGATGCCGTGCGAGCGGCGCGCGCGCACGGCGGTGACCAAGTCGCGGGCGAGCTGCTGGGTGGCGCCGCGTTCGGCCGCGGACAGACGGCCGCGGGCGGCACGCTCGCGCACGCACGCCGTCTCGTCCATGCGGTAGGCGGTGCGCAATGCAGTTCGCGCCGACAGCGCGCTGCCCTCCAGGCCCTCGTCGTCGGGCGGTCGCACGGGGAATAGCATGCGGACACAGCCTACCGTGGGCCGGCGCGGCGCCACATCGGCCTGCGCGCCACGAACAACCGGGCCGGAAACCGCTTGCGGGGTGCCAAGCGCTACGCTACAGGCTGAGCGCTGCGCGCTGAGGTTGGGGGCTTCGGGGGTTCAGCATCTAGTATGCGTCGGTCCGCGCGTGCGGCCAGGGTGCTAGGCGCCTTCTTGGGCGCCGGTCTAGGTGCGTCGCTGCTCGCGTCGCCGGCCGCGCGTGCCGACGACGAGGCTGAGCGCGCCCGTCGCTTGCCCAACACGGCGCTGCAGCAGATCCTAGATGGCTACGAGTTCTATCGGCGCGGCGACGTGCGCGGGGCCGCCCAGGCGTGGGCTCCAGCCGCGGCAGTCGCGCCACACCGGCTGCAGTACCTGCTCGCAGAGCTGTTGCTGAACGGCATGAGCGGACCGCCACAGACGGCAACGGCGATCGCCTTCCTGCGCGAGCCGGCCGCGCAGGGCCATGCCGAAGGCCAGTACTGGCTGGGCCGCGCCTACGACATCGCCGGCGACAACGCCGACGCGCTGCGCTGGTATGGCGCCGCGGCGCAGCAACGGTTCACCGAGGCGGCGGCGGCGGCGGGCGTCGTGCACGAGCGCTTCGGCGATTTCGCCGCGGCGCGCTGGGCCTACGAGCAGGCGGCGGCCGCGGGGCATGCGCGCGCGCAGAACAACCTCGGCGTTCTCTACGCGGACACGCGCATTCCTTCGGTCACCGGCGACGAGGCGCTGAAGTGGTTCGGCGAGGCGGCGCGCCAGGGCCTCGCCGACGCCCAATACAACCTGGGCTCGCTGTACGAGCGCGGCGGCAACGGCATCCCGCCCGACGACGTCGAGGCGTTCGTGTGGCTGACGCGGGCGGCCGCGCAACGCCACGAAGGCGCGCGCCAGATGCTGGCCCTGGTGACGGCACGGCTCACGCCGCAGCAGAGGGCGGCGGCGGAGCAGCGCCTCGGGACTCGATAGCGCGGCTCATTGTATCCTCCACCTTCGCACCACAAAGCGAGGTGCGCGATGATCGGCCGCCGCAGGTTCGCGAAATCTCTGGTCGCCGGAGCCCTTGTGGCTCCGATGCTGCCGGCGCTGGCCGCCAACGGCATCGGCGTGGTGCTGCTGCACGGCAAGAACCCGGGCAGCCCAACGACCTCGCGGCAGCTGGAGGAGCTGCGCCAGGCATTCCCCGGCGCCGCCTGCGCCGCCGAGATGCCCAACATGCCGTGGTCGCTGCGTCGTTATATCGACGGCGGCTGGACCAAGGCGATGGAAGAGATCGGCGCCGCTCTCGCCGCGCAACGAGCGGGCGGCGCACGGTTCCTGGTGTTGGCCGGCCAAAGCCTCGGCACTGCAGCGGCGATCTCCTACGCGGCATTGCGCGGCGACATCGACGCCCTGGTGGCTACCGCGCCGGGCCATGTGCCGCGCCAGTACTACGACAGCCCGAAGCCGTTCGCGATGCTGGTGCGCCAAAGCGTCGACGAGGCGCGATCGCTGGTGGCGCAGGGATTCGGTCAGAACATGGGGCGGTGGTCGGACATCAACCAGGGCAACACCTTGTCGGTGTCGATGCGCGCTGCCGACTATCTCACCTACTTCGATCCCAACGGCGACGCCGAGATGACGAACGTAGCGCCGCGCGTGCCGGGACGCATTCCCGTGCTGATGGTGGTTGGCAATCGCGACGACGCGGCCCATTGAGCGCGTCGCGAGGTGTTCGGCAAGCTGCCGCCCAACCCGCGCTCGCAATACCTCGAGGTGCGTGCCGACCACCTCGGCACCCCCGCAACCGCGAAGGCCGACATCGTGCGCTGGGTGTTGGGACTGCCCGGCGCCGGGTAGCTCGTCTAGCGCTTGCGCGCCTTGGCGCGCTTGCCGCCGGCCCGGCGCTTGGCCGAACGCTTGGCAGGCATGCCGCGCTTCGGCGCCTTGGCCGACTTCATTTTCCTGCGTGCCCCGGCGGACTTCTTGGTGGCGCGCTTTGGCGCCGCCCGCTTGCCGCGCGAAGGCGCCGCGGCCGTGGTGCGTCCCGCCCGCTTGCCGGGCGGATGACCTTCGACTTCCTCGATGAGGAGAATGGTCATGTCCTCCAGCACCTCGTCCATCGGCACCCACACCGCCTGCACGGCGGGATCATGGTGGGCGCGGGTCGAAGCCTCGTTGTCGCGCCAGGAGAAGCGCTCGACGAAGGTGACCTTGCCCGTGCGGCGGTCGGTCGCGCGCCAAATGCGGGCGGGGTCGTCGGTGGTAAGCCCGGCGCCGTGCGCAGCGCCCCAATGCTTTTTGACCAGCTCGAGCAGGTCGTTCTCGCGCCCTTCCTTGGGCCGGTAGAGGACGATGTTGCCGACTGCCGCCATTTGTACCTCCCACGTCGTCATCGCGAACCGAAGGCGAAGCGATCCAGACTACAACAACGGTTGGATTGCTTCCTCGCTACGCTCCTCGCAATGACGAAAACGAACTAGAACGGGATCTCGTCGTCGAGGTCGGGCGGAGCGCCGGCGGTGCCCGCCATGCGGTCGTTGCGGCCGCTGCCGCCGCCCATGTCGTCGCCGCCGGCGAAGTCCCGGCCACCCCCGCCGCTGCCACCCCCGCGGCTATCGAGCATGGTGAGCTCGCCACGGAAACGCGGCACCACGACCTCGGTGGTCCACTTGTCGACGCCCGACTGGTCCTGCCACTTGCGGGTCTGCAGCTGACCCTCGATGTACACCTTGGCGCCCTTCTTCAGGTACTGCTCGGCGACCTTGGCGATGTTCTCGTTGAAGATCACCACGCGGTGCCACTCGGTCTTTTCCTTGCGCTCACCGGTGGCCTTGTCGCGCCAGTTCTCCGACGTGGCCACGCTCAAGTGGACGATGGGCGAGCCTTCCTGGGTGCGGCGCACCTCGGGGTCCTTGCCCAAGTTACCCACAAGAATGACCTTGTTGACGCTGCCCGCCATGTGAACCCCCGCTGTGATTTCCGGCCACCCTAATAGGGGTGCCGGAGATTCGCAATTCGCGGCGCCACACCTTTACAATGGACCGTTTCGGCCTACCTCACGGCGGCTGTGAAACGCCCGCCCAAGCTTGTCCATTCGAGCCCGATGCAGTCGATCACCATCCGCGGCGCCAAGGAGCACAACCTCAAGAACATCGACGTGGTGATCCCGCGCGACAAGCTGGTGGTGATCACCGGCCTGTCGGGCTCGGGCAAGTCCACCCTCGCCTTCGACACGATCTATGCCGAGGGCCAGCGCCGCTACGTCGAGAGCCTATCGGCGTACGCGCGCCAGTTCCTCGAGCTGATGCAGAAGCCCGACGTCGAGTCGATCGAGGGCCTCTCGCCCGCCATCTCCATCGAGCAGAAGACGACTTCGAAGAACCCGCGCTCGACGGTCGGCACGGTGACGGAGATCTACGACTATCTCCGCTTGTTGTTCGCGCGCATCGGCGTGCCCTACTCGCCCGCCACCGGCCTGCCGATCGAGAGCCAGACGGTCAGCCAGATGGTGGACCGCATCAACGCCATGCCCCAGGGCACCAAGCTCCTGATCCTCGCGCCGCTGGTGCGCGGCCGCAAGGGCGAGTACCGCAAGGAGCTGCAGGCGCTGCTCAAGCGCGGCTTCCAGCGCGTGAAAGTGGACGGGAAGATCTACGAGATGGAGGACGTCCCCGCTCTCAACAAGAAGGTCAAGCACGACATCGAGGTCGTGGTGGACCGTGTCGTGGTGCGGCCCGATCTCGGCAACCGCCTCGCCGATTCGGTCGAGACCGCGCTTGGGCTGGGCGACGGCATCATCTTCGCCGAGAACGCCGACAGCGGCGAGCGCACCGTGTTCTCTGCCAAGTTCGCCTGCCCGGTGTCGGGCTTCACCATCGAGGAGATTGAGCCGCGGCTGTTCTCGTTCAACAACCCGTTCGGCGCCTGCCCGGTGTGCGACGGCCTGGGGACGCGCATCTTCTTCGATCCCGACCTGGTGGTGCCGGACCATCGCCTGAGCCTGGAGGAAGGCGCCATCGCGCCGTGGCAGCGCACGCAATCGGGCTTCTACCTGCAGACGATGGCCAGCCTGGCGCGCTTCTACAAGGTAAGCATGCGCACGCCGTGGGGCGACCTGCCCGAGAAGGTGCGCGACGTGATCCTGTACGGGTCGGGCGATGAGTCCGTGCCGATCTCCTACGACGACGGCGGCAAGTTCAAGTACCAGACCAAGAAGCCGTTCGAGGGCGTCATCCCCAACATGGAGCGGCGCTTCCGCCAGACCGAATCGAACTGGGCTCGCGAGGACATGGCGCGCTTCCAGAACACCGCGCCGTGCGAGGCGTGCCACGGCGATCGCCTCAAGCCCGAGGCGCTGGCGGTGAAGATCGCCAGCTTCAACATCGCCGACGTGGCGACGCTGTCGATCGAGGCGGCGCGCACCTGGTTCGTCGAGCTGCCGAAGAAGCTGTCGGCGAAGCACAACGAGATCGCCGAGCGCGTGCTCAAGGAGATCAACGAGCGTCTGGGGTTCCTGGTCAACGTCGGTCTCGGCTATCTCACGTTGGCCCGCCAGTCGGGCACGTTGTCGGGCGGCGAGAGCCAGCGCATCCGTCTCGCCTCGCAGATCGGCTCGGGCCTCACCGGCGTGCTGTACGTGCTCGACGAGCCGAGCATCGGCCTGCACCAGCGCGACAACGATCGCCTGCTGAAGACCTTGGTGCGCCTGCGCGACATCGGCAACACGGTGATCGTGGTGGAGCACGACGAGGATGCCATCCTGCACGCCGACCACGTCATCGACATGGGACCGGGCGCCGGAGTGCACGGCGGCCGCGTCGTCGCCGAGGGGCCGCCCTCGTACATCCTCAAGAGCCCGGAGTCGCTCACCGGCCAGTACCTCTCCCGCGTGCGCCAGGTGCCGCTGCCCGCCCAGCGACGCGACGGCAAGCCGGGACAGTTCCTCAAGGTGATCGGCGCCAAGGAGAACAACCTCGCCAACGTCTCGGCGCAGATTCCCCTCGGCACGCTCACCTGCGTCACCGGAGTTTCCGGCAGCGGCAAGAGCACGCTCGTCATCGAGACGCTATACAAGGCGGTGGCGCGCAAGCTCATGGGCACGCGCGACGCGCCGGGCACGCACACCGCCATCGAGGGACTGGAGTTCCTCGACAAGGTGGTCGATATCGACCAGAGCCCGATCGGGCGCACGCCGCGATCGAACCCCGCGACCTACACCGGCGCGTTCACGCCGATCCGCGACTGGTTCGCCCAGCTGCCCGAGTCCACCGCGCGCGGCTACAAGCCGGGGCGCTTTTCGTTCAACGTGCAGGGCGGCCGCTGCGAGGCGTGCCAGGGCGACGGCCTGATCAAGATCGAGATGCACTTCCTGCCCGACGTGTACGTGCAGTGCGACGTGTGCAAGGGCAAGCGCTTCAACCGCGAGACGCTCGAGATCACCTTCAAGGGCAAGTCGATCGCCGACGTCCTGGAGATGACCATCGACGAGGCGGCCGAGTTCTTTGCCGCGGTGCCTTCCATCCGCGACAAGATGGAGATGCTGCAGAACGTCGGACTCGGCTACATCCACGTCGGCCAGCAGGCGACGACGCTGTCGGGCGGCGAGGCGCAGCGCATCAAGCTGTCGCGCGAATTGAGCCGGCGCTCGACCGGACAGACCCTCTACATCCTGGACGAGCCGACCACCGGCCTGCACTTCGAGGACGTGCGCAAGCTCCTGGAGGTGCTGCAGGCGCTGGTGGACGCCGGCAACACGGTGCTGGTGATCGAGCACAACCTCGACATCATCAAGACCGCCGACTGGATCGTCGACCTTGGCCCCGAAGGCGGCAACAAGGGCGGCCACATCGTCGCTGTCGGCACGCCCGAGGAAGTCGCGGCGACGAGCAGCAGCTACACCGGGCAGTACCTGGCACCGGTGCTGGCGCGCGGCTCGCGCTCGTTCGCCAAGAGCGAGATCCAGGCCAAGCGACGGAAGGCGTCGTAATGACGCTCGTTCCGATCCAGCCCGTCCACATCGTCGGCGGCGGACTCGCAGGCTCCGAGGCAGCGTGGCAGCTGGCGCAGGCGGATGTGCCGGTGGTGATCCACGAGATGCGGCCGGTGCGCAAGACCGAGGTCCACGTCACCTCGACGCTCGCCGAGCTGGTGTGCTCCAACTCGTTCCGCTCCGACGACGCGGACACCAACGCTGTTGGCCTGTTGCACGAGGAGCTGCGGCGGGCGGGGTCGTTGATCTTGCGCGCGGCGGATGCGCACCGGGTGCCGGCGGGAGCCGCGCTCGCCGTCGATCGCGTCGGCTTCGCGGAAGAGATCGAGCAGACCCTGTTGACGCACCCGCGCGTCACGGTGGAGCGCTCCGAGGTCGCCGGCCTGCCGCCGGCCGAATGGGACTCGGTGATCATCGCCACCGGGCCGCTCACCTCCCCCGCCCTGGCAGAGGCGATTCGCGGACTGACCGGCGAGGAGTCCCTAGCGTTCTTCGACGCCATCGCGCCGATCGTGCACGCGGAGTCGATCGACCGCAGTATCGCCTGGGCGCAGTCGCGTTACGGCAAGGGCGGCGGCAAGGACTACCTGAACTGCCCCATGAACAAGGAGCAGTACGAGGCGTTCGTCGACGCTCTGCTCGCCGCCGAGAAGACCGAGTTCCACGAGTGGGAGAGGAGCACCCCCTATTTCAACGGCTGCCTGCCCATCGAGGTGATGGCGGCGCGCGGCCGCGAGACGCTGCGCTTCGGGCCGATGAAGCCGCTCGGCCTGGACGATCCGCGCACGGGGCGGCGGCCCTTCGCCGTGGTGCAGCTGCGCCAGGACAACGCGCTCGGCACGCTGTTCAACATCGTCGGCTTCCAGACCAAGATGAAGTACGGCGACCAGGTGCGCGTGTTCCGCACCATTGCCGGTCTCGAGAACGCCAACTTCGCGCGCCTGGGCGGCATCCATCGCAACACCTTCCTCAACAGCCCGAAGCTGTTGGACAAGCAGCTGCGCTTACAGGCCATGCCGCGCCTGCGCTTCGCCGGGCAGATCACCGGCGTCGAGGGCTATGTCGAGAGCGCGGCAATGGGCCTGCTCGCCGGCCGTTTCGCCGCCGCCCAGCGCAAACGCGTGAGCATGGCGCCGCCGCCGGCGACGACCTCGATGGGGGCGCTGCTCAACCACATCACGGGCGGGTCGATCGACGACTTCCAGCCGATGAACGCCAACTTCGGCCTGTTCCCGGAGCTTCCCAATAGCGGCCGCAAGGACGACCGCAAGAGCGGCATGGTGGCACGCGCCCGCGCCGAGTTCGGCGCGTGGCTCGCCAACATCGGCCAGCAGTCAATATCGGCTGAGTAGAGCGTTCCCCAGCAGCTCCAGCTGGCGCAGCGCCCGGTTGTCACGGGCGGGATCGCGGCCGCGGCACAGCGCCCGCAACGAGCGCACCGCCAGGGCCATGGGCAAGAGCGCGGGCAACGCCGTGTCGAGCACGTCGTTGCGTTGCGAGCGGCCGCGCTCGACCTCGACCAGCGCGGCGGCGAGGACCGCGTCCCGGTCGGTGCGCGCGAACGCGCGCCGCGACAACGCCCACGCCGTGCCGGCGGCGGTCACCGCGGTCTGGGTGGCGCGGCTTTCGGCCTCCAGGATGCGCAGCCAAAGGGTGAGCGGACCGGCCCCCTCCGTGGTGGCGAGCGCCACCAAGCCCTGCAGATCCTCGGCGCCGCCGCTCGCTGACATCTCGGCGGCGTCGATCATCTGATCCAGAATTTCGCGCGGCAGCTCGTGCGATCGCACCGCCGACGCGAGCGCCTCGAGAGTCGGCGTCTGGGGCACCCGGCCCTCCGAGAAGATCGCGTCGAGTCCCTCGCGCCACCATGCGAAGCGCAAGGCGCTCATCATCGGCTCGCGTGTGGTCTTGGACGGAACGGCGGTGAGCTCGACGGCGAACGCGAGGACGGCGAGCATCGCGGGACGCAGCGCCGGCGGCGCGAACTGGGCGCACCAGTAGCGGTCGCGATCTCCTTCGCGCGCGAGATCGGAAATCACGACCCTAGTCCTACCACATAGCGGTGGCGTCCACCTTGCGTGGCCCCATATTTTGTGAATACGATCAAACCCTTGCCTTGGCAGCCGCCTACGAGGTGCCCATGAAGAGTCCGTTCGATTCGCTCCCGACCACCGTGGTGCTCGGTGTGGTGCTGACGAACCTGATGGTGTTCGCGGTGATGGGCATTGCCACCGGCGGCGGCGAGCCCGGCACGGCCGAAGGCGCCTGGGGCCACACCGGCTACTTCTTCCGATGGGCGCACGTGGTGAGCGGCGTCATGTGGATCGGCCTGCTGTGGTACTTCAATTTCGTGCAGGTGCCGAGCATGGCGGAGATTCCCGCCGAGCTGAAACCGGCGGTGAGCAAGTACATCGCGCCGCGCGCCCTGTGGTGGTTCCGCTGGGCGGCCGTCTCGACGGTGCTGTTCGGCGTGCTCCTGGCGTGGGGCGGCGGGTACATCGGCGATGCCCTGGCGCTCGGCCTCACCGACGGCAGTGCCATGAACGCGACCATCGGCTTCGGCATGTGGTTCGGCCTCATCATGGCGTTCAACGTCTGGTTCATCATCTGGCCGAACCAGAAGAAGGCTCTCGGCATGGTCACGGCGACTGACGACGAGAAGAAGAAGGCGGCGCGCATGGCGTTCCTCGCCTCGCGCTTCAACGCCATGTCGTCGCTGCCGATGCTGTTCGCCATGGTCGGCATGCGCCACTTCGCCGACCTGATCTAGACGGCGGCCGGCCGACCGGGACGACTAGCGCGGGGCCGCGTAGTCCGCGTTCCAGATCTCCCAGCGGCCCTGGCTGAAGAAGTCGCCTGCGAGCGACGCGCCGGTCCGGTCGTAGCCGGTCTGGCCGGGCTTCCGGTACAGGTGCGCCTCCACCACCATGCGGCGGCCGCCGGGGACAACCTTCTCGCAGCGCATCTTCACCGCGAAGTTGCCGACCGGCGTCTCGCCCGCCGCGAGCGGCGGATGCACGCAGTCCCAGCCCTCGGCACCGAACGTGTTCATCAGCGGCACACGCAGCAGGTACGCGTTGCGGCGGTAGTCGAGGTCGGCGCGCTGGTCGGTCACGGCGCGGATGGCCTGCGCGATGCCGCGTTCGTCGAACAGCACCGACAGCACTACGGGGTGTCCGGCGACCTTGGTGCCGTAGTACTTGCGCAGCCCGAGACGCCCCTCCTCCGGCCCGAACCGCTCGGCCAGCATGCGGGCGATGTACTCGCCCTCGTCGTCGTATTCGACGTAGACCTCGTGCAGTCCGGTAGCACGATCGCGTGCGCATTGAGCGAATCCGGTCCAATCGTCGAGCTGCTCGAGCGGCGTCCCGCCATTGGAACCGCACGCGAAGGCGTAGTAGCCCTCGAGGGGAAACTCGGCAGCGTGCTTGCCGACAGTCAGCTCCCGCAGGTCGCCAACGACACGAGCCGCATCCGGCATGCGCACAAGCGGCGGCCGGCCGTCCTGCGCCCATGCGCTCAGCGGCCAGAGCACTAGCGCAACGACCATCAGTGGATGCATGCAAGGAAGCTAGGGCGCTACAGCGCCCATTCCAACAGCTCGACGATCAGCTGCTCGCGCGTCGCCCCGGCCGTCCGCGCCATCTCCCGGCTGCCCTTGAAGACGACGATGGTTCCCTGCACTTGCGCGTTGAAGCGGCGCACCAGGTCCTTTTGCGTGTCCCAATCCACATTGAAGGCGACGAAGTCCTGGAAGCGCTCGGTGGTGAGCAGCCGTGTCAGGATAGGCCGCTGGGCCGCGCACACGACGCACCATTCGGCGCTGACGGTGATCAGAATCCGCTGGTTGGCGGCCTGGGCGGTCGCGAACCCTTGGCTCGCGAATGGAACTGGTGGCATGCCCGCACTCTAGCAGAGCGCCGGGTTGTACGAGGTTGGCTCCCAGTTCTTGCCGCCGCCGATGGCGGGACAGAACATGCCGACCGCACCGGCGCGATCGGCGACGGAACCCGGCGCGTACTTCTGCAGCGGCGCCCCCGGCACGTACTTGTTGGGCCGTCCCGTCTTGGCATCGATGCCCCCCGACCAGGTGACGATGGTCGGGTACTGCTCGCCGTACTGAAACGCACCCGTGGCGCGATCGAATCCGTAGAAATGGCCGTCGCGCGCCGCGCGCACGACCAGCGCGCGGCCGCCAATGTCGATGAGCGGATGCTCGGCGGCCTCGTCGTAGTCGAACGGATCGCCGGGCGTGTACTGGGTGTACCACTTGATGAATCCGTCGTCCGGATTCAGCGCCAGCACAGAGGCGACGTAGAGATTGTCGCCGGGACGATACTCCTGGTCGTAGTTGGGACCGGCGTTGCCGGTGCCCCAGTAGGTGAGGTTGAGCCGCGGATCGAACGTGCCGGTCTGCCAGATCGAGCCGCCCCCGGTCTCCCATGCCTTGTAGGGGTCGAGCCAGGTGGTTTTGGCCTGCTCGTTGGGATCGCGGTCGTTGCCTCCGGCCGTGTGCGTGCGCCATACCTGCTTGCCGGTGTTGAGCTCGGTGGCGTCGAGCGAGCCGCGGATGCCGTACTCGGCCCCTGCCGCGCCGACGATGGCGAGGTCGCGAATGACCAGGGGCGCCACGGTGAGCGTCTCGGCGATCGCCGGGTCGTAGATCTTGCATTCCCACAGCAGCTGGCCCGACTCCTTGTGGATGCGATGCATGCGCCCGTCGAGCGAGACCGAGATGACGCTGTCCCGCCACAGCGCGACTCCGCGGTTGTTGATGCCGCAGCAGGCGACGTCGCCCGCCCACACCTTGTCGATCTCAGGATCGTACTTCCACACGAAGTCGGCGCGATTGCCGCTGCGCACGTCGACCTTGTAGATCGCGCCCCAGCCGTCCGAGACGTAGAGGAACCCATCCTCGGCGATCGGCGTGCCCTCGAGCCGCGTCGCCGCATAGCGGCCGCCCTGCGCCGGCACCTGACCGCCGAGCAGCCCCATCATCTTGGGCGACAGGTTTTGGACGTTGGCGCGGTTGATCTGGCTCAGGTTGGTAAAGCGATGGGCCGCATAATTGCCGTTGACCACCGGCCAGTTCTCCGGCTCGGCGTTGGCGTTCTCCAGCCGCGTCTGAGTCATGTCGCGGGCCACGGCCGGCGCCGCGAGGGCAAGCAGGGCCGCCGCGGCCACCGCTCGGGCTACCGCCGCACAACGACGATGGGAATTCATGGTACGCTATCATACACGCGGTCTTGGATGGCGCGGCACCTCCCCACCCTGGCTTGGACTTTGGCGTGGCTGCTTGTCGCGGGTGCGGCGGCGCAGGTGCCGGCGCCCGCTGTAGGCGAGAAGGAAGCTGCGTTCCTGACCGGGCGCAGCAACGACTGTCCGGCCTGCGCGCTGGAGGGCGCCGACCTGCAGCGGCGCGAGCTGAAGGGCGCCAACCTCGAGAGGGCGGTGCTGGGTGCGGCCAACCTTTACCTCGCCAACCTGGAAGGTGCGAACCTCAAGGGCGCCGACCTCGAAGGCGCCAACCTGTCGCGCTCCAACCTGCGCGGCGCGGATCTGTCGGACGCGACCATTTCCTATGCGAACCTCTATCTCGCCGACGGCACCGGGGCGAAGTTCAACGGCACCTACGCCGTGGAGGCGATCCTCATCCGCATGCGCCTGCAGCGCGCGACGTTCGAGAACGCCAAGCTGATCGACAGCGACTTCCGCAACGCGTCGGTGGGCGGCGCAGTGTTCCGCAACGCCTACCTGGGCGGGTCGCGCTTCGACCAGGTCAACCTCGGCCGACTCGACATGCGCGGCGCCAACCTGGAGGTCGCCGACCTGCCGTTCGCGACCATGCGCGGCACCAACCTCGAGGGCGTCAACCTGAAGGAGGCCGACCTCTACGGCGCCGACCTGACCGACGCCAACCTGAAGGCGGCGAACCTCACCAACGCACGCCTGCTCGGCGCGACCGCGATTGGCACCAACTTCGAGGGCGCGATCATCGCCGGCACCATCCTGCCCGGCGGCGAGCAGGCGCCGGGCGGCGAGCCCCTGCCGCCGGCCCCGTAGACACGCCGCGCTAGGTGTGAGCTTTCAGTAGGTTGTCCATCCTGCTCCGACCGAGGAAGCTGAGGTTGTCGAAGCTTCAGGTCCTTCGGGGGAACCGGATGAACGTCCACAAGAATGCCCGGCTGACGCCGCTTGGTCGAGAGCGAGTGGCGCAGTTGGTGTTGAGCGGGCAGACGCCGAAGGCCGCAGCTGCGGCCGCAGGCATTTGCCCGCGCACGGTC